>NZ_JBXWSO010000010.1:0-467623 GCF_059613465.1 Ruegeria sp. SAZA006
AAGAGGCAGGTTTGGTCATGGGCAAAAGCTACGCAACCGTCCTGCCTGCCTCAAGACAAGTTCTTCTGACAAGACCCCAAGTTCTTCTGACAAGACCCCACAGAGATCTCGCATCGCTAGCTTTGGATCACCGAATTACGTGAACCGAACACTTGGCATGATGCACGACTCTGTTCGCAGTGGAACCTAGAAATATGTCCTCGAATCCGGGCTTATGCGAAGCTAAGACGATGCAATCGGCGTCGCTCTGGTTTGCGAATTCGACAATTGCCCTACCCGCATGCCCGGAGATGAGCTGTACCTTCGCGTCTGAGATTTCAGAGGCAGTGTTATGCAGATTCTCCAATATCTCATGCCGCGTATGTGCAAGCACTTCACTTGGAATCTGAGAACCCACATATGCCGGAATAGGTTCTTGGACGTGCACAACGGTGAAAACAGCGTCGGCATCAGCCAATTGGCGCGCAGCCTTAAACGACGCTTGAGTGTCGTGTTCTTTGTCCAGAGCAACCGGGATCAGGATGTTTTTGTACATTTGACCTCCTATCTACTGCTCCGATGATTTCAGTTTGGTTTTTCGGCGGCACGAACCCTAAACAGGCTCAGACTTTGAAGATTTCCCCGCGCTGTTTGTAGCGGCTACGACATCATCAACTGTTTTCTCAACAGCTTCAGCTTCGGTTTCAGCGACATAAGATGCACAACGAGACACGGTTTCGAACCATTCCTGCGCGTCAGCAACCAACCGCTCAGCCGAATGGCGCTGCCACTCCGTCATACTCTGAAGGGCTTTCGATGGATCGGACGGGTTCGCAGAAGACACTTTGCGTGCAGCTTGTAGAGCCGTCCGAACCGCCTCATGACGCCGTTCGAACCAATGCTGCGCAAAGGCCTCTGTTTCTTCGAGCATTTTTTCTTGTGCGTCCCAAAATTGTTCGATCTGGGCACCGAAGGCTGGATTGCCAGACATGGGCGGCTGCATTTGCTTGAAAACATCCACAAGTGAGGTCGGGCTATTTGTGCTAGATTTCTTTGTCGGCATCGAAAGTTCCTCCTCATTTCCTTAATGAGCTATTGTGCCACCTGCGGCGCGCTTTCGCCTTAATACAGATCAATATCCCCCATTTTTTAGGATCTTCGGCTTAGGCTGCCACGGGACATTGGCATTCTCTCCGACATCGGTTCCAAGATGGCAGGGGTGGAGTTAAAGTAGTTTAGACAAGAACTTAACGCTTGGATCTCTATGCACATTGCCGGCTTTCTGATTACCCTAGGTGTCCTCTTCCTTGCCGGATTGGCGGCCGACCAACTTGGCCGGGTAACGCATCTTCCTCGTGTTACAACCTTGCTTTTCCTCGGTCTGATCGCCGGGAACGCCCGAATGGGTTTGATCCCACTCGACGTTGCAATGTGGTTCGACGAGATTTCCATTGTGGCTTTAACGATGGTCGCGTTTCTTCTTGGAGGTTCCTTAACCCGCGAGAACCTGGTTCGGCATGGCAGAGCCATTCTGACGATTTCGATTTCAATCGTGGTTGCAACCCTTGTTATCGTGTCTGCTGGATTGACCGCAATCGGCGTACCCTTCGGGTTGGCACTGGTGCTGGCGGCAATTGCTACGGCTACGGCTCCGGCCGCCATGACAGACGTGATCAAGCAATCTGGGGTGTCCAACAGCTTCACAGAGACATTAAAGGGCGTCGTCGCAATTGATGACGCTTGGGGTCTGATCGTTTTCAGCATCGCCTTGGTTCTGGCCGGTCATTCGGATGGTTGGGCCACCGTCACGACCACAGCGATGTGGGATTTCGGAGGGGCTATTTTGTTGGGTTCCGCGCTAGGCGTGCCATCCGCTTACCTCACAGGTCGCTTGAAGCCGGGAGAGCCAATGCAAGCCGAAGCGGTGGGAATCGTGTTTCTGACAGCAGGCCTTTCGTTGTGGCTAGAAGTTTCGTTCCTTGTCGCAAGCATGGTTGCTGGCGCAGTTATTGGGAATCTTGCCCGCCATCACGACCGTGCTTTTCATGAGATCGAGCACATTCAGTGGCCGTTCATGATTTTGTTCTTCCTACTGGCTGGCGCCACGCTGGATATTGAAGCCTTCGGCTTGATGGGCTGGGCTGGTGGTCTTTTCCTATTCTTGCGCGCCGTAGCCCGCCTCGTCGGGGGTTATTGTGGAGCGAGACTTGGCGGCCTGCCTAGCCGTCAGACCCGCTGGTACGGCCCAGCTTTGTTACCACAGGCCGGTGTCGCGGTAGGAATGGCCCTCGTCGCCGGAGAGCAATTTCCACATTGGGCCGCGTCGATCATGGCCTTTACTCTAGCCAGCGCTGTGGCCTTCGAGGTGTTGGGGCCGCCGTTGACTCTCATGTCAATCAGACGAACGGCTGACACAGATGAGCAGATTGGTCAGTAACTATTCAGACTGGATCGATTCAAGAAAGGCGAGCAAATTCGCCAACGGCAGGCCTACCATCATAGGTTGCCCATTAGGCAGAGCCACCGCGATTTGTTGGTCTGTCTCAAACACCGCGCCAAAGATTGGCATTTCGCCCCCATGGGCGAGCAATTGTGAACGACCGTCAATCTGTTCAGCTGTAAGATCTATCGGAAACACACCGCCGTTCTCGCCCGCCAATTTGGTAAGGTCAGGTGTTCGAATAGCCAGCATTTCCGCCATTGGCCCGTCTCCGGTTGCTTCGAAACCGTGACATTGCCAGCAATACGTCCGGTACAAATCACTTCCCTCATCAACGCTGACCTCCTGCGCTAGTACGGGCCCCGTGACGAACAGTGCCAGTAAAATCCCTCGAAAAATCTGCATATGCTCCTCCAATTTGCTGCCCCGGAAGAAGATCTAATTATAAGGCATCCTTAAGAAAGCACTTTGACCTTGCTCATTTTGGACGCTCCTGTACGAGGATTGGCGTTTCAGTCGAATAGCGTTTGGTGTACGCGCCTAATTTATTCCTGCCGGCCTACAACTACGCCACCTCATCGTTGACCTCACCACCCTTGCGCGCAGACCGTTCTCCTTCCAATATATTCATATACCTGAGAATTCGTCAGAGGTGATAAGGCACGCGATGCAACCATCTGAGCGCATCCATCCGAGCCCAAGACTGGTAACAGGTTCCAAAGCGTCACGAATTGCTTTCCACCCTAAATCTGAAACCATCGAACATGTTTGCTTTGCCTTTAAGTCCGACGACAAACGACAGTTGGGTTGCGTTCAGCCTCGCAGACCCGTCGCAGCGAGGTGATTGACATAAATCAAAGCACCAACATGAATTACATAGTAAAATTCGAATGTTTCAACATATTCTACGTTCACCGTCCTGTCCCCAAGTAAACACAAAGGTGAATGGAATTTTGAAGGAGTGGAAGTTCCACCCACGGGGGCTCGGCAGGAGTGATGGCGAGCCCCCAGTTAGTTGATTGGCGCCCAATGTGCCCAGGTTGAGACACACGGCATTCGGTGCAGCTTTGACCATAGGATTAAGCCGCTGCGCCAATCGAGACAAAAAGAGAAGGACGCCACTGACGACGTTCGGAGTGGGCAGTTGGCGGAAATCACTTATGAACTCTGTTGATCCAAACGAACAGAAACTCAGGCGGGCCCTTACAACCCCGTTGCTCACGCTTTATGGCCTTGGGGTAACGGTCGGAGCGGGCATTTATGTTTTAGTCGGCGCGACAGCAGACATTGCTGGACCGTTTGCAGCGTTTTCGTTCGTTTTAGCCGCGCTCGTCGTATCACTCACCGCGCTTTCGTATGCAGAACTCGCAACACGATTTCCCGTCAGCGCAGGTGAAGCGGCCTATGTTGAAGCGGGATTTCAGAAAAGATGGATGGCGGTTTTCGTCGGCCTCGCGGTCGCAGCTTCGGGGATTATCTCTGCCTCTGCAGTTGCAATTGGCGCAGCATCATACCTGCATGCTTTAACCGGTTTTGCGATCCCTGTTTTGACCATCAGCGTCGTTTTGATCATGGGTTTAATCGCACTTTGGGGGATCACTGAGTCGGTCTTTGTTGCGGCTGTCATTACGATCATCGAGATCGCAGGCCTTATCTTTGTGATTGGCTGGGGCATGTCGGTTCACGATCCGCAGGGATACGGAATCAGTTCGATGCTTCCACCGCTTGAATTCGACGCGTGGAGAGGCATTTTCGCGGCATCACTTCTCGCCTTCTTTGCATTTGTTGGCTTCGAGGACATGGCCAACGTGGCAGAAGAGGTTAAAGACCCGGTCCGCACGATTCCAAAAGCGATTTTACTAACCCTCGTTTTGGCGACCGTGTTGTATCTAGGAACCTCAATGACGGTTCTACTTGTTGTTCCGATCGATGTTCTTTCGACATCCGCAGCCCCCCTCGCGCTTGTGTTTTCAAACGCGCCCGAGGTGATCAAACAGGGCTTTTCCGCAGTCGCGATTGTGGCGACAGTCAACGGAGTACTGATCCAGATGATCATGGCCTCGAGGGTGATCTACGGCCTAGCTGACCGTAACCATTTACCGAAGGTTCTGGCGATTGTCCCAAAAGCAACTCAGACACCAGTTATCGCTACTTTGCTGGTCGTGGCGATCATCGTTTTGCTGACCCAAACTATACCGCTTGGTATTCTGGCAGAGCGCACGTCTCAGATCGTTCTCGGCGTCTTTGTACTGGTCAATATTTCGCTGATCCTGCTGAAGATGAAGCCGGACGAGTCCGCAAAGCACTTCCGCGTTCCTCTTGTGATACCGATCCTTGGGGTGATCACCAGTGCATTGCTTTTCGGATCTGGATTTCTCTAACTGATACAACGACCCAAAGGCCTCAACGAGCTGCCACGGCATATGACGACTGACCAAACTTCCATAGGATCAAAACTTTCGGCCTGGTGGCATAGAACGTTTGTGGATCTGGTTCAGCAGCTGCAATGGTCCTATCTGCCACCACTGATGGTCTATTTTGCGGCCGGCGTGTCCGGCCTGACCTCGGTCGTTGGTGCTTTTTTCCTAAAAGACTACCTCGATTTATCCGCCTCTTTCGTTGCAGGGCTAGCATTTTGGGCTGGTATCCCGTGGATACTAAAAATGCCGCTTGGTCATGTCGTGGACCTGTTTTGGCGCTGGAAGTCCCTGCTGATCTTGTTCGGCGCGTCCTTGATCACGTTGTCTTTGCTCACCATGTACGGGCTCGTGACCGCACCTGCGCAGATGTCCAGTTTCATGCCGCTGGAAGACTGGTATGTTGTTGCCTTGCTCTTGGCGCCTTCGGGCTATGCCATTCAGGACGTTGTTGCCGACGCCATGACGGTTGAGGCGGTGCCGAAGGTTGACCAGCACGGCCTACCATTTTCGCCTGAAGAAACCCGTGCTCAGCACACGACGATGCAAACCTTGGGCAGAGTTTCCATTATTTCTGGGTTTGCCGCTGTTGCGGCTGTAAACATCTGGATTTTCTCTGGAACAGAGGATCTGCAAAAATCCGATCGCCTTGCGCTTTATGGCCAGGTGTACCTGATAGCTCTGGCCATCCCTGTGTTATCCGTCAGCGGTGTCGTTCTTCACAGCTTGATCCAGCGTCAGCGTATAAGATCGGGCGACCCGCCCTACGCGCCGGATGAAGTCACCGAAGTCAAATGGTCCATATTGCTGGGCGGCTTCGCATTCGTTGTGCTTAGCATCGTGTTGGGAACCGCCGATTTCGAGTTTGCGCAAGAAACAGTCTTTGCGGTTTCTCTAACGGTGATCCTGTACCTTATGTCGCGCCTGTTGAAAGAGCTGGAACCAGCACAAGCCAGAGCCCTGATCGGGACAGCGACAATCATTTTTGTGTTTCGCGCTGTGCCGCTATCAGGACCAGGCCTGACTTGGTTTGAAATCGATGAACTGGGGTTCGATGAGCAATTCTTGGCAATCCTGGCATTGTTGACCTCGCTGCTGGCCTTGCTCGGGTTAATTGTTCTGCGGCCATTCATGGCCAACCGTTCGATTGCGCACGTAGTGGTACTGTTGACTATTGCGGCGGGCGTGCTCGCGCTGCCCAACCTTGCCCTCTATTACGGTGTGCATGAATGGACGGCGGCGCATACCGGTGGTGTTGTCGACGCAAGATTTATTGCCATCCTCGACACTGCTGTTGAATCGCCGCTTGGACAGATTGCCATGGTCCCGATGTTGGCTTGGATTGCACGCAATGCCCCTGTTCAGTTGAAAGCGACCTTTTTTGCGGTGATGGCATCATTCACAAACATGGCTTTGTCGGCGAGCAGCCTCAGCACCAAATACCTCAACCAAATATACGTCGTCACACGCGCCGCCACATATCCAGAGACCGGTGAGGTCACGTCTGCCGCGGACTACAGTCAACTTGGATACTTGCTGATCTCCGTAGCCGTGATCTCGGTGATCGTTCCACTGGCCACAGTGTTTTTCGTTCAAAACTCGCGCTTCCGAACGAGTGAATGATCACTGGCTTTCAACCTCTCTCAGCAGAGCTCTGAGATGTGAAACCGGGACGCCGATGTTTGAGCCACCAAACTCGGGCAGGATCGCAGCATTGATCGCAACGACCTCGCCCCGCCGATTCAATGCTGGCCCCCCGCTCCCACCGGTCGTGGTCTCGGCGTCATAAACGATGGCGCTCTCACTTGTTCGTGCAACGATCCCCCGGCTTGCGAGTGGGTGAATCTTGCTTTGAGTAGAAAGCCGGGACGCGATCGACCAAAAGTTCAGCGTTCCTTCTGCCTCCAGTTCCTCTAGAAAGCCCGGACCGGCCTGCGCGATCAAAGCTTTCAAACCCGTTGGATATCCCAACAGAAAAAGCTCTTCACCGACGCGCGACGTGGCATCCGCCAACGGAATTCCGAGGTCTTGAACGCTTGGCTCAACTGCCAAAATCGCCAAGTCTGCTGCTTCGCTGAACCGAACCAAACGCGCCTCTATTGGTTCCGTTTGATCAGGCAAATAGGCCAACAGCCTCAACATTTCAGGCTCAAGGCCAGCGTCGCTCAACGCCTTCTCTCGGTTCCCCGAAGTCCAGGGCAAAGCGACATGGCGGTTGGTGGCCATCAACGGTACCCCAGCAATCAAAAAGCCGGTTCCGGTGAATTGAAATTCTGCAGGTTCGCCGGTCCCGTCCGGTTCGATCCAAGGTTGGCCGAATGGGGTTTTCAGGTTTTCTCCATTCGGTCCCAATACATGCCGCAATATCTTCCCGCTTTCCACGTGGCGCAGTCCATAAGCCCCCTGAAGGAAAGCGACGGACCGGGTCGAGGCAGCGATCACCCGCGTGGGGGCTCCGGCCCGCTGCTCCAAGGTTCCAAGACGCTGCTCGGTCGACAGAACCTGGTTCTTAAAAGCTTCACGCAAAGAAGCCAAGTCATCAGGCGTAAGTGCATCTTCTCGCGTCTGGGCGAGCATAATCGCGACCGCTTCGATCTTGCGGGACTCCTGTTCAATACTATCCGCCAAGCGCCGGTCGTTTTGGTAAAGCAGGTACCCAAACCCCGCGATCACAAGAAGCGTCGCAAGTACTGTGATCCTGAACAGTATCGTGGTCTGAGACGCAAGCCGCCGCCCGCTGTCGCGCAGGGCACCAGACATCTTTTTAGCGAAGGGTCGACGGCTCGTTCGGGTGTAAGCATAGGCGTCACTGAGGATATCTTCGACTGTGTGGTGCGCGGGAAATGAGTGATCGCACAACCTGTATCGAGACATTGGGCCCTTTTCGCCGAACTCGATCATATCGCCATGCCTCAGAAGCGCCGATGAGGCTTTTTGTCCGTTCACCCATACATTGCGCCCTGCTGACGCGGCTATCGTGTAACCGTCGTCAGCCCACTTTAAGGTGGCAATATCGTTGTCATGCGGAGGCAGGTCGTCTTTAGGTCGAAGGCTTAACACCCTGCCATCGTTAACAGAAACGGTCAGGGCTTTATCGACCAGCCAGTTCACGTAGCCGCGCGATGGTCCGGTCAGGCTCTCCAGAAAGGCCCGCACCTCACCTTCACCAGCATGTCCTGAGGGTGTCATGCCACTCTCTTCTGGTTTTCGCATTGTGGCCCCCTACCCAAACGCGTGAGGGCATTCTACCACGCTTAAACGCCAAACCCATGGCCTGGTACGAATGTACAAAAAACACATTTGTACAGGTGCTTGCGGTGCCTGCGCGGATTCAACCAAAGACACTTATCAGGCCGCAACTCTAAGAAGGTCGATCCACGATCGACCCTCTGCTTTGCTCTTTTCAAGCACGGTATCGAGCCACCAGACCGTCTATTTCGACGATACCTTGATCTTACGGCTTGGGTCCTGAGGCTCAATCTTCGGCATTTCTATATGCAGAACGCCCTTGTCGAACGTCGCTGAAATCTTGTCGATTTCTACAGTATCTGGCAGCGACATGGCTCTTGAAAAGCTGCCATAGCTTCTTTCGCTGACACGAAGATCGCCCGTTTCATCATGCGCAATCTTCTTCTGACCGCGCAGGATTAGCCTGCGATTCTTGATTTCAATTTCCACATCATCTTCTTCGAGCCCCGGCAATTCAGCCGTCAGGACAATCGCAGAATCCGTTTCTTGGACATCGATTGCCGGTGAAATCGCACCCGTCATATCAAGGGACGGAAAACCCGTGCGTTGCGCAGCCGTTTCCATCGGCAGGAAGGGTGATCCTTCCCCAAGAAAACGCGACATCAGGGTTTCCATTTCACGCCGAAAGTTGTCAGAGAGCGGATGCATTCCAGTGAAAAGTTGCGGGGACTTTTTGTCTTCTAACATTTTGAGCCTCCTCCATTGGCCTGATTTCACGCGCGCAACATTATGACAGGAAAAGCGGTCAAGGACCTTGATCTTGCGCAAGCATGCAACCTCAGGATCAGCCAGACCGAACGCGGCGGCTGAACGAACAGAAACGGGAAACTTCGTTCACTAAACTTGCCTCGTCGTGGTGAAGTTAACACCATTCTCAGTAGTCTTGATCGGAATCCCAGGTCAGCTTAGCGTTTATTTTGAATGAGCCCGAGCTGCCTAGCTTTAGCACAGTGGAGCAAAACTGTATGAAATGGCCTTATCTGGCGCTGATTTACGTTTTGCTGATCTTGGCTCCCTTGGGTTTTTCTTGGTCCTTGGGGTGGCCACCACGATCATTTAATCAAGAGCTCGCGTCCGGGCTTGGGATGCTGGCTTTTTCAATAATCTTAGTCGAGTTCCTGCTGTCTGGGCGGTTCAGGTTCATCTCTTCCGGTCTGGGTATGGATGTAACCATGCGGGTGCATCAGTTGATGGCGCGTACAGCACTCGGCTTTGCGCTGATACACCCGCTTCTCTATCAGGGTACGCCTTCGGGCGGACGCCGCCCGTGGGATGAAACAAACCAACTTACGATTTCCACCGACTTTTCTACGCTGGTATCGGGCATCGGCGCATATCTATTTCTGTTCATTTTGGTCGCCTCGGCAATTGCCCGCAAATCCCTTGATTACAAATACGAAACATGGCGCCTCTTACACGGGCTGGGAGCCTTGGTGATCGCATGCCTGTTGTTGCATCACACGGTCTATGCTGGGCGCTACGGTGGGCATCCGCTACTAACCTATCTCTGGCTTGCCCTAACCAGTATTGCAGTTGGAACTTTGCTGTATGTCTATCTCGTTCGCCCTTTACGTCAGAGGAAGAGACAGTGGCGCGTCACGTCTGTGTCTCGACTAACACCGAAGCAATGGGAGTTGCGCGTCGTTCCAGATGGTCACAACGGACTAAACTTCGAAGCAGGGCAATTTGCTTGGCTAAACGTCGGCCACAGTGTTTTTTCGCTGCATGAGAACCCATTCTCGATTAGTTCGGCACCAGCCGAAGGCCCCGAAGTTTCATTCATGATAAAGGAGCTTGGGGATTTCACATGCGGCCTCAGACAGATCGCTCCGCAAACCACGGCCTATCTGGATGCCCCGCACGGAAATCTATCGATCAGCCACCGAACTGAGAAAGGCATTGTTCTGATCGCAGGTGGTGTCGGGATCGCGCCCATGTTGAGCATTGTGCGTCAGGTACGGTTGAGTGGAACACAGTACGAGCTCAAGCTTATCTATGGCAACCGGGTGGAGGAGCAGATTGCTTTTCGCCAGGAGTTGTCCAAAGAAGAAACAGTATTTGTTCTATCCGAGCCGCCAGAGGATTGGTCCGGAGAGACAGGCTTGATCGACGGTCATCTGTTGGACCGCAATTTGTCTTCTGAACAATTTGAAAGCTGGCTTTTTGTTCTCTGCGGCCCCCCTGCCATGATGGACACGGTCGAAGATCATCTGATTGAGCGGGGCACCGCGTCACACCGGATTTTGTCTGAAAGGTTTGACTATGATTAGACTGCTCAGAAACCTGCCCGCACGCCAACAAGTAAAACTCGCAGTTTGGTTGATCAGTATTTCAATCTTCGTCGCTGTCTTGGCCTTTTGCTTAAGGTAGAAAGCTAGACCGCCAGGGGTTGGCTAGCTTCAAGGCTGCCGGCCGAAAAGGCAGGTATTCTTGGAGATGGATGCCGTCACGAACTTCCTAATAAACATGCTCCGCGTGGACAGCATGAGCATACCGCAACGATCCAGATATGCCCCCATGAAACGCCTTTGATGGAGATCAAGGGCAACGCACGTCACTTATTCATAATAAGCAATCTATTCAGACCGATTTTTGGGAGGATCGGAATGACTTTACTCATCGCCTTCGCCACGGTCGAAGGCCAAACAGCAAAGATTGCGCGCTTCATCACCGATCTCGCGAAGAATGCCGGTTTCGATGCAAAGCTGATCAATACCGATGAAACGCCCAGCCACGTTTCACTTGACGAAGTGGTCAAGGTTATTCTCCTGGCCCCTGTCCACGAGCGTAAGCACCCCAAGTCATTCGAAGCATTTGTCGCTTCAAATAGAGATGCCTTAATGAAGCGAAAGTCTCTCGTGCTTTCCGTCGGTCTAAAAGCTGCTTTCGCGTCAGGTCGAGAAGAAGCACGCGACTATCTTGACGAAATGCTTCTTCGAACAGGTTTTGAACCAAATGCGACGGCTTTGATCGCAGGCGCGGTGAGGCCCGAAAACTACGGGTATTTTGAGAGGGAGATTCTTCAGCGCGTCGTCTTGCTCGGTCGAAAAATCGATCCACGAGAAGGGGCAAGGGAGTTTACTGACTGGGATGAACTCACGTTAATTGTGATAGAGTTCCTTGGCGAAAACGGGCGGGCAAACACGCTTCAACCTCAAGCGAGTACCCAATAACAACTGGCTGTTCCCGTATTAACCGATGAACGTATAGAGCTACCTATACCAGCAAATCACAGTCGCCAGTTCTCTTCATCAGTGCCCGAACAGCACTGGCAACCTTGTCTGCTCCAACATTGCTTGTGTCGTTCCCCCAAATACCGACTGACGCAAATGGGAATGCCCGTAAGCGCCCATAACAACGAGGTCGGCCCCCAATTCTCTTGCGCGTTCCTGAATGCAGTGTTCAATTGAATTCCCGCCGCACCGAAACTGCGACACGGTCACAGTGCAACCGTGATGGCTGAGCCATCCAGCTAGGTCGGTTCCGGGCGCTTGACCTTCTACGTCATCAGGCGACGGCAAATCAAAACACCCAATCACAACTTCGTTGGCCGCCAGAAGAATGGGTAAAGCTAAATGCGCAACCCTAGACGCAGGCAGGCTATCATTCCATGCCAAAAAAATGCAGTCGCGTTGGGCAAACGGATCTCCATTTATCATCAGGCCTACCGGCGAATGGAACAATACTCCGTACGCGATCTTATGAAACAAATCGGGGTCTTTTCGCAACTCAGCGTCTAGAAAGGCGATATCAGAGCGATTGGCTTGGCCAGCCACAAGATGCTTCAACTCTGCTCCAGATCCCATAAAGGCAATTACATTTGCAGATACGCCTTGCCCTACCAGAAGCGCTTCAACTTCTGTGGCGCGGGACTTCAAGGCGGCATTTTTTCCGTTAAGAACATCCAACCAGTTTGAGGGAAGACCCGCCTCAACGAACCTGTTTGATCCATACTTTAGGTACGGCAGGTTGGGTAAGTCCGCGATCAACACGCAATTCAAGTGAATGTTGTGGTTACAAGCAGTTTCAGCGCATTCCAAAATCGACGCGTCGTCAGCATCAACTCCTACATAATATGCCACTGTTTTGTGTTGCATTCCCGACCTCCGTCCGGAATTTCAATTCGCCCAAAGGCCGTGCGCACGGATTAAACCTACGAAGAGACAGTGTTGTTGGTCGCTCTTCTTATTTCGGCAGCATGAAAAACTCTTCCAGCACAATCTTGCCTTCCGCCACCGAATACACCGCGATCTCGCGCAGGGTCATACGCTCACCCGTGGCCTTCTGAACGACCTCGGCTCTGAAGCGCACTCCAAAGCGGTTGGGTGGGTGGACGTAGGGGCCATCCACTTCTAGTTCTTGGATTTCATGCGATGCCAACCAATCCTCTCTTTTTCCCTTGATGGCTTCTCGCCCCTTTGAAACGCGGAATTGTCGAACCGGAGGCACGACTGCCTCTATCGACTGTGCGTTTTCGGCATACATTTCATCAACACTTGCAAGGCCCCTGCGCTCACGCATGGCCTGGGCGAATGATCTTCCGATTTCGATCAACTCTTCCATGAGCCCCCCCCTGAATTACCATTGACAGTACCACGTCTTGCCCGCGCCAATCTTGACAAGGATCAATAAGAATATCGATGGATACTGTGAGGCCGGTTCGAACAAGTCTCAGCTAGGCCAACAGACATGTCGCTTATAGCGCGCCAAGTTCGCGCCACTCGGCAAGAGCGGCGGCGCCGTGACAACTTGAAGGTGTCTCGGTTGGGAAGGGATCGCCCCAGGCTGAAGTGATTGGAGACGGAGGAGTGAACGGCGACGAGCTTCTGCAAACTTCGCATCCGCCTTAACCGCTGCATCGTATGTCGCGAAAGGTTGTTTGAGCAGCCCCAACTGACTGGTCCAAGTTGATTGTTAGTGCATCATCGGCCTGTGATCCATCGGGATGATGGTTTCGGGCGCTGGCGGGCGGTAACCCAGAGCACTGTGGGGTCGTTTTGTGTTGTAGTGTTTTCTCCATTGTTCGATCAGAATTTGAGCTTCGCGCAGGCTGTAGAAGATCTCACCGTTGAGCAACTCGTCCCTGAACCTGCCGTTGAAGCTTTCACAGTATCCGTTCTCCCAAGGGCTGCCAGGTTCGATGTAAGCCGTCTGGGCGCCAACTGCGGCGATCCAGTCTCGGACGGCCTGGGCGATAAATTCTGGCCCATTGTCTGAACGTATGAAGCGGGGTGCACCGCGCAGTATGAACAGATCCGTCAGGGCATCGATCACATCGACCGAGTTCAGCTTGCGCTTCACTCTGATCGCAAGGCACTCCCGGCTGTGCTCATCAAGGATGTTCAGCGTCCGAAAAGCTTTGCCATCGTCGGTTCGACAATGAACGAAGTCATAGCTCCATACATGATTGCGATACTCCGGCCTCAGCCGAACACACGAGCCATCGTTCAGCCAGAGCCGCCCCTTCCTCGGTTGTTTTGCGGGAACCTTCAGCCCCTCTCTCCGCCATAGTCGTTCGACACGGCCATCGCTGACCGACCAACCTGCCTCTCTGAGCAAGGCCGCAATTCGACGATAGCCGTATCGACCATACTGCCTGGCCAATTCGATCATGTCGGCAACCAACCGATCCTCATCGACACGGCCTCTCGGGATGTGCCTCTGTGTGGAACGATGTTGTCCCAGCACGCGACAGGCTCTGCGCTCAGACACTTTGAACTGGCGACGCACATGTTCGATGCAGGCGCGACGGCGAGCGGGGCTCAGAAGTTTCCCTTTGCAGCCTCCGTCAAGATCAGCTTGTCGAGCGTCAGGTCTGACACAGCTCGTCTCAGCCGATCATTTTCCTTCTGAAGCCGCTTCAGTTCCTTCAGTTGATCTACACCCATTCCGCCGTATTGCTTGCGCCATCGGTAATAGGTCTGTTCAACAACACCAATCTGTCTGATTGCATCCAGCCGGGGCATGCCTTGCCCCATCAGCACCTCAACCTGCCGTAACTTTGAGACAATCTCTTCCGGCTTCGGTCGCTTGTTTGCCATTCTTGGTCCTCCGTTTCCTAAACATAGCGGTGGACCAGTTCAAATGGGGAGGCTCAGCGTAGATCCACAGGTGAGCTGTCAGAACATGTTGAATTCTTCTAGCTCGACGTACCGCTCGCCAGATCAAGATTAATAGAAGCGGGGCGAGTAAACCTGCTGTCGTCAATTTACAAAAACTCTCGCTAATAAAAGCTTGAAGCCAACTCTGCTTGAGGCAAAGTCGCAACGGGTGAATGCTTGTAGTTGATCCAGAATAGGGTCACGCCGATTGCAAGAACACAAATGGCACCTACCAAGCGCGTACTCAGTTCGAAGGTTTGTCGCCGCTTATCCGTCATGTCAAAGCGGCCATGGGCCCAGCTGCGGCCCCAAAGGGCAGCAATGCCAATGGCTGACATTGCCATAGCCATGCCGAGTGATATTGCGCAAACCATCAGAATTGCTGGTACGATTAAGTCGTTTGCAAGCCCAAAAAGCATGACAATTAAAGCGCCGGTGCACGGCACTATACCGACAGCCGCCGCGATCCAAACGCTGCCCGCTGGAGCAGTGCTCGCGGCGCAGGCGGCGCATCCGTGAACATGGTGATCGTGGTGATCGTGATCATGTGCCTGGGCTCCGAGATCCCCAGCTTTCAACGCAAGCCGCGTTGCTGAAAGCGCTTTCCATAGCATGAACATACCAATCGCAATAATCAGCCCGTAGCTGACTAGGCGAATGGCTCGATAGTCTGAAGGTGCTGCACCAGTGGTTTGACGTACGGCGAAATCCAACAAGAACACAACTACCACGGCCGAAACAACGTGAATTATTGCTATACGGAAGCCCATCACGAGTCCGCGCCGCAAGCTACCGCCAGAGCCGATAAAATAGGAAATAACGACCGCTTTTCCGTGCCCCGGGCCCAAGGTGTGTAAAGCGCCGTATCCGAAGGCAAGAAATAAGGCTGTAAACAATGCCCCGGTTGTTTCTCCGTTCCGGATAGATGTCATGGCCGTTGTGAAAAGGCTGTTTACCCATACCTGCGCGCGGTCCAGAACAGGCAGATCCGACATTGATGATGCAACAATATTCTGCGGCGTTCCGGATATTGTGACGTTTGCCATACTGTATGACACAGGGATGTCAGTAGATCCGTCGACGAGGAACAGTTGATGTACCCCAGGCTCGTGCCGCAGAACGCCGGACAAACGAATACTTTGAAAACGGTTTTCTAGAATCAAACCTTTTGGGACCGACACATGGACGATCTGGTTTGGCAGTGGAGGCGGAGTGTGGATACAAGCGCCTATCCAAGGCACCAGAAGGAATTCATAAACTTTTCCCGCCGTGACAGACAGTGGCAGCGCATAGCCGTCCAAAGTCAGCTCAGCACCTAGGAGTCTGGTGGTCACACCCGTTGATTCTTCTTCGCGCCGCTCCATGACAACTAGACGCTGTTCCAAAAGCTGGTCGGCATTGAGCCCAGCTGCATCTAACCTGTTGCGGGCCTGCTCGGCTGCTTTGCTGGCTTCGGCGTCATTTTGGCCTTGTTCCTTGCCAATTTGGTCAAGCAGAATTTTCCGCAGGTCGGACTTATGCTCGTACTTCATTTCCAGAAACGGGTCGTCATAAGGCTCTACCGAGGGCACAAGGGCATCCCACGAAACAAGGTTTTCTTCTGCGGCCGGCAACGGCACTGCCGCAAAGAAGAAAGCGAATGTAAGAAAAGCCATTGCGGCTCCGCGCATCGACAATGTTGGCATCCGGCTAATCCCTTCCGTTCAGATTTTTAAGTCGAACCATTCGAGTTTCGCGGGGTTCAACTTTTACGTACCGCAACGTTAGAAAGGTACTTTTACTCCCAAAAATGCGCCGGAAAGGGTAACTTCACTGAAAGGTCCAAATTCGCCTAAGTCCCAGTCCAAGTATCGGTAGCCGACGGTTAGGTCGACGGAATTTAACCTGTAGTTAATGGCTGCCGCTGCTTGCCATGTTAGATCACTGTCGCCGGTGCCGATGTCAGCGTAGTAGCTGAGATACCAATCCTCATTGATGTTTGTCTCACCTCTGAAGCCAATCACCGCATCCCAGTTTGTGCCAGATTCCGACTCGGCGATTGGAGCGCCAAGTCCACTAACACTCACGTCGCCATCTAAATACAAGGCCCTTGCACCACCGGTGATATCAAGAGACCCACCACTAGTCTCAAGCACGCGGTAGCCGGCTCCTAGCGTGGTTATGAAGCCTTTGAGACCAATATCCGCAGTAACTGGAACACTTGCTCCACCCAAGTTGACGGAAGTGCTATCAGACTCATCTACATCAAGATAGATGACGTCAGCTATCAAAGACAATCGGTCGTTTCGCGCGACGAGAGTGCCCATGACACCAAAATTCAGGTCCTCGATAATCTTGTCTATGCTGATATCGACATTGCCACCAGTTGTGGTTTCTCCTCCAACGGACGCTCCCCAGAAGTAGAGTTGGGCACCCCATTGCCAATCTTCCTCAGCTGCTGCCGTGGATGCTGTAAGTGTCGCTGCGGCGAGGGTAGATAGTGTAAATTGTGATAGGCTTTTGGGTTCGAGAAAATTCACTTTTCATCCCTTCCGATTGCGTACAACACCTTCACTCGAGAGTGTTTTTGTAGATCACCCCGTCTTTCATGATGATTTTGATGTTTTCGCGATCCGTCACTGCGCTTAGGTCTTCGAGAGGGTTGCCGTCGACTAGCAACAAGTCCGCCAACGCGCCTTCTTCAACGCGCCCGATCACACCTGGGTATGGGTTTCTTGGCCCGGAAAGCTGGAGCAACTCTGTAAAGTTACCGGTCGACATTTTCAGTATTTCGTAGGGGGTAAACCAGTCCAGAAGCCGCTCCATCTGTTCGACCTGCTCGCTGACACCGATCCCTGGCCCAGGGCTGATAAAGATGTCGGTTCCGTGGACAACCTTTAGCTCAGGAAGTCCCTTGATCCACTCATAGACTGATCCCGTACCTTGGCACACAATAGCTTGTTTTGCGTTCTGTGCATCATTCAGTCCAGGCTCGCTGCATAACGTAAACGGTTGAATACTTAACCAGATCCCATCTTTCGCCATCCTCTCCAACGTCGGCTTGTCGAGAAGTTGACCGTGCTCAACAACCTTAATTCCGGCATCAATTGCTTGATTAACGGCTCGAGGAGTGTAGCCGTGTACGGTAACGTAGGTTCCCCAGTTTTCCGCGGCTGCTGTGGCTGCTTGGATTTCTTCAAACGTGAACTGCGTTGTGTCTAAGGGGTCGTTGGGTCCGCTTACAGAGCCGCCAATTGCAAGTTTGACCTGTGATGCTCCAAGCCGCAGTTGCTCGCGTGTCGCCGCCAGCACTTTTGGGACCCCATCTACCAGTGTACTGTTTCCCGTTAAATCAGTGATTGGCGGCTTTCCACCCAGCAATGGGTTGCGCTCGTTCCTAAATCTGAAATCCGCATGGCCGCTTGTTTGAGATATCATTGAACCTGACGGGTAAATACGAGGTCCGACAATAGAACCCTCGTCAATCGCACGCTTGAGGCTAAAAACCTCACCGGCCATATCGCGTGCTGTGGTCACACCATTCATCAGCATGTCTCGAGCGGTATCGACCGAACGGATGGATTGGTAACCTGGCAACTCGAAAAGCACGTCAGCGAACGTAATCCCAGACAAAGCTAAGTGAGAGTGTCCCTCAATGATGCCGGGCATCAGAGTGTGCCCATTGCCCTCAACAACCAGGCCGTCGTTTGCCGAAAGTTCTTCTTGCGAAATCTTTGAGATAATATTGCCGTCGATGAGGACGTTCACATCTTCTATGAGCGTTTCATTTACGCCGTCAAAAACATCAACATTGGTAATGAGTACAGAGCTATCTTGCGCGTTCGCTGTGGCTCCAAAGATCGAGGCCGTGTAAAAAATTGCTCCGAATAATCTGTTGCAAGTCATGATGTTCTCCTTGATTTGGAGGGTACTTTGAAACTTGGCGTGGTAACCAGCGTTCCATCCCAAGTGCTATCAACAAAGAAGATTCAGTGTTCATTTCTTCCGGTGCCTAACATTTGTGCGACTTCCAGTTTTCTTCAGACCTTTGACAACTTTAGTTGGCGAATTACACTCTTCAGAATAAATGCCGGGAGCCTGAAAGATTCTGGATTGCAATGTGGTCACCTAAGACGACTTTTAACACCTATATGAATGACTTCCCGGTCAGAGAGACCGAGTTGGTTCAACTGGGTGGTGGGCCGCTTGGGTTGCGTGCAGAGATGGTATTTGGCGCCGACACTGTCCTGTCAAAGGTCGAATGTGATGCCAATACAGTTTGGAGAATGCTCGCTGAAAAAGACTGGGTCGGGCTTGTCCTGCCGGTCATTTGGCAAGGAACCTACAAGTTGGATGGTTGGGACGCGGCACCAGGGGATGTGTTCTTTCTTGATGGCAGAGTTGAGTTCACTACCAGCGCAAGCAACCGTACATCCATTATGCTTGCAATACGCAGAACGCGGTTGATCGAGGTCATTCACCGTGTTGCTGGATCTAATTTCTTCGAGATCGGCCCGAACCACGTGCTACTGCAACTCGACGACAATCAACTACACCAACTTAGATCTCGCATTGCACGCATGTTTTCCGTCGCTAAATTCCATGGAGACTTCACTGGCCATTTATTCATGCCACCAACACATGAAAAAGATATGCTTTCCTTTCTAGGCGAATTTCTTCTGAAATGCGTGCCTCAGAAGGCCTACAAGAATTTGCTTCCAAGCCGCGATTTTAAGACTGTGGGTCGAGCTCTCCAATTCGCGCGAAAGAACAGATATGAAGATGTTAATTTGGCTACTCTGTGTGAAGGCGCCGGAGTAGGAAGAACCACCTTATATCAAGCGTTTGAAGGAGTTTATGGAATTACACCTATGCAGTTCATTTATAAGTTGCGACTGACTGGCGCTAAAGAGTGGCTGTCAGATCCTTCTGACCCACCTCAATCTGTCAAGCAGGCCGCACTGAAATACGGATTTGTAAGCTTTGGACGTTTCGCAAAGAATTATCGTGAATTGTTTGGTGAAAGCCCTTCTGAAACTCTCCTCAGGGCACGATAGCCGTTTGAACAATCGTCAGTATCAGCGCGACATCGAAATAGGAGAACACAACAGAGTTCTCCGCAGAATGGGCACTTGTTCAATACTGCGAAAATAGGCTTCTGTTGCGACCCGTACCAAAGACTTTGCAAAGTCCGCATACTGTGCATTGCTGTCATTGGGACATCGCGCAGCATCGGTCAAAATGGGCTCAGTGTTGCCGTTCTCCGCAGCAAGCATGATTGGCTGGTCCCAGCCTGAAGCAGGCATTCACAATCACGCTTTTCAGTTTTGCACCAAGCCATTGACTAGGACATGCGCGACGTTCAGGAAATCATGTTGTCTGCTGTAAACGACTGAATTGGGCTCGGTGCCATCGTTGTCTGCTGTTAGCATGATTGGCCGCACGCAGCCCGAAGCGGACCTTCGCAACCAAGCTTTGCTAACTCCGAAATACACAACGAAACGGCCAGTTGCAGAGGTTGTATCGGCGGTGGCAACCAACCATTCATGTCGTCGACTAACCTGTTCAACGTCGCACTACAACTTCTCCGAACTGATCCCACGAGGACCTAATCTTCGAAGCGTTCATTTGGCTCGACCACATTTACTTGCTTCGGAACTTGGTCGGTGTCATTCCGGTCTGACCTCGGAAAAAGCGAGTGAAATGGGACTTGTCAGAATAGCCGAGCATCAGTCCGATCTCTGCAATTGTCATCTGGTTTTGTTTGAGGTGCTCCTTGGCGACATCGATACGCAGCCGTTTGATTTCGCGCGGTAGCGTTGTGCCTTGTTTTTGAAGCGCTTTCAGAAACCGTTCCGGTTGTATTCCCAGCATTCCAGCCACCATCTCTGGTCCCAAATCGGTTTCATCCAGTTTGTCGCGTAAGACAGATCGCAAAGCTGCCACCACGGTTACTTCTTCATCTTGTCGAAGTGATGCTATGGGCTTGGCAGAACCCTCAGAGACGTGGTGCAAAAACAACCATTCCACAGGAAAACTAATTTGCATTCCGGGATCAGTCCCAAGGCCAACCTCGATCCCTTTGTAGTCGATAGGCAGCCCATTGATGTATCTGCTTTCCCATCGCACACGGGAAGAGTCCCAGGACTCTCCGACGACGGTCTGCAATAGGCGTACATAGATTGCGGCACCAAAACCGGTCACCTGAATGGGTGGGACGGTTGGTTCCTGTTGCCTCTCGATACGATAAGTCGCTTTGTCTGCTTCAATGACAAGGCTGTGCCGCACAGAATTGGACTCCTGCGGCACGAGCTCAACAAAGCGGGTAAAAAACTCGAACAGCGTTTTTGTAGATTGCAAGGCTTGAGCGAAGGGCGGCCATCCTTGTAGGTCAAACGCTTCCCCTACATTCAGTCCTAGGTATCGATCCCCTGATACTTCTGAGAAAGCATTTACCAAGCCGTAAACCAACTCGGAGTGAACGAACACGGATGGGTTAGTCATCAGTTCAGCTTTCAAGCCGACCTGATCCAATGCTGGTTGCGGATTGATCTTACGTTCGGTGAGATATTGCAGAAAGGGAGCGGCTAAAGAGAGGCGAACAAAGCCCTCGCTATGCTCTCGGGAGGTGGAGTTGAAAGGCAAGCTCATAACCCTTGTTGGATTAGCTTTAAGAAGTGGCCATTTTTGCAGTCACATTCGTACATCCTAATTCAAAAGGGGCAACCGAGCCAATGAATTCCAGACTATAGTTGGCAAAACATGAATATGAAGGGAGTACTTATGTCCGGCTTACGAATGTCTCTTTGCTCGACGGCAATTGTCGCGGCAGTTCTTTCTTTTTCGGCGACCGCGCAGGCTCAGGATCAAGAAGAACCCCAAACGCTGTTTACCAACGTGCATGTCTTCGACGGTGTGAATGAGCAACGCATTGAAAATGCCAGTGTTCTGGTCGAGGGCAATCTGATCAAGTCCGTCTCAACCGATGCCATTGATGCGCCGAGCGCGACGGTTATCGACGGCGGTGGGCGCACTCTGACACCGGGCTTTATAGAGAATCACGCGCACCTGATGCTCATGGGGCCATCGATTGCCGAGATGGAAACCAACTCGACCTGGGAGGATTTCGCCATCCACGGGACCCGGATGGCCGAAATGTACCTGATGCAGGGCTTCACGACCGTTCGCGATGCCGGGGGCGCTGGCGGCGGGCTGCGGCGCGCAATTGACGCCGGCCAGATCGTCGGCCCCCGCTTTTATCCTTCCGGGGCATTTCTCGGAACACGTGGTGGTCACGCCGATTTCGCATCCTTCACATCTCCGCCGGGTGGGGTGACCAACTTTGGGACTCTGAATATGGCCCAACAGGTCAACGGTGTTGACGAAATTTACATGTATGGCCGCAACAACCTGCGCATGGGTGCCACGCAATTGAAGTTCATGCAATCAGGTGGGGTGATTTCGGCATTCGATCCATGGCAGTTGCTCGCCGGTTCGAAAGAAGAGATCGAGGCCGCTGTTCAGGTTGCCAACGAGTACGGCACCTATGTCATGGCACATTCCTACCGCAAAGAAGCGATCATCAATGCCCTGAATGCAGGGGTCAGAACCATTGAACACGGATTTCACTTTGACTGCGAGATTTCTGCTTTGATGAAAGAAAAAGGAGCGTACATCACGACGAACATCACAGCATTTGATCCAGGCCTACTTGATGTTCCTTCCGTGAAAAACAACCCCAACAGTTTGAGGAAGGCCAAATCGGCCTCGGCGACCTTCGAAGCCTACATTCCAAGTATGAAGGAATGCCCGGCGCCGCGCGGTTTCCAAACCGATTGCGTCGGCTCGGTCGAAGCGTGCAACATCCAGATCGCCTACGAGAAACATCTGAATAACCATTTCTTCGGCCCCTATGCGTCGATGGTAACCCTAACTTCGGTAGGTGGCGAGATCGCGGCACTTAGCGGTGATTTCATGAACCCCTATCCGGAAGGCAAACTGGGTGTGATCGAAGAAGGCGCCTATGCCGACATCCTGCTGATAGACGGCAACCCCCTCGAAGACTTCTCTGTCGTTGGAACAGGCGATCAGTGGTTCGGTGCGGACCCGAGGCCGGACAGCCCGGAAACAATCCGCCTGATCATGAAGGACGGTGTGATCTACAAAAACACACTGGATTGACCAGATAAAGCAGCCGGAGAGCATTCATGCGAAATTGGTTTTGCTCCGCAGTATTCGCAGGGTTGGTTTTGTGCGGTTATGATGCTGCGGCGACGCCTGGAACCGCGTTGGACTGGGCAGATCTGCCAGATCCGTCTGCGCAGGTCTTTGATGACCCCTATCGTGAACTCAGCCCCGAACAGTTCGACGATGTTCTTTTCGTTGTGCGTATACGCGGCAGGTTGCAGCAGGAGGTTGGCAGCGCCGAAGAACGGCAGAAATGGCAATTGCTTTTAGCAGAGACCGAAGACGCCTTGGTGTCAGACGGAATTGACGTCGACTGGTTACTCGATCAGCGCGAGGTTGTGACTGAACGTCGAAGAAAGGCTGGAACGAGCGGAAACCCGCAATTCGACGGCAGAACAATCACACTCGCGGGCTTTGCCATTCCTGCTCCAAGCGATCCGGACGGCCGGCCTGTGGCGTATTTGGTGCCAGAAAGAGGGATGTGCAGCCACATGCCTCCACCTCCGCCTAACCAGATGATCCGTGTGCGGTTGAACGGGGACTGGGCGCCTAGCTATTTCCACGAACCCGTTCGGCTGACAGGCACGCTGACTATCGATCCTTCCGTTCATAATATGATGGTTGTGGATGGCCTCATGCCTATGAATGCGACTTTCCAGCTAGAGGCGGAACGTGTCGAAACTCTGGAAACCGAGGCAGACAGGTTGGAATGGAAGCAGCGTGCTGCTGATCGCATCCGCGCGGCAGGAAATCGCAAGACCGGTGGGGCACAGGCGTCAAAATGATAAGACTTCTGGTTGCCGCATTGAGCATTGCATTTGCTGGCGCAGCGTCGGCTCAGGGACTATCCGGGCCATCTTCAGTCGAAGCCGATCTTGCGCCCGGAGACGGGCTCACCGATCCGCAATATCGTTCCGATTTTCCACGCAACATCGCACCGGGTTGGTTTCAGTGGAAAGACCGACTGGCTGAGGGTGGTTTTCGGTTCAACATTGACTACCTGGCATTGGGCCAAACCACGGATGCTGATCTGGGAACCGGCGAAGCAGCCAGCGGAATTGCGCGGTTCTACGGCAGTTGGCAGGCAACTGAACGGGGGGCTCTGACATTCAAGATCGAAGACAGGCACAGTTATACTGACGTTGCTCCGCAATTTCTCGGGCTGGATGGCGGAGCCCTTTCAATCACGGGAACAGCCTTCAATGACAACGGTTTGCTTCTGACCAATTTGTTCTGGACCCAAAGGGCTGAGAATGGGTCGTGGGCGCTGCAAGTCGGCCAGATTGATGTAACGGACTTTGTGGATATCTACGGGTTGGTAAGCCCCTACAGTGGTTTTCAAAACCTGTCTTTCAATACCAACCCGACAATCAACACGCCCAACCAAGGCCTTGGTATTGCCGGTGGGGTAAAGCTGAGCGAGAACCTCTACGCCGTTGCCAGCGTATCAGACGCAAACGCCGACCCGTCCGATCCAAACTTTGATGTGTTTAGCGACGGCAATCTCTTCAAGTCGCTCGAACTTGGGTACACGTCCGGCTTTGATCGCATCTACTTCGACAATATCCATCTGACCCTCTGGCATGCGGATGCGGCTGACGATGGCAGTCGAGCAGAAGATTACGGCGCAGCGTTTTCCGCCGCATGGTTTGTTGACAATAAATGGATGCCGTTCTTCCGTGCAGGGGCCTCGAAGGGAACCGCAGCGCTTTATGAACGGTCGATTTCTGCCGGTCTCGGTTACTATGGTCGCAACACCGATTTGGCCGGTCTGGGCCTAAACTGGGCCGAAGCAAGAGGCATAGATGGCGATCAGTTCACGCTTGAAGCTTTCTACCGCTTTTCAATCTCACCCGGACTGCAGATCACGCCATCGGTACAATTCATTTCCGACCCGCTTCTAAATCCCGATCAGGACCGGATTACCCTGTTCGGTCTAAGAACCCGGATCGTTTTCTAATGCGGGGTGAAGGCAGTCACTAAGGGGTGTGCCAAAGGGCAACTAAGAGAGATCAAGCGCGTGCCGGAATTTTCAACGCCGGTCGAATGAAGTTGGGAAGCAAAGGAACAATCTATGAAGATTGCATACGGAATTCTTGCAGCCTTAGCAGTTGTGTTTTTCATCCTTGGAGGCAGCGATGCCCATGCCAAAGACAACAAGGGTAAAAAGCCGAACAAGGGGGGCAAGAACGGTGATGTCAGCATTCAGATAGAAGACAAACCCGGCAAAGGCCCAAAAGCTGTACCACCTGGACAGATCAAGCGCTACACGCGCGGTGCCAAGCTCCCATCTGACCTGGAGTTCGAGGATATTGGGGACCTTTCCAAATGGAAGCTTGGGGAGCCGGGCAAAGGAAACCGCTACATTCTGGTCGATGACGAAGTCCTCGAAGTTACGAATGACCTGTCTACCGTGGTCGATGCCGTCGGCATCGTCGGTGATCTTCTAAATTAGGCGAAAGTACGATGTTTCAGGGCAAGAACTACCTCGTTTGCCCTGACGCTGGCCGGGGCGATCATTTGTGACCCCCGGCCCAAGTTCAAAACCCGGATCCGAGGCGCTACGATGATAAAGGCCCTTCTTGTTCTTTTTGCGCTTGCTACCTTTTCGTCAGCACGCGCCCTACTCGCTCAGGAAAACGGTGCAACTGAAGTCCCGCAAACAATACGCTTTGAGGGCTATGTATAGCCCAGTCGCGAAGCAGAACTGTCGCCTTTGGTGGACAATGTGGTCAACCGGACTTTGCAAAGTCTGCTTTCTGCGCATCGCTGACCTTAAAGCGCGTTGAAGCATTTTGTATTTTGGGCTCGTAGCGGTCATTTGTTGCATTCGCCATGAGCAACCGCTGTGCGGACTCTTCGATCATTCGCATGCAACACCAGTGTCTATCTTGACCCTTGGCAAATGGCTCAGGCCAGATTGTTCTTGTGCGCTTTGCCGTTCTTCATAATCACATCGAAATTGTCCGCAGAGCCCATGATCGTAAGGTCGGCAATCGGGTCTCCGTCCACGAGCAGAGTATCGGCGTAGGCCCCGGGTTGGATGACACCGACTGGACCAGCCTGGTAGGGATTACGCGGGCCGGTCAAGTCCCAAAGCTGACCATTTAGACCAGTTGCCTGCCGCAAAATCTCGGCGTTGCTGAACCATGGCGTCCTGAGCTGCAATTCCTCCAACTGCGTTGCTTTCGTTTGCCTCGATCCGACGAAGTCTGTTCCGAGTGCAATCTTAGTGCCGGACTCTCGCGCTAATCGAAGCATGGCGTCGAGACCATCAAACGCCATCTTTTGGCGCTCTGCCTGGGCGGGTGTGAACCCTGCCGGAATTTCTGCTGCAAAAAAGCCAACCTGGGTTGAAAGCCAGACCCCTTTTTCCACGACCAACTCCATCGACTCAGGCGTCATGAGGTTGCAATGTTCAATACATTGGTAACCCGCCTCAATGGCGGCCCGAACCGATGTGTCCATGTATGCGTGCGAGGTCGCCTAAGTGTTCCAACGTTTGGCCTCCTCTACTGCCGCTTCGAGTTCTGCCGGCGAATACTCGTTGATATCCAATGGGTCGTAGAGGCCAGTCACGGCGCCGCCTGAAAAGACCTTGATGAAGTGCGCACCCTGCCGGAACTGCTCGCGTGCAGCCGCCAGAACTTCAGGAACTCCGTCTGCGAAAAGTGTGATCCCAAGTCGCTCCGCTTCTGTGAACGGCGGCCCGCCGAAGGCTCTCGGACGCACGGATCGCGGCCGAAGGTCGCCATGACCGGCGGTCATTGAAATCGCAGCGTTTGACGCCTGAATGCGCGGACCGGGGTGAAGGCCCTCGTCTATGGCGCGCGCCAAACCGAGAATGCCGCCACCAGTATCACGGACACTGGTAAAGCCACGCATCAGGGTGGCTTCACTTTCGCTCAATGCCAATGCAGCAATGTAATCTGGACGTGCTGTCAGGAAGCCAGCAGGGTCCTGGTTTCACTGCAGGTGCACATGCATGTCGAGGAGCCCCGGCATCAAGGTCCGTCCATCTCCATCGACGCGCGGCACTTCTGGCGCGGCATCAACAGCGGGCGAGACATCCTTGATCATCTCCCCTTCGACAAGAACGTTCGTGAGTTCGGTCAACTCATCGGACATCCCGTCATAAACACGCACGTTCGTGAAGAGCGTTGCATCTGGAGCTTGAGCTCGGGCTCGCGCCGGCACCAGCGCCAGCGCAGCGGTCGATGCAAGGCTGGACAAAAAATACGCGTTTGGAGATCATAACTGAACCCTCAAGATGGCGAAGAAGTTATTGAAGGCTACCTCAGGCTCGCCTGTAAAACCATCTGGTAAACCTGATGAAGAGGGTGACGTAAGGTATCGAGCTATTAGGGCGTTAAACTGAAGGTAATCCTACGTAGCAAGAACGCCCGCTTTGGGCTCGAAGCCGACCTGTGGCGGCGCGGCATGCATCGCGAGCGCCCACCCCTCAGATCGACATCAACGGCCCATTGCTGCCGTTCACCACCACATCTCGCTGCTGCGGTCGCAGCCCGCTTTGCGGTCATTCGCTGCAGGCGCAAACTCCGGGCTTCGTCGAACTCACACATCGCGGACAAAGGGTGAATCCGCTGCGTTTGCACCAAGGTCTGCAATCTCGAGTAACCGGCCGCACGTGTGCGGCTGGACTTTCGACTTTACCGATTTCTGAGGAGATTTTCAGGTCGGCTCCGCTTCTCCGGGAGCTGGGATGTTCAGCCGGTTTCACCGAATCCTTTCGGTACTGGTAGATCAGGCAAGGTCACCGCACGTTTTTGCAGGGCCCGCCCGATGACCACGCGGCTGATTTCCGTCGTCCCGTCCACGATCCGCAGCATTTGTGCAAGACGGGACAAACGATCCAGACCATAAGGCTGCAGCAGACCCATGCCGCCCAACACTTGCGTACAGGTGTTCGCAGCCTTCACTGCGGCATCTGGCACAAACCGTTTGGCATGAGCGGCCATCAGAGGGCCTTCGGGTGTGCCAAGGGATTCTGCCGCCTTTCGGTAAAGCAGCTTGGAGGCTTCAAGATCGGTTGCAACCTCGCCCAGCATCCACTGGATTCCGTCCAGATCGAGGTTCTTGCCGCCAAACATCTTGCGGTTCTTGGAATAGGACAGAGCCGTATCCAAGGCAGCTTGCATCAATCCACAGCATCCTGACGCAATCGACACACGGGCGATATCGATCGCCATGAGCGAGCCTTGCAAGCCCTGACCGATCGGCAGGATGATGTTGTCTTCGCTCACCACCACCTTGTCCATGTACATCTCGGCCAGCGGCAGGAAGTTGTAGGACGGGGTGTCGTAGAGCGGACCAAAGCTGAGGCCCGGCGCGTCGGCGGGAATGGCGATCATCGCCATATCCTTGTGGCCGGGTGCGTCACTGGTCTTGACCACGGTGAAATAGATATCAGCCTCGGTCGCCAGGCTGACCCATGCTTTGGCTCCGCTGATCGTCCAAGTGCCGTCATCATTGATCACGGCCCGCGAATACATGTTTGTGGCATCCGATCCCGATTGCGGTTCGGTCAGTGCAAAGTTCGCCAGTTTGCGGCCCGAGGTCAGATCCCGTGCCCATTTTTCCTTGAAGGTATCTGTGCCATAGCCGCAGCCCGCGAAGGTACAGATGTTATGCATCGACAGGGCAAAGGCATAAGCGCCGTCCCCCAGCCCCAGTTGTTCATAGACCTGAATGCCCTCTGCCAGCGGCAAGCCCTGACCACCAAACTCCTCGGGGGCGTAGAGCCCCGTCAGGCCAGCGGCCCCGGCCTTGTCAGACGCATCACGGGGCCATGTCTTTGCGGCGTTCCATGCGTCCACATTGGGCAGGATGACCTGCTCGGTGTGGTCGCGTGCGGCCTGGAGTATGGTGGCGAGATTGTCTGACATTGGCGGATCCTTTCAAGGGCGGCCGTTCTCATATGACGCCACATCCCAGCACCTGCTGAGGGGCCGCCGATCAAGCTTCTTGAGTAGAATCAGATGAGAATGCTTTGCATTGCGCAAGGTTTAGCAAGGGAAACTTCTTCGCTCTATCTCGTGCAGTGACAGGTTATTGTCCAAAAGTGACAAAAAGCACGTCTCAAATGCTCGCCTTTCGGTACGAGCTGGGGGTGCTGCCGGTCCAGCGTTGAAAGGCCCGGTGAAAATTGGCAGCCGAGGAGAATCCGACATCATGTGCGATGGCCTCGACGCTTTTGCGTCCCGCCTGCAGGTCGCGGATCGCGATGTCGCGGCGCAGGGCATCCTTGATCGCCTGAAACGATGTGCCATCCGCCTGCAACCTGCGGATCAGGGTGCGCGGGGTCATGTGCATTGCGGATGCTGTCTGGGTCAGGGTCGCCGCGTCCCATCCCGTTTGACCCAGATAGGTGCGCACCCGCAGCGATTGGGTGTGCTCGCGCGAAGAGGTGAAGATCCAGTCCCGGGGCGCGTTTTGCAAAAACCGGTCAAGGTCAGCGGTGCTGCGCGTCTGCACGGGACCCAGTGTATTCGGATCGAACGACATTGCGGTGGCGGGCTGGCCAAACCGCAGCGGTGCAGGAAAGATGATCGCGTAATCCTGATCAAAGTCCGGGCGGTCAAACGCGAAATCGACAGCCTTAACCGGAACCTCATGCCCTGCCAGCCAAGACATGAGCCCGTGGGCAAGTTTGAGGATCAGCATATGCCCAAACCGCTGAATCGGAGCGTCGCCTTGTGGTTTCAGGGTAAGCACCAATGCGCCTTCGGATTCATCCAGATCAAACTGATAGTCATCCAGCAGCAAATTCCAGAAGGTCGAAAACCGGTAAAGAGCCGATGACAGAGACGTGGCCTCTCTGACAGTCGTCAAAAGGTGTTGTAGGGCCCTTGGCCGGACGGGTCTGCTCCAAAGCCCCATCATCTCATCACCGGTCTCAACTGCGGCGAGTTGATAGAGACATACGATCTGATCCAGCGTGACGCGACCATTCGGCGAGCGCGAGTCGGCGTTCAGACCGGACCGGCTAAGCAGCGACGCCATCTGCGCCTCTGGGCACAGGGCACGCAGCGCCGCCAGCCAGTCATCGACAAACTGGCTGGAAACCGTGGAAAGGATCGTTGGCGCGACATTGGTCATAACGCCTCAGGAGGTATCACCAATTCCGGTCGACATGAAACGCAGGCTTTCAGATGGTGGCCTTCGCAGATACCAGAATGTCAATGTCCCAAACAGATAACGCTCTGCTTGAACTCATTTCAGCAGGGTCAGGCGACTTCGAACAACGCTGCGGCCCCCATGCCTCCGCCAACACACATGGACGTAACCACGTATTTTACACCACGACGCCTCCCCTCAAGCAGAGCGTGCCCGACTTGTCTCGCGCCTGTCATACCATAGGGGTGGCCAATCGATATCGCACCGCCGTTCACGTTGTAGATTTCGGGATCGATCCCAAGATGGTCGCGGCAATAGAGAACCTGGCAGGCAAAGGCTTCGTTAAGTTCCCAAAGGCCAATGTCTTCGATGCGAAGACCTGCATTCTTCAGCAGCTTTGGAATGGCATAGATCGGGCCGACACCCATCTCTTCCGGTGCGTTTCCTGCAACTGCCATACCGCGATAAATACCTAGCGGTGTGAGGCCCCGCTGCTCAGCCATTTTGCCTTCCATGAGAACACAAGCCGAGGCCCCGTCAGAAAGCTGGCTTGCGTTTCCGGCAGTGATCACGCCGCCTTCGACAACCGGGTTCAACTGGCCAAGAGTTTCGGCCGTCGTGCCCGGCCGGTTGCCTTCGTCTTTTGACAAGGTCACCTCTTCCAGGGTTTCCTCTCCGGTTTCGCGGTTCTTGACCCGCTTAATCGCTGTGATCGGGACGATCTCGTCATCAAAGGCGCCAGCGGCCTGAGCCCGGGCGGTCCGACCTTGCGAAAGTGCGGCGTATTCATCCTGCACCTCGCGGCTGATCCCATAGGTCCGGGCCACATTTTCCGCCGTCATCAGCATCGGCATGTAGGCATGCTCGGACCTCGCGATAACGTTTGGATCTTTCTCATCGCCCGCCCATTTCAGATAGGCATTCTGAATGGCGGAAATATTTTCCTGCCCGCCTGCCACGGCGACATTCTGACCATCCACAATGACCTGCTTTGCAGCCGTCGCGATGGCCATCAACCCGGATGAACATTGCCTGTCGATCGTCTGTCCTGCCACCGTATTGGGAAGGCCCGCCGCCAGCGCCGACAAACGAGCGACATTCATGCCTGCGGTTCCCGCTGTCAAGACCGATCCAATGACGACATCTTCGATCGAACCGGGGTCCACGCCTGCACGTTCAACCGCGTGCTGAATGGCGTGCCCCATCATGGTGGGGGATTTGATGTTGTTCAGCGCACCTTTGAAGGCCACCCCAATAGGGGTTCGTGCGGTTGAGACGATAACGGCTTCTCTCATGATTTTTCCTTTTTGGCATCAAAATGTGCGGCAAGTGTCACACCCGAGGTTGCAAGTTGTTCCAGCAAAGGCGCAGGCGTGAACCACATCTCACCATAGGCGCCAAGCGATTCCCGATAGTGGTTCATGCGTTCCAGCACGTGGCTCAATCCAATCTCGTCGGCATAGTGCATCGGGCCGCCGCGCCAGTTCGGAAAGCCATAGCCGTTGGTCCAGATCAGGTCGCAATCACCCGAGCGCGTTGCAATGCCCTCTTCAAGAATCAAGAAGCCCTCGTTGATCAGGGGGAACAGACAACGCTCAAGGATTTCCTGATCGTCGATTTCCCTGCGCTTCACGCCATGCAAGTCCGCCAAATGGGCACTGATTTGAACAATCTCAGGGTCTTCGACTCGTGTCCGCCCCTCGTAGACATAGCTTCCTCGCCCGGTTTTCTGACCCAGTCGGCCCAGTTCAAACAACCTGTCCTGTACAGTCTGGTATGTCCGGTCATGTGCGATTTCACTGCGCCGTTCCTGACGCACGCGGGCGCCCACATCGACCCCGGCCAGATCCGCCATCGCGTGAATGCCCATGGCCATGCCGAAGTTCTCAAGGACGTCATCCACCTGTTTCGGCGTCGCCCCCTCAAGAAGCAGACGAGACCCTTCGCGGAAGTATGGCTCTAGCATCCGATTTCCAACAAAGCCGTAGCACACGCCAACCGTGACAGGGAGCTTTCGGATCTTCTTTGCGACCGTGATTGCCGTTGCAATGACATCGGGAGCGGTCTTGGCGCCCCGCACCACCTCTAGCAAGCGCATGACGTTCGCCGGGCTGAAGAAATGGAGACCAATCACATCCTCCGGACGGGACGTGACCGCAGCTATTTCATCAAGATCCAACGTCGATGTGTTTGAAGCCAGTATTGCGCCAGGTTTGGCGTGTCGGTCTAACGCTTCGAAAATCTGGCGTTTGACATTCATGCTTTCAAACGCCGCTTCAATAATCAGGTCAGCCTTCGCAAGGCCTGCATAGCTGAGCGTCCCGGTGGCGCTGGCGGAAATTGCCTCTGCCCGATCGGCACTGAGCCGCCCTTTTTGAGCCGCACGCTGGAAATGCTCCCGGACCTTTTCCAGCCCCTGCTCGAGCGCGCCTTGCGTAGTTTCAAGAAGCGTGACCGAATACCCCGCCTGCAGAAAGGCGATGGCAATGCCACGCCCCATTGTTCCCGCGCCGATCACGGCGACCGATGCAATGTCACGTGGTCGGTCCGCACGGGTAACTCCCGGAACCTTGGTGCATTCACGCTCTGCAAAGAACAGATGCCGCCCGGCGCGCGATTGAGGTGTGTCGAGCAGTTCAGCAAAACCTGCCTTCTCTTGTGCCAACCCCTCGGACAGCGGCAATTCGCACGCGGCCTCGATGGATACCAGGCAGCGTTCAGGGGCGACAAGGTTTTTGGACCTGTGCGCTATCTGGTCTCGGAAACCCGCGAGATAACCCTTCGGATCAGGGTGTGTGACGGTCATATCCGCGCAACTGCGTTTCGGATCGCCCTCATGGCTGACACGGGTGGCGAAACCCAAAACATGCGCGCGAAAATCCTGGTCGTTCTCAAACAGTGCATCGATTAGCCCGCAAGACAGGGCAAATTCGCCTGTCACGGGATCACCCGAAAGGATCATTTGCGTTGCCGCTTCCAGTCCGGCAATCCGTGGCAACCTTTGGGTGCCCCCGGCGCCTGGCAGCAACCCCAGCTTGATCTCTGGCAGCCCCATCACTGCATCCGGCGTTGCGACACGGTAATCACAGGCAAGCGCGATCTCAAGCGCGCCACCCATCGCGGGACCTGCTATCGCGGCGATAATGGGTTTCTTGCAGGTTTCAATCGTTACACACAGGTCTGGCAGGTCCGGCTTGTCCCAAACTGCCCCGGTGCGGAACTCAACGATATCAGCGCCGCCGCAAAAGAGCGGTAGAGCCGAACACAGAACGATGGCTTTGACCTGGTCATCAGTTTCCAGGTCGTGAATGGCCGAAGAAAGCGCCTGTCGCATCTTCAGGCCAAGGGCGTTCACCGGTGGGGCATTCAGCTCAATGAAAGCGACACTCTTGGTGTGTTTAATGGAAATCATGTTCGGAAACCTCAATTGGACTGTTTGGCAAGATCCTGTTCGACCTCTGCCCAGTCGTCGAAATGGATTACATTGCAGGGTGAATGCACGTTCTCGAGCCAGACAAAGACCGAGATGAACGGTTGATCATAGACCCGGGTGGCGTGGGGATCGCCCGCTGCGTTCCAGATAAGTGATCCAGCCGGATAATCCTGCCAATCGCGAGTGCCAAACCGCCAACCCGATTTTTCGGACAGGTTCAGATAGAGCTCTGGCGCGTCGTGGTTGTGGTCGCGATACAGCGTCCGTGGACCCAGCATGAAAATGCCAAGGTTGAAATCGGGATGGTGATGTCCACATGCGTCTGGCCCAATCAGCAGAGTATGTAGGTTACACTTTGTGTATCCCTCGCCCAATTCGGCACCAGGGGGATAGAATTGGGCGTTGTCTTCGCGCCAAATCAGATCATCCTTGGCGGCTTTCAGACAACCTGCGATGTCCTGCAATTCGGGGGCGACAACCCCGTCGATGGCGTTCTTCAGAACCTCATCATGCCGGGTTCCTTGGGAGGGTAAGTCAATGAGCCTCTCGTCAGACAGGTCCATGGTTGCCAGCTTGTCCAACGTCAGATCAACGCCGCGCGTGGCAGCTCTGTGAGCCTGCAGATAGGTGACAATGGATTGAATAAGCGCCTGAATGCGACGTTGTTTGTCTGTCATGATTTTAAGTCCGAGCGCGTCGAAATATCTTGCCGCACGAGTTTCTTATCGAGTTTGCCGACGCTGGTTTTTGGAAGGCGGTCGACAAAGATTAATTCGTCCGGAACTGCCCATTTTGATATCTCACCTGCGTCGACACGCGACTGGATTTCTTTCATAACGCTCTGGCGTACAAGATCCGGGTCGGCATCCTTTGCGACTTGAGCGACCAACACTGGCCTTTCGCCCCACTTCGCGTGTGGCAGCCCGATCGCGGCGACGTCCTCGATGCCATCACAAGACGATGCTATGTTTTCCAGTGCCAGTGAGGATATCCATTCGCCGCCGGTCTTGATCACGTCCTTGAGGCGGTCAGTAACCTGCAACGATCCATTCTCGCGGATATACCCAACATCCCCGGTATGCAGATACCCACCGTCCCAAAGCGCGTCCGAGGCTTGCGCATTGTCCAGATAGCCTTGTGTCAACCAGGGAGCCCGAGCAACAACTTCGCCGGTTGTTTCACCGTCATGCGGAACGTCCTGCATATCCGGTGTCACAACACGAAGGTCGACAAGCGGGCCGGGAAAGCCGGTTTGCGCCTGCATCTCGGGGTCATTGCTGGACAAATCGGCCACCGTCAGAAACGGACAGGTTTCGGACATACCATAGGCCGCATGCAAGGATATGCCTGCCGCAGCAGCACGGTCTTGCAGACTGCGCGGCAAAGCGGCCCCGCCAATGATCACTTTCCATCTGTGCAGGTCAATTTGTGGGCAGTCCGGATGGTCGAGCACCATTGACAGAACCGTGGGCACGCAATGGGAAAAGGTGACGCCTTCGGCTGCAATCAATCCCAAGATTGTGTCAGGGTCATATCGACCGGGATAGACCTGACGCAGCCCCAGCATCGTTGCGGCATATGGAAATCCCCAGCCGTGGACATGAAACAAGGGTGTCAGCGGCATGTAGACGTCGCCGCGATGAAATCCGGCATTCCCGGGCCATGCGCCGAAACCTGCGATCAAGCCCAATGTGTGAAGGACCAACTGCCGATGTGAATAGCTCACCCCCTTGGGATTGCCGGTGGTCCCGGTTGTGTAAAACAAGGTTGCCGTTTGGTTTTCATCGAAGTCTGGGAAGTCAAAGCTGCCTAGGGCCTTACCTATCCACTCTTCATACCCTTCACCGTCTCCAATCGGTACAACGATGATGTCCCGATCAAAGCCCGATTTGATATCATCAATGAGCGGCATGAAGTCCCGATGAACAATGATCAGGTCCGGTTTGCCGTGGTTGATCGTATAAAGTACCTGCGCAGGAGACAGCCGCACGTTGATCGTGAAAAGGGTTGCGCCCATCATCGGGACCGCAAAAAAACATTCAAGATAGCGGTGCGTATCCCAATCCATGACACCGACGCGCATGCCCTCATGTATCCCGCTGGCCTTTAGAGAATTGGCAAGTTGGCGCACGCGTTTGCCCAACTCCGCGTAGCTCAGCCGCATTTCGGTGCCGCTGACGATCTCTTGGCTGGCTGACGCAAGCTGAGATCCGGCCAGCAAGTGTTTAATCAGCAACGGATAGCCATATGCATTTGACGAAGGTGATAATGGTGGCATGAAGGTGGAATCCTTGAGCGTCTTTAGCCCTTAATCTGGCATCTCTTCCCCAGCTGAAGAACTGAAAGAAATTTCCCTTCATCAAGATTTTCTAACCGATCGCGTCGTGCCGCACATTGCGTGTCATCCTTTGAAAAGCTATGAGAAGGTGCATAACAAGTCTGCTGCTATTACGCCCGTCGTCGGTTAACTGTGCTTGAGGGTAAGCAGTTTTTGTTTCTTCAAGGAGATGCAGTAATGACCACTCACATGCCCACGCTGGTTTCACTGCGCGCTTTTGAGGCGGTGGCACGTCACAAGAGTTTCCGAAAGGCCGCTGACGAGATTTGCGTGACCCATGCGGCAGTCAGCCACCAGGTCAAAGCACTGGAAACATCAATCGGCGTTAAACTGCTGGAACGCACAAGCCGTTCGGTCGAGCTAACACCGGCTGGCGAGCAGTATTACCCACCAGTACGCGAACACATTCAGGGCATTATCAAAGCCACACGGCGCATCCAGACACCTGAGGAACCGGACGTGTTGCTTGTCCAGTCCTACGCAAGTTTCAACACAATGTGGCTCCAGCCCAGATTGGCAGACTTTCTTCAGGATAATCCGGACACACGCGTGCGCATCGTCTCTACCTTTGAAGACGGTGATTATGACATGCACCGGTTCGATGTGGGCGTGTTCAACGCGCCACCATTTGACAAACGGTTTGACTATAGCCCCTTGTTCGAAACGGATATCTACCCGGTATGTGCTCCGGAGGCCTTGAATGCGCCAAGCGGTGGAATGCCGCTGGAAGAGCTAGGAAACTACCTATTGCTGAGCGTCCCAAGCACATGGAATGAGCCGGATGACTGGGACTGCTGGTTGGATGCGGCGGGCTTAGATCGCGAAACGATGAAATTTGGCTCTGTTTTCGACAATTACCCACTAGTCCGTGAGGCTGTTCTAAATAATCACGGTATCAGCGTCGCAAGGGCACCATTTTGCGCGCGTGATCTTGAGAGGGGGCGTCTGGTCAGACCCTTTGACATTTCGGTGCCAGAGCCAGGCCGCTGGTATCTGGCGACGCAAAAAGAACGTGCACCCAACCCCAAGCTCGATACATTTATCGACTGGCTGTTCGAACAGATCGAGGCCGACCCAACCATGCGGCTATTTCGGGCCTGATCTGATGAATTCCAGCTCTGCGGTCAGCGCGCGTCAGGACTGACGCGCACCGGCCTCGGATGCGACGCGAGGGACAAGAGCGCGAACCAGTTCGGTCATATCCAGTGTGCCGACCGTCTGCTCCCCATCTTTGACGATATAAGCGTGTGACGTATCCCCGCCGGACCGCGCGATCATGCTTTCGAGCGTGTCGTTCACGTCCACTTCGCCATGGGCATCCGCAGGCACTTTGTCCCCCCCAAGTGGGGTCATAATCGAGCGCACCCGCAGAACCCGTGCGCGGTTGATGTCGCTCACGAAGTCTTCGATGTAGGGATCACCCGGGTTCAACAGGATGTGCTGCGGCTCGCCCTGTTGCACGACAAAGCCGTCCTTCAGGATCACAAGGTGATCGGCCAGCTTCAGCGCCTCATCAAGATCGTGAGTGATGAAGATGATGGTCTTGTGCAGCTCTTTTTGCAGCTCGAGCAGCAGGTCCTGCATATCGGTTCGGATCAGCGGATCAAGGGCCGAGAAAGCCTCGTCCATTAGCATGATCGGTGTGTTTGCGGTCAGCGCCCGGGCAATGCCTACCCGCTGCTGCATCCCTCCAGACAACTGCGCTGGATAATGGTTCTCGAACCCGCTCAGACCGACGCGGTCCAGCCATTTCGCGGCTTCGCGGTCACAGGTGACCTCGTCTTCGCCACGCACCGACAAGGGCATGCCTGCATTCTTCAGCACGGTCTTGTGCGGCAACAACGCGAACTTCTGGAAAACCATCGACATCTTTTCTTGACGGGCATGACGCAGCCCGTCCTCGGACAGTTGCATCACGTCTTCGCCTTGCACGATGATCTCGCCCGCTGTGGGTTCGATCAACCGGTTCAGGTGGCGGATCAGCGTGGATTTACCCGAGCCTGACAGGCCCATGACCACTGTGATTTCCCCCGCCTGCATAACGACGTTGATGTTGTTGAGGCCCAGAACGTGTTTGTGCTGCGCCAGCAACTCTTCCTTGCCCATGCCGCCCTGGACATGGTGCAACACGTCCTTGTCGCGGGCGCCAAAGATTTTATAGAGCCCGGACAGGCGGACCATTGGTTGTGTCATTGAACCGGCTCCTTAATGTTTGACTTGGGTCTTATCGACTCGTGTGAGAGCTGCCTTGGACACGCGGTCAAGGATCACGGCCAGCAGAACAATGCCGATGCCAGCGACGATGCCCACACCCAGTTCAAGGTTTCGGATACCGCGCAACACGTTCACGCCAAGGCCAGGGGCCGAAACAAGAGAGGCGATCACGACCATGGCAAGGCTCATCATGATGGTCTGGTTGATCCCGGCCATGATGTTCGGTAGCGCCAGCGGCAATTGTACCCGCACCAGTTTCTGACGGTCATTCATGCCAAAGGCGTTGGCCGCTTCGATCACATCCCTGTCGACAAGACGGATGCCCAGATCGGTCAGGCGGATCACCGGGACAATCGCGTAAAGGATGATCGCAATCCCGTACAGTTTGGATTCCGTGACCGAGAACAAGAAAATCAGAGGGATCAGGTACACGAAGGTCGGCAGGGTCTGCAGCAGGTCGAGTAACGGAACGACGCTTTTTTGCAATCGGTCGGATTTCGACATGGCAATTCCAATGGGCACACCGAACAGCACCGATATCGTCGTACATACAAAGATGATCGACAGAGTCTGCATCGCCACATCGTAGTGGTCTACGACGGCCAGCAGCATAATCGAGACGGCGACGAAGATCGTCACAGGGCGCGAACGCGACGCGTACCAGGAAATCGCCACCAGAAGCGGGACCATGATGAACCATGGCGTCGCTTCAAACAGCCAAAGTGCGCCATCCAATATCCAGCTCAATGGCTGTGTGATCGGGTCCAGAACGGTTTTCAGGACCGGTTTGGCTGCCAGAAACCCTTCTTCGATCCCGTTGGTTACATCGCGCGACTGCCATATGCGGTTGCAGCTTTCGTGCAGATTATCAAATGAGGGAATTGGAACGAACGGCCCAGAGGCCTCTTCTCCTCCTGCTTGCGCCGCAAGGTCCGCCAGCGAAAGAGGCGCTTTGTCATCTGACGTGCCACACCATTCGCTCAAACCCAATGCGCTGAATAACTTGTCATAGAAGGCCATTTATCCCACTTTCCGATCTACTTCAGTGCGTTAGGGGCATCGCTGAGGATGCCCCTGTCCATGCAGTTTACTGCAGCAATGCGGAAAGTTTGTCGCGCGCAGCATCGTTAAGCCACGCTCCCCAGACATCCTTGTAGGTCGTCAGAAAGTGCACCGCACCTTCATCGTAGGAGGCATTGTTGTCCTCGACCCATGCCAGCGTTTCGCCCATCTGTGCGTTGGTGAAGGACAGATTTGTCATCAGGTCAGACACTGCTGCGTTTTCGGCCATGAATTCTTTCGACAGAACTGTAACGACTTCACTGCGGGGGAAGGCGCTCATTTCTGGCGTCGCGCATTCCGCTGTGATGTTGCAGGCGTGCTTTTCAGGGTCATGGGGGCCCATATCGACCAGGGTCATCGGGTATTTGCCCAGTACCGATGTCGGTGCCCAATAAAAGCCGAACCACGGCTCTTTGTTTTCGTAGGCGGCAGCGATCGAAGCCGCAAGGGTTTCGCCTGATCCATGCACGAAGTTTTCAATGCCTGCATCAATCAGCCCGCCTGCCTTCATCAGGTTGGTGCTGACATTCAGACAGGTCCATCCCTCTGGGCAATTGTGAAAGCGATTTCCGACGAGTTCGGGGTTGGCTGCGATGCCTTCAATTGTTGCCAGTTCCGGATGCTCCTCCACAAGGTAGTTCGGAACAAAGAACCCTTCGACACCGCCATCTGACAGAACTTCGGTCACAGGAATGATTGCACCTGAGTCAACCAGCCCTTGGTAAGCCGGCGCGCCGTTTGTCCAGATTTCAGTCAGAATATCGGGCTCTCCTGTCTCGGAAACGGATGCCAGCGCAGGGTTGCTCGAGAGCGGAACCGTGGTCACTTCGCAACCATAGCCTTGCTCCATCAGAAACTTCGAGACCGCGGTCACAATTTGCGCTGACCCCCAATCGGCCTGCATCAGTGATACTTCACCGCATTCGTTTGCCTGGGCCGCCGAAGCGGTGATTGCCGCAGCAAATACACACCCGAGACCCGCTGATATCTTGAACATTTCTTTCCTCCTTGTCATCGGCGAAACAGGGGCAGAGAAACGATCCAAGCCAAAATTCGCCTTGTTTGTAGCGAAGAGTTGTACCGACAGGTCTATGAGCAAAGAACTGAAAAGAATTTTGAATCATGTACAGTTGTTTACAGGTGGAGAGATGAAGCCAGGCTCGAATTTAGCGACCTTCGTTCCAACGAAAGCTTCTTAGATGTAAATCCATAGGTGGCTTATGCGTGTGTATAATTGCCTCTTCTCAAGAGTCGGCAGGAGGAGTGATCAAACCCGGGGACGTCCGTTCTGTGCTCATCACGCCCATTCGAACCAGCTGCAGCATCGGTAGATTTGGGCTCCAAGCCGACCTCGGATGCGACGCAGCATCCTGTGATATGGTGGCATCGTCAACGTCAGGTTGTCGTTGTGGGAGGGTGTGGCGGATCGGAGGATCAGTCATGCAAACACCAAACCTACCAGCCATTCGCGCACTCCGTCCCGCTTGGAACAAGGGGCGGATCGTCGGGCAGAAACGGCCATTGAAACCAAAACACGTTTGGGCAATCCGTGTTCGACTTGAACTGGCCGAGAACCATCGAGACCTCGCGCTGTTCAATATGGCCATCGACAGCAAGCTGCGCGGCTGCGACCTTGTGAAGATGAAAGTCGTCGACGTCATGGCGTCTGGTCAGATCAAGGAACGGGCATCGGTTCTGCAAAGCAAGACACAGAAACCTGTGCGTTTTGAGATATCCGAGGGCACACGCGCCTCGGTAGAAAAGTGGATGGAAGATGAGCTCATGGTTAGCTCGGAGTACCTATGGCCGGGGCGGTTCCATGAACGTCTGCACATCTCGACACGCCAGTACGCCCGGATCGTCCGCGATTGGGTCACGTCGATTGGTCTGGAGGCCAGCGCATACGGAACGCATTCGATGCGGAGGACAAAAGTCACACAAATCTACATGAAGACCGGCAATCTGAGGGCGGTCCAGCTGCTACTTGGGCACACCAAAATGGACAGCACCGTCAGGTATCTCGGCGTTGAACTGGAAGATGCCCTTGCGATTGCAGAGGCCATTGAAATCTAACAACTTGGGCCGTCTTCGCGGACGGCCCCAAACGGACCTTGATCCAGCAGCATTTCGCTGCGTTGCAGTTTCGCCGAAGCGGTCGTTCCAAAATGGATGAAACCGCATCAAATGGTTGCTGTAACTTAGGTCATCCGATGCAACCGAGTTGTTAAAACACTAAATGCCTCCCTCAAGAAATGCATCGCGTAAGCGGCCAGTGGCTTTTTACCCCTGTTTCAACGAGCCTCGATCACTCGTTGAAACAGAGGCTATATATGAACTTCAACTGTCTTCCCGGGATTCATGATATTCTTCGGATCGACGGCCCGTTTCAACGTTGCCATGAGCGCATAGGCGGCGCCGTGCTCTTCCTCCATGTAACGCTTCTTGCCAGTGCCCACGCCATGCTCACCAGTGACGGTCCCGCCAAAAGAAAGAGCGAGCCTATTGACCTCCGAGGCCAGTGACTTGGCCCGCGTCAGTTCGTCGGGGTCGTTCGGGTCAATCAGAATCATGAGGTGGAAGTTGCCATCGCCGACGTGACCGACAATTGGGGCGATCATGCCGGAGGTCTCCACCATGTCCTTTGACCGCGAGATGCATTCGGCCAGCGCCGAGATCGGAACACAGCAATCGGTAATTAGACCTTCGCAGCCTTTGCGTAGCGATTTCCCGGCGTAATAGGCGTTGTGCCGCGCGGTCCACAGCCGATTGCGATCTTCGGCCTTGGTGGCCCACTGAAAGCCCGACACGCCGAACTCCTCGCCGACGCTTTCGAACATCTCGACCTGCTCTTTCACGCCGGCGTCAGACCCATGAAATTCCAGAAACAGGTGCGGTTTTTCGGGCAGGCTCAGATCGGGGTTGAAGATGTTCATGCCTTTCATCTGAACCTCGTCCAATAATTCGATCCGCGCCATCGGTATGCCCATCTGAATGGCCATGATCACCGCGTTCACGGCGTCGTCGACGGTCTCGAAGGAACAGGTCGCGGCCAGGATGGTGTCGGGCTGGCCGAACAGCCGCACCGTCAACCTGGTGATGATGCCGAGCGTGCCTTCTGAACCAACGAAGAGGTGTGTCAGGTCATAACCGGCCGAGGATTTTCGCGCGCGGGAACCGGTTTCGATGATAGTGCCATCGGGTAGTACGACTTCGAGCGCCAGAACGTTTTCGCGCATGGTGCCGTAGCGCACGGTATTGGTCCCCGAAGCTCGGGTGGCAGCCATTCCTCCCAATGTCGCATCCGCGCCGGGATCGACCATGAACATCAGGCCCGTTGCACGCAGCTCATCGTTGAGTTGCGTTCGCGAGACGCCAGGCTGCACGACGGCGTCCAGATCGCTGTCATGAATTTCGAGGATCCTGTTCATGCGGCTGGTGTCCACACTGATCCCGCCGTAAATCGGGATCACGTGGCCTTCGAGCGACGTGCCGATGCCGAAAGGGACAACCGGAACCGCGTGGCGCGAACAGATCTTCATGATCGCGGAGACTTCTTCGGTGGTTTCAGGAAAAGCGACCGCATCCGGCAAGGCGGGCTCTGAATAGGCCTCGTCCCGGCCATGTATTTCCCGGATGGACTCACCGGTTGAGAGGCGCTCGCCCAACAGGTTTTTCAGGTCGGAGATGGCTTGAGCGGTCGGCTCCGTGGTCATGGAAGGTCTCTTTGAAAAATTGTCTAATGGTGTGGTTCCGGCTTGTCTGACTTGGGCCAATCTCAGTCCAGTTGCGTGTCGGCGGTGTCGATCTGATCATCGCCGGCCCAACGGGCGGCGAGGTGCAAGAGTATGATGATCATGGCAATCGGCACCGACATGGAGATCCAGACCATCGGAATGCCAAGCGTGTCGGCGGTCAAGCCGGATTGGCGGGCCAGGTAGCCCTTGGCAAAGCCACCTCGCAAGCCAATGAAGCAGAAATAAACAACAGGCAGAACGAAGATCAGAACCGCCGCGCTTTGAACCGCTTCAGCAAGATGGCCCAGCAGGTGAGGCCGCTCAGGCGCGACGCTTTGCATCAGCACCGCGTCCGCGCGCGTCTTGAATGACAGGGTCGCCCCCAGCAATCCGGTCCAGACCATGGCATACCGTGCCACGTCTTCGGTCCAGACGGGGGGCGCGGAAAACACGTAGCGGGCGATGATTTGCAACACCACGGTCAGGAACATCAGGCAGACGGCGAAGACGGCGGCGCCACGCGCGACGCGGTGAACGCTGTTGCTGGCTGTGATGATGGCATTGCGCATGCGTCGTCTCCTGCCGAAGGAGCCGGGCCTCGGATAAGGCCCGGCGGTTGCGCGTCAGCGGTTGGCGTCGGACAGTTCGGTCCAGGTTGCCACGTCTTCCGAAGGCATCAGGCCAGAGTCGTATACCGGCTTGGAGGCTTCACGGAACACCGCGCGCTCTTCCGCAGTCAGGCGCTGTACGGTGACGCCTTTTTCCTCCAGAGCCACGAGGCCGCGCTCGGAGGCTTCCGCCAGCCACGCGCGGGCCGCTGCATCGGCGGTTTCGACGGCGCTGTCCACGGCGGCCCGGTCGGCCTCGGACAGGCCGTCATACCAGCTCTTGGAGACGAGGACAGCGCGCATCGGGATGATCACGCCGGCATCCGAGAAGTTCTTGACGAAGTCGGTCTGCCCGAACATCACCGGCACGAAGGGCGAGTTCAGATAGCCGTCGATCACGCCGGTTTGCAGGCCGGACGGCACTTCGCCCCACGGCACGATGGTGCCGCTGGAGCCCCAGGCCTGGTACATGGCGATCTGCGCATCGTCGAGCGCACGCATCCGCAGGTCCGACATGTCGGCGGGCGACCGAACGACCGCATCGGTGGTGATGATGCCCGACAGCGGTCCGAGCGGGGCCAGCGCTAGCACGACGACATCCTGATCGGCCAGCTTTTCGTTGACGCGGTCAAAGACCTTGCCCGCTTCCAGCACGCGGTCCATGTGGTCGACATCGTCGAAGATATAAGGCAGGCGCACGCCATAGATGAACGGATCGACCTGGGCGATAGCGCGCACATCCGACAGCGACACTTCGAGCAGTCCGGTCGACACCTGGTCGAACTTCTCGGCTTCGTTGCCGACTGCGCCACGCGGCATTTCGCGGACTTCCATCCCGGCTTCGGTCAGGGCCGCTCCGAAGGCATGTGCCCAGTTGTAGGATCCGCTGGTCTCCAGGTCCGGCGCGCTGTCCAGTGCAATCTTGACTTCCGCGCTGACCGCGCCGGACATCGCCAGCAATGCCGCCAGTGAGAGTGCCTTGAGTTTCATGATAGTCTCCTCCTTGAGTATTCTAGTTGACTGAAAAGCCGAACAAGCCGGGCAATGCGAGCGATAGGGCGGGCCAATAGACAAGCGCCATCAGCAGCAGAACCTGAACGACGATGAACGGCAGAGAGGCGTAGGCCAGCCGCCAGTAGTTGAGGTTTGTCAGCGCCGAGACGACCACGAGGCACTTGCCCAGCGGCGGCGTGATCAGGCCGACACACAGGTTGAAGCACAGCACGATGCCAAGCTGGATCGGGCTAATGCCCTGTTCCAGCGCTTGCGGCGCGAAGAGCGGAATGAGCAGCGTCAGGGCCACGGGCGTGTCCATGAACATGCCCGCAATCAGGAAAATCGCGACGAGGAAGAACAGGTATTTCGTGCCAGTCAGCCCAAAGGACCCAACCCAATCCGCCAGAGCGCTCGACCATCCGAGTTGCCCGGCCAGGTAACCAAGCACCGAAATCGCGGCCAGGATGATGAAGATCGTGCCGGTCATCTTGGCCGTCGCCTCGACCGCGTCGAATATCATGCGCAGGGTCAGCCCCTTGTAGAACTGGCCCGCCATCAGCGCGACCAGCACCGCGATGGCCGAGCCTTCAGTCGGCGTTGCCAGCCCGAAGACCAGCGATCCGAGGATCACAACCGGCAGACACAAGGCTGGCGCTGCGTTCAACAGGCTGGGTAGGAATGGCGGCAGGTCGTCCGACTTTCCACCGGGATGTCCCTTCATCGCGGCGATACCGGCATTCAGCGCCATCAAGGACGCGGCCAGAAGCAACCCTGGAACCACGCCTGCGATGAACAGCGCGGCCACCGATGCGCCGGTCAGACCGCCGTATATGATCATGATTATCGAAGGCGGAATGATCGGCCCGATCATCGAAGAAGCCGCGGTGATGGCTCCGGCGTAGTAGGGATCATAGCCGCGGGCCTTCATCTCGGGCACGAAGGTGCGAGATAGGGCGGCGCTGTCCGCGATGGCCGAACCTGAAATGCCGGCAAAGAACACGCTGGTCAGGATGTTGACATGCCCCAGCCCGCCACGAAAGCGGCCGACGATGGACATGGCGAAATCGATCAGGCTGCGCGTGACCCCCGCGCGGCCCATGATCTCGGCGGTTAGGATGAACAGCGGCATTGCCATGAAGGCAAAGACATCGAGCTGGGCAAAGATGCGCTGCGGCAGGATCGACAGGAACTGGCTCTTGTCGAGGGCCACGAAGGTCAGCACCGAAACGGCCCCCATCAGATAGGCAAAGGCTGTTCCGCTGATCAGCAGTATGATGAAGACGATCGGGATCAGATACATGGTGCTACACGGCCGTCCGCATGGCAGCCGTCTCGGACTGACCAGCGCCGTTCAGGATCGGCGGATGGGTCACGATAGAACGCAGGTCGGTGTCAGACGGCGCAAGCCCCGACATATCGGGGCATGGTCGCTCCGTTTCCGGGTCTGCCGCGAAAAAGGCCTCGACCGCCTTGGCCGCAGCCAGAACAGCCTCATCCTTCCGGACCGGCCCCAACATCTGCAGCCCGAACGGCATGCCGTAGGGATCACGGCCGCAAGGTAGCGTGATCGACGGGCCGCCCATAAGCGAGCCGCGATAGTTCAGCGCCAGCCAGCGGTAGTATATATCCATGCTTTGGCCGTCGATTTCAGTGGCGTGCCCTTGGGTCCAGGGAAACGGAGAAACCGGCGAGGTGGGAAGCAGGATCACGTCGACATCCCGCATCACCTCGTTAAACCGACGCAGGATGCGGGTCTGTTCGGCATGGGCCCATGCCCGGTCGGACAGCGACATGGACAGCCCCAGTTCGACATTGGCGGCGATATCGGGACCGAAGGCGTCCGGGTCGGATTTGATAACCTCGCCAAAGGCCGAGACGAAACTCTCGGCGCGCAATATGTCGAAGCACCGGTCCATGTCTCCAAGCGCCAGATCAGCCGCGCGGCAGTCCCGAACATGCGGCGCGATCTTCTCGACACGCGCGCGGAACGTCGCCCGAATGGCGGGGTCCACCGGCGCCCCGCCGAAATCCTCACTAAAACCCACGCGCAAGTTTGAGAGGTCGACCGCCGGCAGCGTCGCAAAACGGTCCGGCGCGGCCGGTGAAGACAGCGGATCGTCGGCGTCAAACCCTTGGCAGACTTGCAACATCAGAACCAGATCATCCATCGTGCGCGCCATCGGACCCAGCACCGAAATGCCCGACCATCCCAAAGGCCGCGTCGGATGGGAGATGACGTCGACGGACGGCCGATAGCCTACGATACCGCAGAGTGCCGCCGGCAATCTGAGAGACCCGCCCGTGTCCGACCCGGTGCAGAGGGGCAGAAGATCTGCCGCCAACGCCGCCGCCGATCCGCCAGAAGACCCGCCAGCGATCAGGTTGGCGTCGAACGGATTGCCTGTCGCGCCCCAGACCGGGTTGCGGCTGTGGCCGCCGGCGCCGCATTCCGGAACATTGGTCTTGGCCAGAATGATCGCGCCCGCGGCGCGCAGCCGCGCTACCATGGGCATATCCACCTGTGGACAGTTGGCCCGCATCCGAGGGCTACCATGGGTGGTCAGCAACCCCTTGGTGTCCTGAAGATCCTTCACACCCACCGGCAAGCCGTCCAGCGGCCCCTTGGGCGCTCCGGCCCGCCATCTGCCTGTTGCCTGGACCGCTTCGCCGACCGCGCGTTCGGCATCGATCGCGGTGAGGGCGTTGATCTTGGGATTGACCTGCGAGATCCGCTCGAGGCAGGCCGCCAGATACTCGCTCGGGGTCAGCCTGTGGTCCGCAAAGCGCTGCAACACCTCGCGTGCAGACAGGGCCATCATTGTGTCCCCTCTCATGCGCCTACACGGACCGACTCTAGCCAGATCGAACCTGCCATCGCCTTCCCTCCCCAGAAACGATTTCAGTTAAGATAAAGCGGGTCGTTCCCGAAGGATATTGAAAGTTCCGTCAGTAACCTTAACCAAAAGGAATGGTTTTCAGGTCTTCCGTCGCCTTCTCCAGACACTTCAAGAAGAACGTCAGGGTCGGATTCGTGTCGACCTGTTCGCTGCGCCAGAAGCAGCGCGCTTCGGACAGGAGACCGCGGGTGTCCAATGGAAGCGAAACGATGTCGCCGCGCGCTGCATGGGCCTGAGCTAGGCGTTGCGGCATGAGACCCAGTGCGGGGATCGCCTCCAGCAGGGCGAGGTTCAACGTCAGCGATAGGGAGGCAATCGTGTTGGCCGGTGGGGTCAGCCCGTACCCGGCAAAAAGCGCATCAATCGCGCGCCGTGCAACCGAGTTTGCCTGAGGCAGAATCCACGGAAAATCCACGACATCGCCCCAGTCCAGTTCAGCCAGTTTTGCCAGCTTGTGATTGCGCCCGGCCACGACGACCACCGGCTCCGCAAACAGGCCGAGCTGCGCGATACCGGGCAGTTCCTGGGGCTGCCAAATCCGGGCAATGAGAACATCCAGCTCACCGGTCTCCAACTCGGGCAGAAGTTCGACGAAATGGCCTTCCTTTACCGAGATGCTGGCCTGCGGCGTACTGCCTTTGAACAGCGCAATTGCGCCGGGCAAAAGGGTGGGAGCAACCGAGCTGACAACCCCCACCGAGACCGATCCGGAAACTCCGCTCGCCATGGCCTCGATGTCAAAGGCAGCCCGGTCCAGCTGATTGAGCGCCTGCCTCGCGTATTCTGCGAGCCTTTGCCCGATCGGCGTCAGAAACAGCCGGTTCCGCTCGCGCTTCACGATGGGAGCGCCGACAATCCTTTCCAGTTCCGCAATCTGCTTGGACACGGCGGGCTGTGAGACATTAAGCGCTTCGGACACCCGTGCGACCAATTTCAGCTCTGACAAGGCGGCAATCACCCGCAAATGGCGAATTGTGATCGCCTTCTGGAACGCAAGGCTTGGAATGGTCAATACTCCCGGAGCTCTTTGGGTCGACACTACCATCATGTTTTGCTTGAATGAATACTGGTCGAGCAGCGGCTCAGCAGGGATGACTGGAGAGAACGGAAACCAGTGGGCGGAAGAGCATGCCTTGGATAGGACGCCGCTCCCACACAAGATTTTCAGCAAAGCTAGCTTGCTTTCGGCCGGGCGAGGGCGATGTCCGCTCCCCACAGAGCACTCTTGTGATCCCGCTTCTGCCGCAAATCGCTGCTTTCCACCCGTCGTGTCGATCTGGCCAGCGCCTGAGTGACGACTGGCTAAATGTCCGCTCCCAGCTTTCTCGCATCTTCATATCGCGCCTGCCGCGAAGGTCCGGAAGCCGCCCTTGATTGTCGTTTGTTCAGCTTGCAGCGTCGGCAAATCTGGCTTTTCTACCGTAATCTGGAGGCCTTTGTCGAATGGCTCCTTATTGTCGGTCTGCGCACATCTCTGGCCTGTTTTCATCGGTTTCTACACCGTGCCACAAGGACAGCAGGGGGCATTTCGCATCTGTTGTGGCTCGAATACGAGCGTCTCCATCGCAGCAAGCGCCTGTCGCCGGTGACGCTTGCTCCACCGACGCCGGTCAAACCGCTGCCAAATGCTAATGTGGCGACGGAAATCGAACGTTGAGGAAGTTTGAGCAGTTCTAGCGCTCATCGCTCTATTCGCTCTTCGCCAACCAAGCCTCCGCTACATCGTTCGATACTCGACTAGGAGAGGTTTGTGCCGAGCGAAACATCCACCGCATGACTAAGCAAGACAACAAGCCATTGGATGCGACAGAGTGCGGGAAACCGTCTTGCCAATGACACTGAGCTCCGCGACCGCACATCAGAAAAACGAACAACTGCGCCAATCCAAAGTCATTCACTGCAAGGTCGAACCTTTTGCGCTGGGTTGCTGTATCAAGGTTTACATTTTCGACGAAAAAACCGGATTCTCGGGCAAATCTGTCAACTTAGGGTAAACTTAATGTAAACCTTTTGGCTAAAAATCCGGCTTAGGAAGCAAAAAAGGTTTACTACTGAGAGCGCTAGGCAGAGGCGATGTAAACCTTTGTCAACCTTGCGCAACCCGGCCGGGGCTTCCAAGACGGATTGAGGAGGCAGCCCAGACAATGATGGCTTGAACTGCCCCGGCGCTCACGGCGTTATTTCGGTCTGCGAGAACAGACGCGTCTCAACAGCTGGACCCGATGCAATGTGGGTTCCGGGTCGCTGTGATTGCTCAAATCACGCAGGAAGCGTAACCAAGCCTGCTCGTTGGACGTCAATGCTTCGTTGTGCATGCTCTCGTCTCTCATTTTCCAAAGATCGACTTGATCGCGGCCTGTGACCGGCTGGTCAGCCGGGGATCGGAATTGTCGGAGGCCTCACGAACCGCTTTCAGCCAGGATCGCTCGTTCTCGGTCACCGGATCTCCGAAAATCTCGACAACGGACGCAGCAGCGGTTTCTCCAATAGCCTGCTCCAATGAAAGACGCATCAAGTGGGCAGGATCGCACTCCAAAGCCTTGGCGAGAGCAGGCACGCGATCAAGCGCAACCTTTGAACTGCCCTGTTTGATCATCGTGATCATGTTGGCGTTGGAATAACCTGCCTGTGATGCAATATCGGCCTGGCTCTTGGTCGGTTTGAGTTCAAGCACCCGGCGTTCAACGAACTTTGCCAGACGCGAGCTATCATACGGTTTCTTGCGCATCGCTTTCCTTCCTGAAGTAACGCAGCGCTTACTGCATGTCTTCTCTATAGCGACGGCGACCTTGGGACTGCGCCGAGGGAAAACTGGAAAACAGAGGCAGTGATCATCCAACCGACTAGCAGCTCGGAAAACGAACCGATTGATTACGATGGAAAAACCTCCGTCTCTTTGACGGTTCCGTAGACAAAACTGGTATCGATCGAAGCAATCCCGCCAATTGGATGGATCCGGTTGCGGATAAAGCTTTCATAGGCTTCGAGATCAGACACCAAGACCCTCAACTGATAGTCCATTGCTCCAGTTAGAACATGACATTCGAGCACTTCGTCGATCAACCGAACCTGTTTCTCGAATTTCTGCACATCTGTTTCATTGTGACGTTCCAAACGAATGCGAACGAAGACGGTGATAGGCAATCCATAGGCGGCTGCGTCAACGTTGGCGCTGTATCCCCTTATTACCCCGCTTGCCTCAAGGTTTTTGACACGGCGCAGACACGGCGATGGGGAAAGATTCACTTCATCGGCAAGATCCTGGTTTGTCATACGTCCGTATCTCTGCAGCGCTCGGATGATTTGTCTGTCCTTGGCGTCCAATTTTCCACCTCCTTAGCAGATTCTGCCAATATTTGGTCATAGGTTGGCATATTTCGCAATCTATTACCTCATGTATTGGCGCAAACTGGTTTCAACATGAACCAGGAGCTAGCCATGACCAGTTCGACAGGATTTGCCACCCGCGCCATCCACCACGCCTATGATCCGCTGGAAAATGGCGGTGCCTTGACCCCGCCACTACATCTGACTTCGACGTTTTCATTCGAAACGGCTGAAGCCGGGGGTGAGATGTTCGCGGGAGAACGTCAGGGTCATATCTACAGCCGTATTTCAAACCCTACATGCGATCTTCTGGAGCAACGCATAGCCAGCCTCGAGGGGGCGGAGGCCGGACTGGCGTTGTCCAGTGGCATGGGAGCCATCACTGCTGTGTTGTGGACGCTGTTATCGCCGGGGGATGAGATCATCGTGGACAAGACGCTCTATGGCTGCACCTTTGCCTTCATGCGGCACGGGTTGGCGAAATGGGGCGTGAAGATAACCCATGTGGACATGACCGATACGAAGAACCTCAGTGCCGCAGTTTCGGAAACGACGCGCGTGGTGTATTTCGAAACGCCAGCCAACCCCAACATGCGCCTTGTTGACATTGCCGCCTGCGCCAAAATCGCACATTCGGTCGGCGCACAAGTTGTCGTCGACAACACTTATGCCACCCCCTATCTGACGCGCCCGATCGAATTGGGGGCGGATATAGTCCTGCATTCGGCAACCAAATATCTGGGCGGTCATGGTGACGTGGTCGCTGGTCTGGTAGTCGGGTCTGCCGACCAAATCGCGGAAATTCGGCTGGTTGGGATGAAGGACATGACTGGCGCGGTCATGGCCCCTTTCAACGCGATGCTGATACTACGCGGGTTGAAAACTCTGAATCTGCGCATGGATCGACACTGCGCGTCAGCCCGGGTTGTCGCTGAATTTCTCGAGGGACATCCGGCCGTTCGAAACGTGTTTTTCCCGGGTCTGGAAAGCTTTGCCCAGCACGATCTCGCGCAGCGACAGATGTCACAGCCAGGCGCAATGATTGCATTCGAAGTCAACGGCGGCCTGTCCACCGGGATCGCCTTCATGAACAGTCTGAAAATGATTCAGCGAGCCGTTTCACTCGGCGACGCGGAAACCCTGATCCAGCACCCGGCCTCGATGACCCACTCGACCTACGCGCCCGAAGAACGAGCCGAACACGGGATCAGTGACGGGCTGATCCGCCTCTCGATCGGGCTGGAGGATGTCGAGGATATACTTGCCGATCTTGCACAGGCCCTGCCCCACCCCGCCAGCAAAGCCGCCTGACACCGGAGAGTTCCATGCCCATTGATCCGACCCAGTTGAAGATCGTCGAACAACGGCTGCTGTGGCTGTCGCATTGGATGATCCATCATGCCAACCATGTCCGACCCAAGGTCGACGGGATCAAGGTCGGTGGGCACCAGGCCTCTTCGGCGTCTTTGGTGTCCATCATGACGGCACTGTATTTTTCGGCCTTGCGGCCCGAGGACAGAATTGCCGTCAAACCACATGCATCACCCGTATTTCACGCGATGCAATATCTGATGGGGAACCAAACCCGCGAAAAGATGGAGAATTTCCGCGGTTTTGGCGGCGTGCAGAGCTATCCCAGCCGAACCAAGGATGTCGACGACGTTGATTTTTCAACCGGTTCGGTTGGGCTTGGCGTTGCAACCACCTCGTTCGCCTCGATCATTCAGGACTACATAAAAGCCAAGACTTGGGGCGCTGACGCCCCCATAGGGCGGATGGTTGCCTTAGTGGGCGATGCCGAGCTCGACGAGGGGAATGTCTACGAGGCATTGCAGGAAGGTTGGAAGAACGACCTGCGCAACACTTGGTGGATCATAGACTACAATCGCCAGTCGCTGGACGGGATCGTGCGCGAAGGGTTGTTCGAGCGTATCGAGAAGATCTTCGATGCCTTCGGGTGGGATGTCATCCGCATAAAATACGGGGTGCTGCAGCGCGCGGCTTTTGCTGAACCCGGCGGTGACCGGTTACGGGACTGGATCGACTCTTGTCCGAACCAGGAATATTCGGCCCTGACATTTATGGGAGGTGCGGTCTGGCGACAGCGCCTTTTGGATGATCTTGGGGATCAGGGGGAGGTTTCTGCCTTGATCGCGCGGCGCAGCGACGTCGAACTGGCCGCATTGTTGGAAAATCTCGGCGGCAACTGCGTTGAGACCATGGCACATTCCTTTGCCGCAATCAACCATGACCGACCGACGTGTTTTCTGGCCTACACTGTCAAGGGTTGGGGCACCCCGATCGCAGGCCACAAGGACAATCACGGCGGATTGATGAATACCCGCCAATTCGCAGAGTGGCAGGCGCATATGGGTGTGCCAACGGGCGATGAATGGGAGCCCTTCGCCACCGTCAAGGACCCTGCCGCGTTCCGACGTTTCCTGGCCCGGGTGCCGTTCTTTGCCAAGGGGCCACGCCGATACACCGATGAAAAGCTGGATGTGCCCGCGATAGCAGTCGACACCGGTCGAGAGATTTCAACCCAGATGGCGTTCGGAAAAATTCTGGATCACCTGTCAAAAGGCGACAGCCGCCTGGCCGAGCGGATCGTCACGACCTCTCCGGATGTCACCGGCACAACAAACCTTGGCCCGTGGGTCAACCGTCGCAAGCTGTTTGCCCGGACCGAGCGGGCCGACACCTTTATCGAGCATCGGATTCCATCAACGGCCAAATGGGAATTCACCCCCGATGGACAACATATCGAACTAGGAATCGCCGAAATGAACCTGATGCTGCTGCTGGGAGCGGCAGGCTTGTCGCATTCCCTGTTCGGCAAGCGATTAATCCCCATCGGCACGGTCTATGACCCGTTCGTTTCCCGCGGTCTCGACGCGTTGAACTATGCTTGCTACCAGGATGCACGTTTCATTCTTGTAGGCACACCGTCAGGCGTGACACTAGCGCCGGAAGGCGGAGCGCACCAATCCGTTGGCACTCCGCTGATTGGAATGAGCCAGGACGGCTTGGCAGCCTTCGAACCGGCATTTGCCGATGAACTGGCGGTGATCATGGAATGGAGCTTTGATTACGTCCAGCGCGCTGGTGATGGCCAGCCTGACGAACGCACCTGGTTGAGGGACGAAACAGGGGGCTCGGTCTATTTGCGCCTGACAACGAACCCGATCGAACAGCCGGGTAGGCGCGTTGATGACAGCTTCCGGCGGGGCACCATCGACGGCGCGTATTGGTTGCGCCCGCCGGGTCCAAACTGTGAAGTCGTGATCGCTTACCAAGGCGCTGTCGCCCCGGAGGCGATCAAGGCAGCGGGAATGATCGGAGAAGGCCGCCGGGACATCGGGGTGCTGGCTGTCACCTCGGCGGACAGGTTGAATGCAGGATGGACAGCCGCACAGCGGGCGAGAATGCGTGGGAACACCGGCGCTAGATCGCACATCGAGGCCGTGCTGTCACAGCTGCCGCGCCACTGCAAGTTGGTCACCTTGATCGACGGACACCCCGCGACGCTGGCTTGGCTCGGTTCAGTCCAAGGCCACCAAACAGTTCCGATGGGCGTCGAGCACTTCGGACAGACTGGCACGATCGGTGATCTCTATCGACACCATTTCATAGATGCGAGAGCCATCGTTGAAGCAGTGAGCAACTTGACCCGAGGCAGAGACCTTGCGCCTGCCCTTCTGGATTAAACATGGGCCTTGAAGGCAAAGAAAGCCGTTTATCCAATCCTTTCGGAAGTCATGTAGACAGTGCTCTTTGGTTCATTGAACCTGAGGCACCAAGACTAAATTCATTTCATGGGCAAAACGCTTTGTAAAACAGGGCTCTCTTGACCAAAAAACAACAACTTGGCCATTGCCCCCGGTCTTCGGGAGGCAGGGGTCGGAGGTTCGAATCCTCTCACTCCGACCAATAAAACAAGGCGCTCTGTGGCGCCTTTTTTGTTGGCTGTCCGTATCTCCAAAAAAGTCCGGGGCAGCAACGTGCTGAATTAAGCGGCATCTGCGCGCAATCTGCCATCAGGATAGGCGCTTTCCGGAGAATTGAGCGTTGTGCCCCGGGGGTGGCATTGCCTCGCCCAGCCTGCCTGGTCAGTTCGATGCCATGAACCACACGTTGACCGTTGTTGTTGTCGAACAGAATCCGGACCGCGCCGATGCGATCCTCGAGGCCCTGAAAGCGGCGGGGAGCGTCGAGGCGCACGTGATCGATGGCGTGTCTGAATTGCCGCGCAAGATTGCTGTCCACAATCCCGATGTCGTTCTGATCGACATCGACAATCCATCTCGGGACATGCTTGAAGAACTGACAACCGCCTCTGGCCCGATGGAGCGGCCGGTTGCCATGTTCGTATCCGGCGCTGCAGGCGGCCTGTCCAAAGCTGCGGTCGAAGCAGGTGTCTCGGCCTATGTCGTCGACGGTCTGCATCCCGAAAGGGTCAAGCCCATCATCGACACCGCCATCGCCCGTTTCCAAGTACTGCGCCAAATGCGGACCGAGTTGGCCGAAACCAGACGCGCATTGGAAGAGCGCAAGGTGATCGACCGCGCGAAAGGGCTGTTGATGAAAGCAAAGGGCATTCAGGAAGATGAAGCTTATGCCCTGCTGCGCAAGACCGCCATGAATCAGAATCGTCGGGTGGCCGATGTGGCCGAGGCTTTGGTGACCGCTTCGGGGCTGCTGTCATGAGGGCGGTCTCGCTCCGAGCGGCCTATATGCCGTTGGTCGATGCAGCCCCCCTGATCGTGGCGCACGAGATGGGATATGATCAGGCCGAAGGCATCTCTTTGGACCTGCGCCCTGCCCCGTCCTGGTCCTCGTTGCGGGACATGCTGGCCTTCGGACATGTTGATGCGGCGCATCTGCTGTCCCCTGTCCCGGTGGCCATGGCGCTGGGGCTTGGGGGGATCGTCACACCCCTTGCGGCCGTAACGGTCTTGTCGGTCAATGGAAACGTGATCGGCGTCGGCCGCCAACTGGAGGCGCGGCTACGCGAAAACGGTTATGCCTTCGATTTCAGCGACGCTTCTGCGGCCGGAGCGGCCTTGGCAAAGGCGGCCGGTGGAACGCTGACCTTCGGGGTTCCGTTTCCGTTTTCCATGCATGTGGAACTGCTGCGATATTGGGTCAGCGGCACGGAACTCGCCTCGACCCAGGTTGAGATCCGCACCGTTCCCCCACCGCTGATGGCCCAGGCCCTGGCCGCCGGTGAGATTGATGCTTTCTGCGTGGGTGAGCCCTGGGGGTCGTTTTCCGTCGATGACCGGGTGGGTGCGCTCCTGCTGCCGGGAAACGCGATCTGGTCCTGTGCCCCTGAAAAGGTCCTGGCCGTGCGAACGGAATGGGCCCAGACCGAACCGCACCTGACGGGCGCGCTGCTGCGGACGATCTGGCGGGCGGGCCGGTGGCTTTCAAATCCCGAAAGCCTGACTACGGCGTCGGAGATGCTGGCGCAGAGGCTCTATCTGGATGTTCCGGCGGACCTGGTCGACCGGGCATTGACCGGTCAATTTGCGATTTCAGCGCGCGGTGACCAGCGTCAGGTCGACCGTTTTGTCACTTTTCATGAAGGCGCGACGGGCTTTCCGTGGCGCAGTCAGGCCAAATGGATCGCGCATCACATGGCGCGAAGATATGGTCTTGATCCGTCAGATGCCGAGCGTACGGCGGCCGATGTGTTCCAAAGTGACCTTTATCGGCGCGAGTTGCAGGGAATCGGTGTTGTCATGCCCACCGAATCTGAAAAGCCCGAGGGTGCCGGCAACGACCCGACGCTAGTGTCCGGCCCGGGTGGAAAGTTGATGTTGCCGCGAAACGTCTTTTTCGACAGTCGGATTTTTGAGCCTTCCCAGTAAGTGCGCCTAATTTTTTTGCACTGCAGCGTCAAATTATGCTGCGTCGCAGAATTTTCACCCGATGGCCGTCAATTTCGGATGACTCATCTGCTCGCCGATGCCTTTATCAAGACAACGGCAGGCAACGTCGCCCACCGTAGGAATTCGCCCGATGTCTTGGGCAAAACTTCTGAGCAAAGCCGCTCGACCAACCGCCTTCTCCTTCCGGCGGTGTGTGTCGGCGGCTTTTTTTTGGCCCGAACGTTGCTCGGGTCGCCACCCAGCCCGGTTTGGGCCGGACCGAAAGGAACAAAGATGAAAAAACTCATTCTGAGTCTTGTTGCGACGACAGCCCTTGTTGCGCCGGCCACCGCAGAAATGCTGGAGCTGGAAAAGGACGAGCTGACCTTCGGCTTCATCAAGCTGACCGACATGGCGCCGCTGGCCGTGGCCTATGAGCAGGGGTATTTCCTGGACGAAGGCCTGTTCGTGACGCTCGAGGCGCAGGCCAACTGGAAGGTTCTGCTGGACGGCGTGATCGGCGGCCAGCTGGACGGTGCGCATATGCTGGCCGGTCAACCGCTGGCGGCGACCATTGGTTATGGAACCGAGGCGCATATCATCACGCCCTTCTCGATGGACCTGAACGGCAACGGTATCACGGTATCGAACGAGGTCTGGGCGGAGATGAAACCCAACATCCCGGTGATGGACGACGGCCGCCCGCACCACCCGATCAGCGCCGAGGCGCTGGCTCCGGTGGTCGAGAAGTACAGGGCCGAGGGCAAACCCTTCAACATGGGGATGGTGTTCCCGGTTTCGACCCACAATTACGAACTGCGCTACTGGCTGGCCGCCGGGGGTCTGAACCCGGGCTATTACAGCCCCGAAAACGTGACCGGCCAGATCGGCGCGGACGTGTTCCTGTCGGTCACCCCGCCGCCGCAGATGCCGGCCACGCTCGAGGCTGGCACGATCCATGGCTATTGCGTGGGCGAGCCGTGGAACCAGCAGGCGGTGTTCAAGGGCATCGGCGTTCCGGTCATCACCGACTACGAGCTGTGGAAGAACAATCCTGAAAAGGTATTCGGCATCACCGCCGAATTCGCCGAGGAATACCCGAACACCACCTTGGCCGTAACCAAGGCGCTGATCCGTGCGGCGATGTGGCTGGACGAGAACGACAATGCCAACCGTCCCGAGGCGGTCGAGATCCTCAGCCGCCCGGAATATGTCGGGGCCGATTACGAGGTGATCGCCAACTCGATGACCGGCACGTTCGAATACGAAAAGGGCGACAAGCGCGAGGTGCCCGATTTCAACGTGTTCTTCCGCTACAACGCGACCTATCCGTTCTATTCCGACGCGGTCTGGTACCTGACCCAGATGCGCCGCTGGGGGCAGATCCCCGAAGCCAAGGCAGACAGCTGGTATGACGAGGTCGCCAAGTCGGTCTACAAGCCCGAGATCTATCTGCAGGCCGCGCGCCTTCTGGTCGAGGAAGGCCTGGCGGACGAGGCCGACTTTCCCTGGGACAGCGACGGCTACAAGGCACCCACCCCGGCCGAGGACATCATCGACGGCATTCCCTTCGATGGCCGCGCGCCGAACGCCTATCTCGAAAGCCTACCGATCGGCCTGAAGGGCGACCAGAAGGTCGTCGGGACCGAAGTTCAAGGCTGACCCCGAACCGCCCTGCCCGGCTGCGGTCGGGCAGGGCCCCTGAAACGCCCCGCCATCGCAAGGACGCATCAGATGACAACGGTCGATCCGGAATTCAACGCAGACGCCGCACGGGACGCGCGCCGCGCCCGTCTTTTCACCCGCATCAACGCCGCCGACAAATGGTTCCAGGTGCTAGGCCTCAGCTGGGCCACCCCGGTCCTGAAGGCCGCCGCCGGCGACAATCCCCGCGCCCAGATGGCCGAGATCTGGCGGCTGCTGATCGTGCCGATCCTGTCGATCTGCGCCTTTTTGCTGCTGTGGGCGACGCTGGCGCCCAAGGTGCAGACCTCGCTTGGGGCGGTGCCCGGCCCGGCGCAGGTCTGGGAGGAAATGGTCAACCTGAATCAGGACGCTCAGGCCAAGGCCGCCAAACGCGCCAAGTTCGAGGCGATGGTCGAAAAGCGGAACCAGAAGCTGATCGAGGCCGGCCGCGCGGACGAGGTCAAGCAGGTCGCCTATACCGGCGCGCCGTCCTACTACCAACAGATCTGGACCTCGATCAAAACCGTGTTCTTCGGATTCCTGATCGCCACGGTCGTGGCGGTGCCGCTGGGCATCGCGGCGGGTCTGTCGCCCACCGCAAACGCGGCGCTGAACCCGTTGATCCAGGTGTTCAAGCCGGTCTCACCACTGGCCTGGCTGCCGATCGTGACGATGATCGTCTCGGCCGTCTATGTCACCAATGACGGCTTATTCGCGAAATCCTTCCTGATTTCGGCCATCACGGTGACGCTTTGTTCGCTGTGGCCCACGCTGATCAACACCTCGTTGGGCGTGGCCTCGATCGACAAGGATCTGGTGAACGTGTCCAAGGTTCTGAAGATGAACACCTGGACCAAGATCACCAAGCTGGTGCTGCCCTCGGCGCTGCCGCTGATCTTCACCGGTTTGCGCCTGTCGCTGGGCGTGGGCTGGATGGTCCTGATCGCGGCCGAGATGCTGGCGCAGAACCCGGGCCTGGGCAAATTCGTCTGGGACGAGTTCCAGAATGGCTCGTCCAGCTCGCTGGCCCGGATCATGGTTGCGGTTTTCACCATCGGCATCATCGGTTTCCTGCTGGACCGGGTGATGTACGCGCTGCAGTCCCTGTTTACCTTTACCAACAACCGGTGAGCGTGATGAGCATCCTCAGCTTCGAAAACGTCTCGAAATCCTTCGGCGAAGGCACCGGGCGCACCGACGTTCTGAACGGCATCGACTTGCAGGTGCAGGAGGGCGAGTTCCTGGTGATCATGGGCTTTTCCGGCACTGGCAAGACCACGCTGATCAACCTGATGGCCGGGCTGGACATGCCCAGCCGCGGGCAGGTCACCTTCAAGGGTGCGCCGATCAAGGGGCCGGGGCCGGAACGCGGCGTGATCTTTCAGAACTACTCGCTGATGCCGTGGCTGACGGTCAGCGGCAATGTCGGGCTGGCGGTCGATACGGTCTTTCCGGGCCTGCCCAAGGCCGAGAAGGCCGCGAAAGTGGCCCATTACGTCAAGATGGTCGGCCTCAGCCACGCCGCGGCGCGCCGGCCGGCCGAATTGTCGGGAGGGATGCGCCAGCGGGTCAACGTGGCGCGGGCGCTGGCCATGAACCCCGAGGTCTTGTTGCTGGACGAACCGCTGTCGGCGCTGGACGCCCTTACTCGCGCCAACCTGGCCGACGAGATCGAGCGCATCTGGGAAGCCGACCGCAAAACCTGCGTGCTGATCACCAATGACGTGGACGAGGCGATCATCCTGGCCGACCGGATCATCGCCCTGAACCCCGACGGCACGCTGGGGCAGGAGTTCCTCGTCTCGATCCCGCGCCCGCGCGACCGGGCGGCGATGAACACCGATGAAACCTTCAAGCGCCTGCGCGCCGAGGTCACCAAATACCTGATGGATGTGGGGATCGAGGCCAAGGTCGAAGGCACTCGCATCCTGCCCGAGGTCACGCCGATCCACGGCGTGCCCGCCGCCGTGACCGAGGCGCAGAAGGGCATGATCGACAGCCGGTTCCTGGATTTCTCGCAACTGCACAAGGTATATCCCACGCCCAAGGGGCCGCTGACCGTGGTCGAGGATTTCGACCTGAAGATCGACAAGGGCGAGTTCATCTCGCTGATCGGCCATTCGGGCTGTGGCAAATCCACGGTGCTGACCATGGCGGCGGGGCTGAACGAGATTTCCAAAGGCGCGATCAAGCTGGATGGCCGCCACGTCGAAGGTGCCGACCCGGAACGCGCGGTGGTGTTCCAGTCGCCCAACCTGTTCCCGTGGCTGTCCGCGAAAGAGAACGTGGCGATCGGTGTCGACAAGGTCTACCCGAACGCAAGCCAGGCCGAACGGCAGGACGTGGTGGAGTATTACTTGGAACGCGTCGGTCTGGCCGATGCGATGGACAAGCAGGCCAGCGACCTGTCGAACGGCATGAGACAGCGCGTCGGCATCGCCCGGGCCTTTGCCCTGTCGCCCAAGCTGCTGTTGCTGGATGAGCCTTTCGGGATGCTCGACAGCCTGACCCGCTGGGAGCTGCAGGAGGTTCTGATGGAAGTCTGGTCGCGCACCAAGGTCACCGCGATCTGCGTCACCCATGACGTGGACGAGGCGATCCTGCTGGCCGACCGGGTGGTGATGATGACCAATGGCCCGCAGGCCACGATCGGCAAGATCACCCGCGTCGACCTGCCCCGCCCGCGCACCCGCAAGGCGTTGCTCGAACATCCCGACTATTACGCCTACCGGCAGGAAGTGCTGGATTTCCTCGAAGAATACGAACACGGCGCCAAGCCGAAATCGCCCACCCCCAAGGCCATTGCAGCGGAGTGACCCCATGAAACAGAAACTTGTCGTGATCGGTGCCGGGATGGCGTCGGGCCGCGTGCTTGAACATCTTACCGAGACCGCGCCGGATGCGTTCGACATCACCCTGTTCAACGCCGAACCGCGCGGAAACTACAACCGCATCATGCTCAGCCCGGTTCTTTCGGGCGATAAGACCTATGAGGACATCGTCACCCATGACGGCAACTGGTACGCGCAGCGGGGCATCGCCTGCCGCTTTGGCGAGCATGTGGTGAAGATCGACCGCGAGATGAAGGTGGTCGAGGGCGAAAACGGCCATGTTCCCTATGACAAGCTGCTGATCGCCACCGGCTCGGCCCCGTTCATAATTCCGGTTCCGGGCAAGGATCTGCCCGGCGTCATCACCTATCGCGATCTGGACGATACCAACGCGATGATTGACGCGGCCGCCAAGGGTGGCAACGCGGTGGTTATCGGCGGCGGGCTTCTGGGGCTCGAGGCCGCGGCAGGGCTGGCCGAGCGCGGCATGACCGTCACCGTGGTGCACCTGATGGGCCACCTGATGGAACGACAGCTGGACGAGGCCGCCGGATACCTGCTGCGCAAGGATCTGGAACGCCGTGGGATTACCGTGCGGACCCAGGCCTCGACCAAGGCCATTCTGGGCGAGGGTCGCGCCGAGGCGGTGCTGCTGGAAAGCGGCGAAACGCTGCCCGCCGATCTGGTGGTGATGGCCGTCGGCATCCGCCCCGAAACCCGACTGGCCACCGATGCCGGGCTGGACGTGGCCCGCGGGATCGAGGTGAACGCGCAGATGCAGAGCTCGGACCCGGATGTGCTGGCCGTGGGCGAATGCGTCGAATTCGACGGCCACCTGTTCGGTCTGGTCGCGCCGCTTTACGATCAGGCCAAGGTCGCGGCCAATACCCTGCTTGGCCAGCCGGATGCCTTCGTGGTCAAGGAACTGGCCACCAAGCTGAAGGTCACCGGCTGCGACCTGTTCAGCGCCGGAGACTTCGCTGAGGGCGAAGGACGCGAGGATATCGTGTTCCGCGACCCGGCGCGCGGGGTCTACAAGCGGCTGGTGATCGAAGACGACCGCCTGATCGGCGCGGTCATGTATGGCGACACCGCCGATGGCAGCTGGTTCTTCGGCCTGATCAAGGACGGCACCGACATCGACGAGATGCGCGACACGCTGATCTTTGGCCCGGCCTATCAGGGGGGCGACACCGCGGACCCTCTGTCAGCCGTTGCAGCATTGCCGCCTGAGGCGGAGATTTGCGGCTGCAACGGCGTATGCAAGGGCACCATCGTCGAGGCGATCGCCGCCGGGGCCACCGATCTGGCCGCCGTGCGCGCCGGCACCAAGGCCAGCGCATCCTGCGGGACGTGCACGGGTCTGGTCGAACAGGTCTTGCAGGTCACGCTCGGCGATGAGTTCCAGATGCCGGCGGCGCAACCGATCTGCGGGTGCACCGACCTGACCCATGAGGACGTGCGCCGCTTGATCAAGGCGCAAGAGTTGAAAAGCCAGGCCGCCGTCTGGCAGGAGCTGGGCTGGAAAACGCCCAATGGCTGCCATGTCTGCCGGCCGGCGATCAACTACTACCTGCTGGCCGACTGGCCGCTGGAATACCAGGACGACCCGCAAAGCCGGTTCGTCAACGAACGCAAACACGCCAACATCCAGAAGGACGGCACCTTCAGCGTTGTGCCCCGCATGTGGGGCGGCATCACCAACCCGGCCGAGCTGCGCGCCATCGCCGACGCGGCCGAGAAATACGACGTGCCCACCGTCAAGGTCACCGGCGGTCAGCGCATCGACCTGCTGGGCGTCAAGGGCGAGGACCTGCCCGCGATCTGGGCCGATCTGAACAAGGCCGGCCTGGTCTCGGGGCACGCTTATTCCAAGGGTCTGCGCACGGTCAAGACCTGTGTCGGCACCGATCACTGCCGCTTCGGAACCCAGGACAGCACCGGCCTTGGCATCAAGCTGGAACAGATCCTGTGGGGGTCGTGGACACCGCACAAGCTCAAGCTGGCGGTCTCGGGTTGCCCCCGCAACTGTGCCGAGGCGACCTGCAAGGATATCGGTGTGGTCTGTGTGGACTCGGGCTATCAGATCGGTATCGGCGGGGCGGCCGGGATGGACGTCAAGGAAACCGAGCTGCTGTGCCAAGTCCCGACCGAGGACGAGGCGATCGAGGTTGTGATGGCCGTCACCCAGGCCTATCGCGAGGGCGGTAAGTATCTGGACCGGTTGTACAAATGGCTGGCCAAGGTCGGCATGGACTGGGTCAGGGCCGATGTGGTCGACGACCTCGAAAACCGGCGGGCATTGGTCGAGCGGTTCGAACTGTCGCAGAGCATCTATCGCAAGGACCCCTGGGCCGAGCATGTGCGCGACAAGGCGCCGAGCTATGCCCCGATTGCAGATTTCACCCTGGAGGCCGCGGAATGAGCTGGATCGACATCGGACATATCGACGACGTGCCGCTGCGGGGCGCACGTCTGGTGAAAACCCGTCTTGGCTGCATCGCCATCTTCCGCACGGCCGAGGCCGAACTGTTCGCGGCCAGCAATGCCTGCCCCCACAAGGGCGGCCCCCTGTCCGAAGGCATCGTGCATGGCCAATCGGTGACCTGCCCGCTGCACAACTGGGTGTTCGACCTGAATACGGGTGAGGCCCAAGGCGCGGACGAAGGCCGGATCACCACCTATCCGGTTCGGCTGGAGGCCGGGCGTATCCTGCTGGACGCCCGCGCCGTCACCGAGCGGAGCGCCGCGTGATGGACGGCTCGAACCTGCCCGAGGTCCGTTCCACCTGCGCCTATTGCGGCGTGGGCTGCGGCGTGCTGCTGCGCCCGGACGGGGCCGGCGGTCTGACCGTGCGGGGCGACCCGGACCACCCGGCGAATTTCGGACGGTTGTGTTCCAAGGGCACCGCGCTGGGTGAAACGGTCGGGCTGGACCACCGCCTGCTGACCCCCCGCGCCTTTGGCCGGGACTTGGGCTGGGACGACGCGCTGCAGCTGGTGGCCGACCGGTTCCGCGAAACGATCGCGGCGCATGGTCCCGACAGCGTGGCCTTCTATGTCTCGGGGCAGTTGCTGACCGAGGATTACTACGTGGCCAACAAGCTGATGAAGGGCTTCATCGGATCGGCCAATATCGACACCAATTCCCGGCTGTGCATGGCCTCGACCGTGGCCGGGCACAAGCGGGCCTTTGGCACCGACACCGTGCCCGGCACCTACGAGGATCTGGATCAGGCCGATCTGGTGGTGCTGGTCGGGTCGAACCTGGCGTGGTGCCACCCGGTTCTGTATCAGCGCGTCTTGGCGGCACGGCAGGCGCGCGGCACCCGGATCGTGGTGATCGACCCGCGGCGCACCGCCAGCTGCGATCAGGCCGATCTGCATCTGGCGCTGAACCCGGGCAGCGACGTGGCGCTGTTCAACGGGTTGCTGACCGAGATCGATCGGCGCGGGGCCGTGGACCCGGACTTTGTCAAGCAAACCTCGGGTCTGGAAGCCGCTCTGGAAACGGCCAGAAACGACCAGATCTCGGAAACCGGCCTGCCCGCCGAAACACTCGCCGCTTTTTTCGATCTATGGATCAATACCCCGCGCGTGGTGACGGTCTTCAGCCAGGGAGTGAACCAATCTTCCAGCGGGACTGACAAGGTCAACGCCATTCTGAACTGCCATCTGGCCACCGGTCGGATCGGGCGGCCGGGAATGGGCCCGTTCTCGGTCACCGGCCAACCCAACGCGATGGGTGGGCGCGAAGTGGGTGGTCTGGCCAACACGCTGGCCTGCCATCTGGACATCGAAAACGCCGATCATCGCGCCGCGGTTCAGGCGTATTGGCAATCCCCTGCGATACCGCAGTCTTCGGGGTTGAAGGCCGTGGACATGTTCCGCGCGGTCGAAGATGGGCAGATCAAGGCCCTTTGGATCATCCACACCAACCCGGCGGTAACCATGCCCGAAGCTGGCAGGGTCACCCGCGCAATCGCCGCCTGCCCGTTCACGGTCGTCAGTGATCTGACGTTGCACACCGATACGGCGCGTCTGGCCGACGTTGTGCTGCCTGCCGCCGGGTGGGCCGAAAAGAACGGAACGGTCACGAATTCGGACCGAACCATCAGCCGGCAACGCGCCGTTCTGCAGCCGCCCGGCCAAGCGCGCCCGGATTGGGACATTCTGGCCGAAGTTGGCCGCCGCATGGGATGGAAAACCGCGTTCGACTACGCTTCACCGGCCGAGATATTCCGGGAATACGCCGCCATGTCCCAAATCGCCGCGCGGTTCGGGAAAGACCTCGACATTTCGGGCTTCTCCGACATTGACGAGGCGGGCTATGCCGAATTGGAACCCACCCGCTGGCCATTGGGTCGCAAGCGTGCAGGTGGGAGATTTTTCGGTGACGGACATTTCTTTCATTCCGACGGGAAGGCCCGGATCGTTCCCGTTGCCCATCGGCGTCCAGCAGCCTTGCCCGGACAGCAATATCCCTTTGTAATGAACACCGGACGCACACGGGATCAATGGCACACCATGACCCGGACCGGTCTTTCAGCCCGCCTGTCCGCACATCTGGCCGAGCCGTTTGTGGACATTCATCCCCAGGACGCCGCCCGCGAGGGGATATCCAGCGCAGATCTTGTCGAGGTCACCAGCCGCATTGGGCGTGGTATTTTTCGCGCGCGCATCACCCAAGATGTTCGCATCGGTCACGTCTTTGCTCCCATCCATTGGACTGCGGAAACGGCCCCTTCGGGCCGGGTGGACATGCTGGTTCCCGGCACCACTGATCCGATTTCCGGACAACCTGAAAGCAAGGCCACACCCGTTTCGATCTCGGTCATGCAGGCGGCGTGGTACGCCTTTGCCGTCTCCAGGAGACCCCTGCTGACCCCCTCGGTCGCCTACCGCGCGACGGTCCGAACGGACAACGGTTACAGGACAGAGCTGGCTGATCATGCCCGGATACAGGATTGGGAACAAACCGCCCGCGAATGGTTTGCGCTGGCCGATACGGACGCGGTCACGGCAGGTGATCCGGCCCGAGGGTCTTTCCGCATTGCGTTGTCGCAGGACGGATGCCTGCAAGCGGCACTGTTCGTTTCGCCGCGCCCCCTGCCCTTGATGCGGGACTATCTTGCGACGATGCCGGACATACCACCCGCACAGGTTCTGACCGGCCGCGCCCCCGCAGATGCCAAGGACACCGGACCGATCATCTGCGCCTGTTTTGGCGTCGGGTTAAAGACGATCGTCGACGCGATCTCGTGCGGGAAAGCGATCAGTGTCGACGCTATCGGCGCGGCGTTGAACGCCGGAACAAATTGCGGGTCTTGCCGCCCTGAATTGGGTGCCCTGATCGACCGGTATGCCCCGGATGCCGCCGACAACCTAAGCCTACAGTTGCAGGGAGACGTCGCCTAGGCCGGTCGCATTTCTGTTGACAGGTGATCCCGCGATGGGCAGCATTTTTCCATCGGATCGACAATCAGAGTGACCAAGCCGTGATTGACTGCGCCAAAGACACCCAAGGCCGCCGGGCAACCGGTTGTAACCTCGTCGTCTGACGAGGGACGGATCTTTTGCGCAGTCTCCGGATGCTGAACCAGCATCCCGGAATGATCTGAAACTTCTGCCCATGGCTTCATTTTATGCACAATCACGCTGGGCTTCGGCTGGCCGTCGATATTGGCGGCACCTTTACCGATACCGTTCTGATGGACGGGCAATCCAATATCCTCGCAACGACCAAAACTCCGACGACACCCGACAATCCAACCGCCGGCGCCTTGACTGGTGCAACGCGCGTTCTGGATGACGCCAACGCCAGTTTCTCGCAGGTTTCCGGGTTCATTCACGGCACCACTCTGGCCACCAATGCCCTGATCGAGAGGCGCGGTGCCCCGGTTGCGACAATAACCACCGACGGGTTTCGGGACATACTCGAGATTGGGTATGAACGTCGCTACAGCCAGTATGACATCAATCTAGTCAAGCCCGACCTGCTGGTCCCGCGCGCCCGTGCCTTCACGATCGGCGGGCGAATGGATGCACGTGGTGACGAACTGACACCGCTGGATGTCGCCGGAATGGACGATCTGGTGCGCCAGATTGCGGATAGCGACGCCCAGGCCGTAGCGGTATGCCTGATGCATTCTTATGCCAACCCAAGGCACGAGGTGGCTCTACGGGACCAGTTGCTCAGGGCGCTCCCCGACCTGACCATCTCGCTCTCGCACGAAGTCAGCCCCGAGGCGCGCGAATTTGACCGCCTGTGCACCACCATCGCCAACGCCTATATCCAGCCCCAGATGGCCGGGTATCTGGCCGAGTTCCAGTCCCGCTTCGCCGCAGAGGGGCTGACCTGTCCCATTCTCATGATGACGGCCGGCGGTGGCATGACAACACTAGAAACGGCCGCCCGCTTGCCGATCCGATTGGTCGAATCCGGCCCAGCCGGCGGGGCCATCCTTTCCGCACGGATCGCAGCTGAAACCGGTGCGCGCGCCGTAACCAGCTTTGACATGGGGGGGACGACTGCCAAGCTGTGCCTGATTGATGCTTTCCGCCCGCAGACCGCGCGCAGGTTCGAAATCGCAAGGGCCGCACGCTTCATCAAAGGCTCAGGCATGCCGGTGCGCATCCCCGTGATCGAGATGATCGAAATCGGCGCAGGCGGCGGCTCGATTGCCAGAGTCGACCGGCTGGGTCGCCTGCAGGTTGGCCCCGAAAGTGCCGGCGCACAGCCAGGCCCTGCCGCCTTCGGCAATGGCGGCAGGGCGGCGACCGTGACAGACGCCGATGTGGTGCAGGGCCTGGTCGAACCCGGCCGGTTTGCCGAAGGCCGACTGACGATTGACACGGCAGCCGCCGAACAGGCCATCACAGTTGAAATCGGGAGCGCGCTGGACCTGGCGCCGGACCTGGCCGCACGTGGTCTCAGCGAAATCGTCGACGAAAGCATGGCCGCCGCAGGTCGGATGCACGCGATCGAGTCCGGCAAAGAGTTGGCAACCCGAGTGATGATCGCCTTTGGCGGCAATGGGCCATTGCACGCAACGCGAGTGGCCCGGCGGTGTCAGGTCGACCAAATCGTGATCCCGAAGGACCCGGGCGTGGGGTCAGCGGTCGGATTTCTGTATGCGCCGGTCGCCTTCGAAATCGTCCGGTCGCGCTATGCCACGCTGGACCAGCTGGATCTCGACAGCCTCAACGCCTTTTTTGACGAAATGACAGCCGAGGCGCTGACCGTGGTCCGTGCCGGTGCACCTGAAGCCGAGTTGTCGATCCGCAAACAGGCCTTCATACGTTACCACGGCCAAGGCCACGAGATCGAGATCGCGCTTCCGGATCGGGCACTGGGGCCTGCAGACATCGAAACCCTGCGCCGGGATTTCGAATCCGAGTACAGCCGGTTGTTCCGCCGCGCGGTACCGGGAATGTCGATCGAGATTCTCAACTGGTCTGTCGAGGTCTCGTCGCCAGCCCCTGCCCTCAGCCGGGTTCCTGACGCAGCCCAACAGCGCATGGTGCGCCCGTGCGGCCATCGCCGGATTCTGTGTGATGTCAGGGGGCATTGGTGCGACGCCGGTATCTACGATCGATCCGGGCTTGAACCCGGCGATTGGCTGCGCGGACCGGCGCTGATTACCGAGCCTCAAACCACCACATTCGTCAGCGCGGATTTTCAGGCCAGCGTCGATGGCGGCGGCAATCTCTGGCTCAACGGGATACAGGAGGACGCCGAATGAACACGACGAATACCCGTCTGCAGGTCATGTGGAACCGGCTGCTAGCGGTGGTCGAAGAACAGGGCCAGGCGCTGATCCGCGCCGCCTTTTCTCCGATTGTTCGTGAATGCGGCGACATATCCGCCGGTATTTTTGATGTACGCGGCCGTATGCTGGCCCAGGCCGTTACCGGAACGCCGGGTCATATCAATACGATGGCCGAAGCGGTGAAGACCCTGTGCGGGCGATACTCCCGCTCCGAAATGAAGCCGGGCGACGTTTTTCTGACCAACGATCCTTGGATCGCATCCGGCCATTTGAACGATTTCCTGCTGATGATGCCGGTCTTTCATCGTGGCAATGTGGTTGGGTTTACGGCCTGCACCTCGCATCTGGTCGACCTTGGCGGTTTGGGCATGGGTCCCGAAGGCTCGGATATCTTTGATGAGGGGCTCCGTATCCCGCCGTGCAAACTGGTCGACCAAGGTCAGTTGAACGCGCTGCTGATGGATATCGTCAAAGCCAACTCGCGCGAGCCCATCGCCAATGAGGGCGACATCTACGCATTGATCGCCTGTTGCGAAACAGGCGCAGCGCGTCTGGCCGACATGATGGCCGAGTTTGGCATCGACACTTTGGACAGTCTGGCCGATTACATTATCGAAACCTCGCGCCGTGGCACGATCGAGGCCATCTCGGCGCTGCCAAAGGGTACTTGGCACAATGTGCTGACCGTCGACGGGTACGAGTGTGAGATCGACTTGCGCGCGGCCCTGACCATCAAGGACGACCGGGTTCTGGTGGACTTTTCGGGCACATCGGGCCTGTCGCGCAAAGGCATCAACGTGCCGCTCAATTATGCAACAGCTTACACGGTATTTGCCCTGCGCTGCATCATTGGCCCAGACATCCCCAACAACGCAGGCTCATTGGCGCCATTCCTCGTGACCGGCCCGCCGGATTGCATTCTGAATGCACAACCACCCGCTCCGGTGGCCATGCGCCATACGTTGGGACAGATGACCCCGGATCTGGTCTATGGCTGCCTGTCGCAGGCTCTGCCGGACGCCGTGCCGGCCGAAGGCGCCTCGTGCATGTATGATCTGCCCCTGCGCCACGCTCCCGAGGCGGTTTCGCGTGGCGGCACGCAGTTTGCACTGGAACTGGTGTTCAGCGGCGGAACCGGCGCAAGGCCAAGCCTGGATGGCCTGTCGGCGACGGCCTTCCCCTCAGGTGTTTGGGGCAGCCAGGTCGAGACAACCGAGGCTGTCGCGCCTGTCCTGATCACACGTCGCGAGTTGCGCCAGGACAGCGGTGGCCCCGGTCGCCTCCGCGGCGGATTGGGGCAGGACATCGAAATTCGCTCCTCCACCGGCGAGGATTTCATGCTGTTCCTCTCGGTCGAACGCATCGCAAACCCTGCCAAGGGACGGCACGGCGGACTGGCGGGCGCGCCCGGACGCATCCGTCTCGGCCCCGACGGTGCGGACTTGCCGGGCAAAGGTGAGGTGCGGATTGGCGGCGGCAAAACGCTGATCTTCCAAACTCCGGGCGGCGGCGGATTTGGGCCACCCGGTGAAAGGTCACCCGTGGCTGTTCGACAGGATGTGCGGGACGAGCTTGTGAGCGCCCGGGCCGCACAGCATGTCTATGGGGTAAAGCCATGATCCGTCCCGTTTCCCATGTCGCTGCCATGTCGCCCTACGCGTTGGCCCAGCTGGATCCGCCGGCAGGACAGCGCCTTGTTTCGCTGTCGCAGAACGAAAGCCTGCGCCCGCCAAGCCCCTTGGTCGGACAGGCCGTCGCAGAGGCGGCCGCAAACGGGCACCTCTACCCGGACCCGGACTGGACGGCATTGTGTGCGCGACTGGCCGAGCTTCATGATTTGCCTGAGCAAGGTCTGTTGTGCGGGAACGGGTCGATGGAGTTGATTGCGGGTCTGGCGCAGGCCTTTGCCGGACCAGACGCCGCCGTTCTTGCTCCTGCGAACGCATACCCGTTTTTTCGTACCGTGGCGCAGTTGGCTCGCGCCCGTTTCGACACCGCCGCCGAGGTGGACGGATGCGTATCCGTCGACGCGCTTCTGGCCGCCGTGCAACCAGATACCAGGGTGGTATTTGTAGCCAATCCCGGCAACCCGACAGGCACCCGTATCTCCCGCCGCGATCTGGTGCGGCTTCGGGAAGGGTTGCGGGAAAACACCCTGCTTGTGATCGACGAGGCCTATGGCGAGTTCGCCGATGATCTGAATGAGCCGATGTTCGACCTTGTCGCGCGGGGGGACACGGTCGTTCTTCGAACTCTGTCCAAGGCCTACGGGCTGGCCGGGTTTCGCGTGGGCTGGGGCCTGTTCCCGCCGCAGATCGCCGTCCAGATACGCAAGGTGATGAACCCAAACAACGTGTCGGTGTGCGGACAGGCCGCCGCCTTGGCCGCTCTGAACGATCAGGACTACATGCACGAGACATGTGACCTCACGGCCGAGCTGCGCGACCGGTTCGCCGATCGACTTCGGTCCGCCGGGTTCGTCGTTCCCAAAAGCCATACCAACTTTCTTCTGATCCGCTTTGCAGACCAATCCACCGCGACCGGAGCCGACAAAGCCCTGCGGGAAAAAGGCATTTTCCTGAGACCGCAATCCGGCGCGGGACTTGCCAATTGCCTACGTGCCACCATCGGTCAGACTGCCGACCTCGAACTTATGGCCGCGATTCTGGAACATTGGGCCGAGGAGTTTCAGCCATGACACAGCCAGATTTCCACCCATCCAGAGGCCGGTCCCGTTTCGGCGTTCTCGTGCCGTTCACGAACACCAATCTCGAACCCGACATGACGATGCTGCGGCCCGAGGGCGTTTCACTGCACTTTGCCCGGATGGGCGGCTATGATCAGGAAGAAATACCCGATGCCGCCCAAATGCACGGTCTTGGCGCCGCCGATCTGGATGAGCCGCTCAGGCTTTTGCTCGGTGTCCGGCCGGATGTCATTCTTTATGGGTGTACCTCGGCAACGCTGACCCATGGCCCGGCCTTCGATCGCGAACTTGCCGACCGTATCAGGACGAGCAGCGGGGCGCAGACCGTTACGGCCGCGGGCGCCCTGGTGCATGCGCTGCGTACGCTGGGGGCGACACGCATCGGCTTTGCCTCTCCCTATGTCGCAGACATCAATGACTCGGCAATCCGGTTCCTGGCCGAGACTGGCATTTCAACCGTGTCGCGGTCCGAAGTAGCAGGCCAGCTGGACAACTACGGCCAAGGTTCTCTGACCCCACAGGCAGTATTTGATCTGGGTTTGGCTGCAGACTGCCCCGAGGCCGAGGTGTTGGTTTTGTCCTGTACGGACATGCGCAGTGTGGAAATCATCGACCGGCTTGAAAAAACTGTTGGCAAGCCCGTTGTCACTTCAAATCAGGCGATGGCATTTCAGGCAATGCAAATGGCCGGGATCACCACGCCGCCGGCCGGATTTGGCCGGCTGATGCTGAACCTGCAACGCTGAAGTCGTAGCGCCAGAATGCGCAGTCGTTTCAGCCGCGTCTTTTCGGGGTGTTCAAATCTTAAACGCCCTCAATGCCTTGGATTGCTCGTGCTGGAAATACCCGTTGCGGTCACACAGGTCGTTCAAATCGGATTGCAGTTCCTTGGCCTCCTTCGTTCTACCTTCCTGCGCCAGAACCTGCACTTCGGCCGACAGCAGCCAGGCGACGAAGGCCTCCATCTCCATGTCCCGCGCCAGTTCGAGACCTCGGTTCAGGACCAGCCGGGCATCCGGAAGCTCACCCAAAACCGACTGCACCCGAGCCAGGGGAGCTGCTGCGAAACAGCACAGAACATCGATTCCAGCATCGTCCGATACGCGCAAGGCGCGGCGCAACGCGATGGCAGCGTCGGCCGGTTCATTGCGTTGCCAGCACCAGATCCCCCGCGCGATCAGCGCAAAACTCAGGTCATAGGCCTTGCCGGTTTCTTCGGCGATGGACAGCACCTCGCGGATACCGGCATCCGCTTCGTCAAACCGATGCATCATGCTGTTGGCGTTGGCACGAGTTGCAAGCCCGAGTACCGAAATCGACCCGGTGGTGCCCGCTTCGGCCACACGGAACACCGTCTGGAACAGGTCCGCATGTTGATCAATCGCCGACCGTGCGGCCGCGAAGTTACCGTGAAACCACGCAGCCTGGGCCAGCGCAAAGGCCGCGTTTGCCTGCAGTCGCGGATCTTCGGCGTCGGTTGCGGTCCGCAGCGCGCGCTCAGACACCTCCATCGCTTGCCGCACATCCGCCAGGATCGTGAGCATGATCGCCTGGTCGACCTGAAACGCAACGCGCGCGGATGTGTCCCCCAACGCGTCGGACAAGGCTTCCGCCTCGCGTGAGATGGTCAGGATACGGTTGAAGTTCCCGCTGGCCACCAGCGAAACGCGCAGACCGCGCCGGGCGCGTAGCCCAAGGTCAACAGCCACCTGAGTGCCGGTCCGCTTTTGAACTTGGTCGATGCACCGCAGGGCGTTTTCGAAATATGAGACGGCGGCCTCGAATGAAAACAGCTTGATCGACATCTCGCCGCACCGCGTATAAGCCTCGGCAGCCTCCAGCCATAACTCGCCCTTGTCCGCGTGACGGGCGATGGACTGTGCCACGTCCAGATCGTCGGATGTTCCGCGGCTCAGCAGAGTTTCATAAATCGCACGGTGCAGCCTTGCACGGCGCTGGCGTGGAATACTGCGATACCCGACCTTCTGCACCAACGCATGGCTGAACCGCAGCTGCTGGCCGTCCTGAGATTCCGGCAGTTCAAGAAAACCGCGTTCAACCAAGGTCGAAATCTGGGTTTTGGCGTCGAAGCCCAGCCGTTGAAGCGTGTCGGCCAGAACGCCCCACGTCCACTGCAACCCGCCGACGGCAACCAGCTGCAGAGCTTTGCGGTCCTCGCTTTGCAGGGCATCAATCCGGGATGCGATCAACGGTTGAACTCGGGCGGGGATCTCGATGTCGCCCAGGCTGTCCATCGCTCCGTCCTTGAACCCGGCTTGCGACATGCGGTCCCGCATGTGGTGGGCAAATTCTTCAACGAAAAGCGGTGTGCGGCCGCTCATGGCTTCGATGTATGAGCCCAGCTGACCATCGATGTCGCTCTGGCCCAGCAAGCGCGTGATCAGATCCTTGCAGGCCGCCTCGCCCAGCGGGGCGACCGGAACGACCTTGAGCAAACCCATCGGGTCGTTCGTGAACAGGTTCGCGTTGCGCGAGGTCAGGAGGATCAGAACATTCGTTCCCCGCACCTGACCCAGCAGGTTGTCGATGACGTCCAGAGTGCCCTGGTCGGCCCAATGCAAATCCTCGAACAACAGAAGCAGGGGCTTGTCCTGCTTCATCGACAGAACCAGCCGCGACAGCATCTGGTTCAATTGCCTCCGTCGGCGAGACGGGTCTACAGCCGACAGTGCCGGTTCCATTTGGAAACGGCTGAACAGCGAATACAGGGCCGATCGGGTATGCGCATCGAGGAACTTGGTCCCGCCCAGAACGTCGGACAGCTTTTGGTCCAATTCTGCATCGGATTTGGTGTCCGACAGTCCCAACCGGGCATTGATCACGCGGGTGATCGGCAGATACGCAGCTTCCTGATCCAGCGAAAAGCAGTTGAACTCCAGAACCTGGTGCGCGCCCAGAGGCCAGTTCTCGACCAACTCATGCAGCAGCCGAGATTTGCCAACGCCAGCCGCCCCCAACAACAGAACCGAGTTGCCCTTGCCGTCGCGCGCCAGGTTCCACGCCGCAACAAGCTCGGCCAGTTCCCTTTCGCGTCCGACAAATGGCGAACGTTCGCGGCGCGCCCGCGCCATCCAGCGCGACACCTGTTCTTTGCGGCCGGTGATTTCGAACAGTTTGATCGGACCCGCACCCCCGTCCAGCTCGAGATCGCCCACATGGGTATGGTCGAACAGATCGCCGGCATTCTCCAAAACCTGACCGGAAACCGTGACCACGTTCTTTCTGGCTGCGGCCTCGATCTTGCTGGCGATGTTCATGACCGGTCCTAGAAAGGCCTGCTCTTCCCCGAGGGTGTGTTGCAACTGGCCCACCAGCAATTCGCCGGAATGAACGCCAACCCGCACATCCAACTGCCGATCGTCCAGCTTGCCGATGCGTTCGATGATCCGCTGGGCGCTGGCTATTGCCTTGACCGCGTGATCCTCGTCCGCGTTCGGTGATCCAAAAACCGCGAGCGCTCCATCGCCGGTGAACAATGTCGTTGCGCCGAAATTTTCGCAGATCGACATGATCAGTTCGATGGCAGGGCCCAGATGGCTGACGGCGTCTTCGGGATCCAAACTGCCGATCATCATCGTCGAACGAACAATGTCGGCGAACAGAACCGTGCACATTCTGCGCTCGGTCGGTTCGATCTGGACCTGTTTCCTCATGTTCAAGCGCCCCCCGACTGCCCGAGTACAGTATGTCGCTGATCCCGGCCTTTTTCCAGACACCACGCAAGGGTGGCGCGGACCATCCACGGCATTGATATTGAGTAAAAAAACTATTAACAATTGGCCTTGTATTGCGAAAGGAACAATTATGAGTGACCACCATACTCGGGGTTTGACCCTGGAAGATGTTCAGCAGATCATTGGCCGCGGCATCCTTGACGAGGCCTTTCGAAAAGAATTCATCGACAACCCCGAAGGCGTAGTAAACCGCTTGGGAATCTCGCTCGATCAGGATGGCGAGGCGCGCAAGCTGTTGGCCGCGATTGGGAACGTCTTTTCCGGTGAATCCGACCTGAAGTCGGCGATGCAAGACATCAAGAAAGCCTATGAAGATACGTCCGACGGTGTGATCCGGCCCCGCTGCGCGTAACTTCGCATGAGCGAAAGCGCGACCGTCTCCAGTCAGGACCAAGGCGCAGCCCTGCATCAGCTGTGTCTGGTGTCCATGCCGTTTTCTTCCCTGCAACATCCAGGGCTTGGGATGTCTCTTCTTGCGCAGCTGGCACGGGACAACGGCTTTGCGACGACCGAGAAGTACTTCAGCTTCGACTATGCCGAGGCGATCGGCCTCGATGAGTATTTCATGCTGTCTGATGGCCGCTGCTATCAGGCGCTGCTGGGTGAATGGATATTCAGCGATCTGATCTATCCGCGCAGCGATCTGGACGCGATGGACTACCTGACTACGGTTCTTGGTGACTATGTGTCGGGTGTCGAATGGCTGGCGTTCATGCAAAACGCCATTGCCGCCCGAAAGCAAGCCGGAGCATTCGTCGAACGTTGCGCCGATGCGGTGATGGAACAAAACCCGACCGTGATCGGGATTACGTCTTCGTTCCAACAGGTCATGGCCTCGATCGCACTGGCCCGGGCCGTGCGGAAACGGTCAGCCGACGTGATCATCGTCATGGGCGGCGCAAATTGCGAAGGGCCGCTCGGGCGCGCGCTTTTGCAGGCCCATCCTGAACTGGACGCGGTTTGCATTGGCGAGGGCGACCATGCTTTTCCCGAGTTTTTGAAAGCCCTGGGGCCCAGCAGACCCTTGCCTGTGGTCGAGGGGTTTCTGAACCAAAGCCAATTGGATAACCCGCTGGAGGAGTCTCGACCGCGCCTGACCACGGATCTGAATACGCTGCCCATCCCGGATTTCAACGCTTTCTTTGAACAATTTCAAAGCACTCCGGGGCTATCAAAGCGCCTTGTGCCATCTGCGACGATCGAAACATCGCGCGGCTGCTGGTGGGGCGCGAAACACCATTGCACTTTCTGCGGGCTGAACGGCCAATCGATGACCTACCGGAGCAAGTCCGCCGAGCGGGCTTATGCCGAATTCTGTACGCTTGCCGATCTCTATGGCCCGGATCTTGTCGTGGTCGACAACATTCTGGATCACCGCTACCTCAAGACCCTGATCCCAAAGCTTGCGCAGGATTCCAGACCATTCCTGATGCATTACGAGGTCAAATCGAACCTCTCGCCGACCGTGATCGCCCGTCTGGCTGACGCCGGCGTTCGAAAGATCCAGCCGGGGATCGAGACCTTCGATACTCCGACCCTTGCGCATATGAGAAAAGGGGTCAGCGGAATTCAGAACATCCAGACGCTGAAGCTGTGTGCCGAGGCCGGGGTTTTTGTCGAATGGTGTTTCCTCTACGGGTTTCCCGGAGAAAGCGCAGCAGCCTTTGGACGGATGGCAAAGCTCATTCCGCTGCTGCATCACCTGCAACCACCCGGCTCGATTGGACCGGTGCGAGCGGACCGGTTCAGCCCGTATTTTGAACACCCCGAGGCATTTGGAGTCGAGGTCGAACCAGCGAAGCCGTATTCATTCATATTCGACCTGCCGCCCGAAGAAGTCTGGAATTTCGCCTACCATTTCGACATCGTCGACAACGGTCCAAGCCCGCCAGCGCAACGCGCGGCGTCGACGTTGGATGCGCTTGCCGCATGGCAAAACGAGGCCGGTACGTCAGCCCTCTACGTCGAGGGCGACACGGTGATCGACCTGCGGGCGTCAGGACAAAGAATTGTTCACCAATTGGACGAGACGGCTCGGGCCATCCTTGACCTGAGCCCAGTGATCATAGGCAGGGCGCTTCTTGGCGATCAGGTGTCCGATTTGTACGGGGTGGACGCGTTTGAAGCCGCGATGGACCGCCTTGAGAAGCTTGGGCTGATCTATGTCGAGGACAAATCCGTACTGTCCCTGGCCCTCAGGTCCCCAGGCTTCCAGCGGGCGCCGACCTGGTCCGAGATCCGCAATGCGCCTGAACGTGCTTTCGCCGCTCAATTTCCCTCAGAATTCACAAGTGCACAGGTACCGGGACCACAACCGGCGGCATAAGACCGGACCCGGAGCGTATCGACGCCCCGGATCCGACTGACACTTAAAGAGCGGCCCTGAACAATCCGGTCAGGTTTTCCTCGGTCAACTCGATGGGGTTGCCACCGCACGAGGGGTCAATGATCGCACCCTTGACCAGCTCCGGGGTCGCATCCTCGGTCACACCCAGATCGGACAGCTTGCGCGGGATACCCAGCGAGTCGTTGAACTCCTGCACGAAGGCCCGGAACCCGTCGAAGCCGCCCGAAATGCCCAGATAGGCTGCGGCTGCTTCGAACCGGTCGGCGATTACAGGCGCATTGAACTCCAGAACCGCAGGCATGCAGACCGCGTTGGTGGTGCCGTGATGGGTGTTGAACACCGCGCCGATCGGGTGGCTCATGGCGTGGATCGCGCCCAGCCCTTTCTGGAACGCCGTTGCACCCATGGCGGCCGCGCTCATCATCTGGGCGCGGGCCTCGATGTCGGTACCATCGGCATAGGCGCGCGGCAGGTACTCCTTGACCAGCCGCATTCCTTCCAGCGCGATACCTTGGCTCATCGGATGGTAATGCGGGCTGGAATAGGCCTCGACACAATGCGCAAAGGCATCCAGGCCGGTGCCGGCGGTGATGAATTTCGGCATGCCCACGGTCAATTCAGGGTCGCAGATCACCACGGTCGGCAACACCTTGGGGTGGAAGATGATCTTCTTGGCATGGGTTTCCGAATTGGTGATGACGCTGGCGCGGCCCACTTCCGAGCCGGTGCCGGCCGTCGTCGGCACCGCGATGATCGGCGCGATCGCCTCGGCGTCCGCGCGGGTCCACCAATCGCCGATATCCTCGAAATCCCAGACCGGGAGGGTCTGACCGGCCATGAAAGCGACCATCTTGCCCAGATCCAGCCCCGAGCCGCCGCCGAACGCGATCACACCGTCATGCCCGCCCGCCTTGTAGGCGGCCACGCCAGCCTCGAGGTTCTTTTCGTTCGGGTTCGGGTCGACCTCGCTGAACAGGCCCCGGCCCAGCCCGGCGGCCTCGAGAATCTCCAGCGTCGCGGCGGTGATCGGCAGATCGGCCAGGCCGCGGTCGGTCACCAGCAGCGGGCGTTTGATCCCCGCCGCCGCGCAGGCCTCGGGCAGTTCCTTGATTCGGCCCGCACCGAATTTGATCGTGGTCGGATAGGACCAGTTTCCAACAAGACTCATGTCAGCTTTCCTTGTGTTTAAGGCCTGCCCCGGCGAGGGGGTCGGTCCGGGGCAGGCAAATCGTCCTCAGCCCGTCACCTTTTTCAGGTGGTAGGATTTGGGACGTGTCAGGTTGTGATATCCGATGATCGACAGGCCGCCGCCGCGGCCCGTATTCTTGCACCCGGTCCAGCACAGACCCGGGTCCAGATAGTCGGCCCGGTTCATGAACACGGTTCCGGTCTCGATCCGGTCGCCGACGCGTTCGGCCCGCGCCACATCGCGCGTCCACAGCGAGGCGGTCAGGCCGAACTCGCTGTCATTCATCAGCGCGATGGCCTCGTCATCCGAGGACACTTTCATGATCCCCACGACCGGGCCAAAGCTTTCGTCGCGCATCACGCGCATGTCGTGGGTGACGTTGGTCAGGATCTGCGGCGTCAGATAGGCGCCGCCGTCATCCTCGGCAAAGGTCTCGATATGCGCCACGGCACCGGCGGCCACGGCCTCGGCGATCTGGGCGCGCACCTCGTCGGCAAAGCGCACGTTGGCCATCGGCCCCAGCGTCGTCTCCGGATCCAGCGGATTGCCCAGCTTGTAGGCCTTGACGATCTCGACCGCCTTGGCGACGAAATCGTCATACAGGCTTTCATGCACATAGATCCGCTCGATCCCGCAACAGCACTGGCCCGAATTGAACATGGCCCCGTCGATCAATGTTTCGGCCGCCGCATCCAGATCGGCGTCGTCCATGACATAGCCCGGGTCCTTACCGCCCAACTCGGTGCTGACGGGGGTAAAGGTGCCAGCCGCCGCACGTTCCATCGCCTGCCCCCCGGCGACCGAACCGGTGAAGTTCACGAAATCGAACGCCCGGCCAGCGATCAGATCGTTGGTCACGTCATGGCTTAGGAACAGGTTCTGGAACACGTCCTCGGGCACGCCTGCCGAGTGAAAGGCCCGCGCCATCCGCTCACCCACCAACAAGGTCTGCGTGGCATGTTTCAGCACAACCGTGTTGCCCGCGATCAAGGCAGGCGCCACCGTGTTGATCGCCGTCATGTACGGATAGTTCCAGGGCGCCACGACGAACACCACACCATGCGGCGCGCGCTTGATGTACCTCTTGAACGTCTCGTCCTCGCCCACGGCAATGTCGGCCAGCGCATCGCGCGCGATGCTCGCCATATAGGTCGCGCGTTCGTTGAAACCGCCGAACTCGCCGCCATACCGTACCGGCCGACCCATCATCCGCGCCAGTTCCGGTACGATCTCGTCATTCATCGCCCCCACGGCCGCGACGCCGGCCATCACCAGATCGATCCGCTCCTGCAGGGGTCGCGCCGCCCAATCCGCCTGCGCCGCCCGCGCCCGAGCCGCTGCGGCGAATGCCGCGTCACGATCCAGCGTGTCCCGCTCGGCAAACACCGATCCGTCGATCGGCGAGATACATTTCAACACCTGACCCATTGGTCACTCCATCCTCAAGCAAAGCAGACCCGCTGCTTCATCTGGCCAAAAAATTCCGGGGAGCGTGAGGGGCTGGCCCCTCACATCCGCCCTCTACGCCCGCTCGAACCCGCGGGCAATCTCCCAATCGGTCACCACGCGCTCGAATTCCTCGATTTCGACCTCGGCGGCGCGGACATAGTGGTCGACCACGTCATCGCCCATGGCCGCCCGCAGCATGGCCGAGCCATGCAGCGCATCCCGCGCCGCGCGCAGGTTGCCCGGAATCATGCCGGTATCCCCCTGATAGACATCGCCCTTGGTCGGCGGCTGCAGCTCCAGCCCTTCCTCGATGCCCGCGATCCCTGCGGCCAGCATGCCCGCGATGGCCAGATAGGGGTTCATGTCCGAACCCGGAATCCGGCACTCCACGCGCACCGCCTTGGTGCCATCCCCACACAGCCGGAACCCCGCGGTGCGGTTGTCCACCGACCAGATGATGCGCGTCGGCGCAAAGGTGCCCTTCATGAAACGCTTGTAGCTGTTGATGTAAGGCGCCATGAAATAGGTATAGTCGGGCGCGTATTTCAGCAGGCCCGCCATGTAGTTTTTCATCAGGGCCGACATGCCCAGCGGATCGGCCTTGTCAAAAAATGCCGGTTGCCCGTCCGCCCACAGCGACTGATGTACATGCGACGAACTCCCGACCCGGTCGTGATGCCATTTCGGCAGGAAGGTCGCCGCATGGCCGTGCTGCCACGCGATCTCCTTGACCGCGTTCTTGGCGATCGAATGATACTCGGCCGTCTGCATCGCCGGGGCGTATTTGATGTTCAGCTCTTCCTGCCCGGCCTCGGCCTCGCCCTTGGAATTTTCGACCGGAATGCCCGCATTCCACAGGTGATTGCGGATCGGCCGCATCACATGCTCTTCTTTGGTGGTCTGAAGGATGTGGTAATCCTCGTTGTAGCCTGAGATCGGTTCCAGATCGCGGAAACCCTCCTTGCGGATCTGGTCAAAGCTCTTCTCGAACAGGAAAAACTCCAGCTCTGTCGCGCACATCGCCTCATAGCCCATGGCCTTCAGGCGATTGAACTGCTTCTTCAGAATGGCGCGCGGAGAATGCGGCACCTCTTCATGCGTGTGGTGATCCAGCACGTCGCACATCACCATCACCGTGCCCTCCAGCCACGGCACCGGGCGCAGAGTGCTGAGGTCGGGCTTCATGACATAGTCGCCATAGCCGCGCTCCCAGCTGGTCGAGGCATAGCCGTCCGGCGTCGCCATCTCGAGATCGGTGGCTAGCAGGTAGTTGCAGCAATGGGTTTCTTCCCAGGCCCCGGCCACGAAATGCCCCGCGTGGAATCGTTTGCCCATCAAGCGGCCCTGCATGTCCACCATGCAGACCAGAACCGTATCGACCGAGCCTTCGGCAACCTGGGTCTTGAGCGTGTCGAAGTTGAGCATGAGCCACCTATTTCTGCGCCGGCGCCACCTGCCGGACTGACGTTTTCAACGGCCTGCCCCCGGTATGAGGGCAGGCCGGTTTCACATTAGCCGTACCGGTAGGGACGGCCAGCCTTTTGCATGTCGGCATTGTACTTCTTGATGATTTCGACAACCTTCGCCTTGGTCTCGGACTCGGCTGCAATCTCATCCCAGAACGCCACTGCTGCGGCTTCGACCTGCGCCCATTCTTCATCCGGGATCGAGGTCAGCTTCATCTTGTCACCATTCACGCGAAGCGATGCCTCGCCGCCCCAATACCACCACTGACGGTAGTAATGCGACTGGTCGGTGCAGACGCGGAACAGGGTCTGCAGGTCTTCGGGCAGTTCGTTCCAGCGGTCCATGTTGGCAAAGAACGACCCGGCCCAGGCGCCCGAGATGTTGTTGGTCAGGAAGTAGTTGGTCACATCCGCCCAGCCGACGGTGTAATCCTCGGTGATGCCCGACCAGGCGATGCCGTCCAGCTCGCCGGTCTGCACGGCAACCTCGATGTCCTCCCACGGCAGGGTCACCGGGACCACGCCGAACTGGGACAGGAACCGGCCCGCCGTCGGGAAGGTGAAGACCCGCTTGCCCTGAAGGTCCGCCAGGCTGTTGATCGGGTCCTTGGTGGCGAAATGGCACGGATCCCAGGCGCCGGCCGAGATGTGCTTGACGCCCACTTTGGAATACTCTTCGTCCCAGATCTCGTTCAGACCGTACTGGTTGAACAGGACCGGAACATCCAGCGAGTAGCGCGAGGCAAAGGGGAAATAGCCGCCGAACACGGTTACTTCGGTGGGCGATGCCATCGAGTCGTCATCCGACTGCACCGCGTCGATCGTGCCGCGCTGCATGGCGCGGAACAGCTCGCCCGTGGGCACCAGCTGGTCGGCATAGAACAGCTCGATCTGCATCCGGTCGCCGGCGATCTGGTTGAACATCTTGATGGCCGGATCGATCACATGCTCGGCCAGCGCGGGGCCGGCATAGGTCTGCATGCGCCAGCGGATCGTGGATTGCGCCAGCGCCGGGGTTGCCAGCGCGGCGGCCGGGGCCGCGGCGGCCCCTTTCAGGAATGTGCGTCTGTTCGTCATCTTCTCTCTCCGTTGTCGGTTTCGATGGGCGAGAGACCAATCTCTCGCATGTGCCTCGGTATGTCCGGGGTCATTTGTTGTAGATGTAGTCGGGCAGCCACAGCGCGATCTGCGGGAAAGTCATGATTATGGCCAGCGCCAGCGTCATCACCATCACGAAGGGCAGGATCGAACCGTAGATGTCGCGCAGCGAAATCTCGGGCGGGGCCATGGCCCGCATCAGGAACAGGTTATAGCCGAAGGGCGGCGTCATATAGGCGATCTGCGTGGTGATCGTATAAAGCACCCCGTACCAGATCAGGTCGAAGCCCAGTTCCCCCACCAGCGGCACGTACAGCGGCGCCACGATCACCAGCATCGCGGTGTCGTCCAGGAAGGTGCCCATGACGATGAAGCTCAGCTGCATCAGGATCAGGATCAGCCAGGGGTTCAGGCCAAGGCGCTCGGTGAACAGGGTCTCGATCGCGCGCACGGCGCCCAGCCCGTCGAACACCGCGCCAAAGGCCAGCGCAGCCAGGATGATCCACATGAACATGCAGGTGATGCCCAGGGTCGAGCGCACCGAGACCTCGAACACCTGCCGCGTCATCCGCCCTTTCAGCACGGCGGCCGCAAAAGCCGTCAGCGCACCGATGGCCGAGCTTTCGACCAGCGAGGTCCAGCCATTGACGAATGGCACCATCATCGCCGCGAAGATCGCCAACGGCAGCAGTCCCGCGCGCAGCAGCCGCAGTTTTTCCGCCATCGGCACGTCGCGCTCTTCCTTGGACAGGGCCGGGCCGAGTTCCGGGTTTATCCGGCAGCGGATCACGATGTACAGGATGAACATGCCCGCCATCATCAGGCCCGGCAGGATGCCCGCCAACCACAGCTGCCCCACCGGCTGACGCGCGATCATCGCATAGAGAACCAGTACAACAGAGGGTGGCACAAGTATCCCAAGTGATGATCCGGCCTGGATCACTCCGGTCACCATCCTCTTGTCATAGCCCCGTTTGAGCAGTTCGGGCAGCGCAATCGTGGCCCCGATCGCCATGCCTGCCACGCTCAGCCCGTTCATCGCCGAGATCAGCACCATCAACCCGATCGTGCCGATGGCCAGCCCGCCATTCAGTCCACCCATCCAGACATGAAACATCTTGTACAGGTCGTCGGCGATTTTGGACTCGGCCAGAACATAGCCCATAAAGATGAACATCGGCAGCGTCAGCAGCGGGTACCATTTCATCAGTTTCATCGCCGCCGAAAACCCGATATCATAGCCGCCGCGGTCTCCCCACAGCAGCAGCGCAGCCACCACGGCCACAAAACCGATGGCGCCGAATACGCGCTGACCGGTCAGCAGCATCAGCATCATGGTCGAGAACATCAGGATGGCGATCAACTCATACGACATCAGATCACCTCGCGCGGGATGTCATCGCCCTTGAGGCGCAGAATATCTTTGAAAAGCTCGGAAATGGCCTGCAGCAGCATCAGGATCAGCCCCACGACCATGATCACCTTGATCGGCCACAGATAGGGGCGCCACGCGGTCGGGCTGCGCTCGCCATATTGCAGGGAATAGCTGAGCGAGTCGAACCCGCCATAGATCATCACGCCCAGGTAGAAGATGAGGAACAGAACGGTGAACGCGTCGGTCCAGGCCCGTCGCCGGTGCGACCACTCGCTGTAGAGAAGGTCCATCCGCACGTTCGAACCCATCTGGATCGAATACGGCCCGCCTAGGATGTAATAGGCGACCATCGCGAACTGCGCGACTTCGAGCGTCCAGAGCGACGGAAGGAAAAAAGTCTTCGAGATAGACGACCACAGCAGGATGCCCATCATCACGAAGATACCGTACATGACGATCCGCCCTATCCAGCGGTTCATGCGGTCGATGACCGCAATATATCCCCGCATGAAACTCATACCTGCACCCCTGCCCTCATGTGTTCTGCCCTGCGTCCGAAAAGGTTTCGACCGTGGCGGCCAGTATTGGCGTCAATAGCCCCACGATCCGATTGACCCCGGTCGGCGTGTCGATCAGATCATTGCGGATCTCGATCATCACGTTGGGCAAGCCCCGCGCGATACCGTGCTCGCGCAGGGTGTGCGTGACGCCATCCTCTGGCGAATAGGGTTCGTTCAACGCCACTCTCAGCCCGCAATGCGCTGCATGGTTCAGCATGACCTGAGCCGCCCGGTCATCAGAGTCATGCAAAATCCCCAGTTCGACCGCCCGGGTCTTGCCGTTGTAGATTGGTGTGAAACTGTGGATCGTAATCAGGACAGGCGGTTCTGGGCGGCGGTCCAGCGTCTGCGACAAGAGACCCCGGAACGGTTCGTAAATGTCGCGAACTCGCTGGGCGCGCTGATCCACCGTCAGACCGTGATTGCCGGGCACCGCAAACACCTCGCTGCGCGGAGGCATCGAATCTTCTCGTTCGGGCGGACGATTGCAGTCATAGACCAGCCGACTGACCCGCGAATGTACGAGAGGTGCATCCAGGGCGCCGGCCAGTTCAACCGCAACCTCTAGCGCCCCGATATCCCAGGCGGCGTGTGAACGGGCCGCCACGTCGTCCAACCCCAGCCCATCCAATGCCGCAGGTATGAACCGGCTTGCGTGTTCGCACACCAGAACCGCGCGTGCCACGCCACGCGCGTTCAACACACGTGCGGCGGGCGCTTCCAGCGGGGATAACAGGGATGACTCGGTCTTGGACTGCATGCGTAGCATTTGTTACAGTGGCCTTGGGCCTGTCAAGAAAATTTCTGTAGACAAAATTACAATCACTCATATCCTGTAACAAATTGAATAATATGAGGGCGCCGATGGCCTCTGTCGCCAAAACGGTCAAACAACGCATTCAGGACGAACTTGAAGGCCTGACCCGCTCGGAACGGCAGCTGGGATCGGTCCTGTTGCAGGATTATCCGATGGGTGGGCTGCAATCGATCACCAAGCTGGCCGCGGCGGCCCAAGTGTCCACCCCGACGGTCATTCGCATGGCGAGAAAACTGGGTTTCGATGGGTTCCCGGCGCTGCAGGAGGCGTTGCGCGAAGAAGTTGCGGCACAGATCCAAAAGCCGATCTCGAAACGCGACGCCTGGATCGTGGATGATGAAACCGAGCATCCGATCACGCGTTTTGCCCAAGCCGTTTGGACCAACATGCGCCACACACTGGAGCGGCTGGACAAGTCGATGTTCGACGCGGTAGCCCAGTTGCTGGCCAATACCGAGCGCCATTTGTATGTCGTCGGCGGTCGGATCACCCGATCGAACGCCGACTATCTGTTCAACCACATGCAGATCATCCGGCCCAACGTGACGATGCTGGGCAACTCGGCCAACGTATGGCCGCAATACCTGCTGGACATGGACGAAAGCTCGGTTCTGGTCATCTTCGACATCCGCCGCTACGAGGCGCATCTGGAAAAGCTGGCGCAAGTTGCGTCCGATCGCGGGGTGACCGTCGTGCTGTTCACCGACCAATGGGGGTCGCCCATCGGCAAATCGGCCAACTATACCTTTCACGCTCTGGTCGAAGCTCCATCAAGCTGGGATTCGACGATCGCCCTTCAACTCATTTCGGAAACCTTGATTGCGGAGGTTCAGGAGGCGCGCTGGGAAGAAAGCAAGGAGCGTATCGAGGAGTTGGAGCGCTATTTCTCGACCACACGGATCTTCCGCAGCCACGAGGCGTGACGAACGAACCATCGCCTGTGCGCCGGATTTTGGTTGGAAATGCCGCATGTGCTTGGTAGCCATTGGGCAATCTCTAAAAAACCGGGCTAGGCTGTTCTGCTAAGATTAGCCTACGTCTGCGCGGAAGCGCGATACCTTTTGCGTTCCGCGAATAGCCAGTTCACACCGCTTCGAGATTCCCAAGCAGGATCGACGTCATGTCCACACTGAACATCCCATCCAGGGCGGTAACCGCAGCGCCGGTTTGATAGTCGACATTCGTGGGCGTGATTGAGGAAAGATCGGCGTTCTGGTCCAGATAGACCCATTCCGGCTCGTGTGCGGTGGGCAACCCAACGGCAACCTGCAGGATCGCCAGGGCATCCAGTGCATTGACGGTGCCATCCCGGGTGATATCGGCCGCGATCAGGTTTTCGGGGGCTGCGGGTCCCCAGGTTGGTCCCAAACCGACCGCTATCCGCAAAACCTGCAGCGCATCCAGGGCCGTGATCTCTCCGCTGGCATGGGAATAGGACTTGATGATGTCCACGTGACCCGGCAACGAACCTGATGGCAGGTCAAGATCGAATTGGCCCTGATCGTCGGCCCGTACCGATATCGGGCTGTTTCCAACTGGCGTGAACACGATCTCAGCAGCGCTCAGCGCGGGGTTTGAACCGGAAGAATCTACCGTGACTGGACCCGTCACACCGGCCGAGGCCTCGGGCCCCGTGAGCACGCCAAAGTCAACAGGGATGTGATCCGGCCCCTCGAAACCGGACCCGAAGATTTCGGCGCTAGTGAGTGTGCCGCCGTCGGCCGAAAAAAGCTCAACAGTCTCATCCATGAACTCAATCCGAGCCCCTTGTGCCGTTGACGTCACGGTCAGCTGCCCGGGGTTGCGCAACATCGGGTAGTCGAACAGATCCAACCGATCGGTTCCGGCCTCGAAATCCGTGATCGTCGTCAATCCACTGCCGAACCGCATAACGAAGATGTCCGCGCCGGAACCACCCTGCATGGTGGTTTCACTGCGACCGGCAATCAGAATGTCGTCACCGGCACCGCCCTGCAGATTAGTGTCCAGAACGCCGGCGCTCAGCATGTCGTCCTGAGCGGTTCCGGTTACGATTCCATTCCCCTCGATGACATTGCCCAAGGAGTCCAAAGACACTGTCAGCTGGGTTAGCCCTGCATCCTGCTGCGATGCCACAAAGATCTGAAGGTCGTCCCCAACATGGGCCACCTCGATTGTCTCAACATTCTGAAGACCGCTATCCAGCGTATCCGCAAAGCTGTCCAAGTAGATCAGCTTGCCATCAGGGGTCATTGTCAGCAGGGTCACTCCGTTATCTCCGCCGCCGGCGATGACAAAGACGCGTCCATCGACTTCGACGACCTTCATGTCCTGAACTGCGCCAAAACGGGTGCCCAACGTGTCCAACGCATGATCCTTTGGAACCAGTGTTCCGTCTGCGCGCAGCTCTATCACACTGATGGAGTTGCTGCTGGACCCGGCCACTAGAACCCACGTGTGTCCATACGCATCAACGGTTTCCAACGCTGTCGGAGAACTGATCCCAAGCGTTTGGGTTGTCGTGTTGTCAACTTCGATCAGCGTCCCGCTTCCCTGATCGGCGTTGAACACCCGGATCGTATTGTCAGTGGCATTGGCAGTGACGACATACTGGTTGCTGCCCACGGCCGCGGTCTGCATCGTCCCGGCATTGCCCGCGACCGAGCCGACATGACTGAGTGCACCATTCGAGTTCACCACGTAGGTGCCGATGAGCCCGCTGTCCTGATGGGCCACCGTCAGGTAGTCGACCGCACCCACCGAGTATTGGACCAATGCTGTGACATCACCGCCTCCGGGAATCGCCGCCGTTTCTTGCAGCGCCCCGATCGTGCCATCCGTATTCAACTCGTATCCAACAAGGCCCGTGGCGGTATCGACGTCCAGTGCCAACAGATCGCTTGCGCCCAATGCGACCAGAGCACCAAGGCTGCCGACCTGCAACGATATGGTGCCGCTGAAATACTGATCGTCGTGGAATTGCGGAGCCCCGCCGTCCACAAGCTGCCAGACAACGATGCCGCCGCCAGCCCGGGTCGTGCTGTACAGATACGTAACACCGTTAAACGTTTTTAAAGCCGTATCGCCGATACCAGAATCGAGCGCCGGACTCCCCGTTGCAACCACTCTTTCGAACTGAAGCATCAATTCAGATCACCCCCAATGCCATCGCTGGCAGTCCTTTCGAGGGTGACGCGGTGCCAAGGCAAAGACGAGAACGAAATTGTGGTGAAAACGAGGAATTCGGCTCCAGATTAACTCAATTTTTCAAGGTCCGACCGCATGAATAACTCGGCAGCAGGAAAGAAGAACAGAACTTGGCTTCTTCGTTCTTGTCGCGCGGGTATCCGCGGCCACCGATTGTGAGGACATGATGACGATGAAACCTGTTTCGCACGAAGTCTCCATCCAGAAGGACTCACCAGATGCAGGGCATGAGAAGCATGTCCGCAAATGGATCAAAGCGCGTCTGCGCCGATGGGCCGGATCGGGAGTCGGCGGTGGTTTGGCCTCTGCCTTGCTGGCCTTGCCCGCGCTGGCCCAAGCCACTGAGAAGGAGTTGAGCACATTTCAGTTTGCCGATGTCCTGCCCGGTGTCAAGTCGGTCAAACTGCTGCCAAACGGCGACGTTCAACTGAAGCTTTTGGACGGTCGCACAGTCCTGGTTTCCGCGGAAAACGTGCACGTTCTGGACAACGGGTCGATCATGATCGCCGAAGATGTGGCCGTTGAAGTCGCGCAGCTTGCAGTGGCCGCAGAAGCCGCCGGAGCAGCGGCAGCTGGTGGTGGCGGTATGGGAGCCGCAGGCGCGGTGCTGGGTGGTTTGGGTCTGGCCGGCGCGGCCGCCGCTGGCGGCGGTGGCGGCGAAGATGCCGCGACACCCGCGGAATCGCCGCGCCCGTCCAGTCTGAACCTGTCCCAGTTGCAGGGAAATTCGCTCAACAGCACCACCGCCAAGGCGTCAGCACCTGATGGCACCGTTTCGGTCGAAGTAACCATCGGGTCGGTCACCAAAACCGTATCAGCGGGGCCGGACGGCAGTTGGAGCGTTTCGCTGAGCCAAATCGAGGCGGCAGGGTTGCCTCAGGGGGTCACATCCGTGACGATCCGGCACCTGGATGGCGCCGGAGGTGAGATCGCTGTCGAAACAGCCACGTTCAACATCGACACCATCGCTCCGGCCATCGCGATAACAGGATTTTCCCACGGGGCGGTCATGAATGCGGCCGAGAGCGCGTCAGATCTGGAAATCCGTGGTACGACCGATGCGGAAAATGGTCAGATGGTGACTGTGGGGTTGAACGGTCAGATCTATACCGCAACGGTGTCCGGCGGCACTTGGAGCGTCACGGTTCCGGCCGCCGATCTGGCGTCTCTGCCCGATGGTGCGACCGTCAATGTGACCGCTGATGTGGTGGATCGCGCAGGCAATCCCGCGGCTCAAGCCACCAACAGCTTTGATACTGACTTTTTCGCTCCAGCCATAACAATAGACCCTGTCGCAGGCGGCCAGATCGACCTTGTGGACGTCGGATCGGACCTGACGATTACCGGCACGACGACCGGCGAAGATGGCCAACCGGTTGTGCTGACTTTCAATGGCCAGACCTACAGCGGAACCGCTTCAGGCGGTGTTTGGAGTGTGACAGTTCCCACAGCCGACCTCGGCGTTCTGGTCACCGGTAGCCCCATCAACATCAGTGCCACGATCAGCGATGCCGCCGGAAACCCGGCCACGCCTGCTGCGGTTTCGGTGCCCGTGGACCTGAGCGGACCGTCTATCTCTATTTCGCCTCTGCCCGTCGGTGCGGTCTTGAACGCGGCCGAAGCCGGAGCAGATCTGACGATCAGCGGCACAACCGGGAATGTAACCGATGGCCAGACAGTCACGGTAACTTTGGACGGTCAGACCTACACGGGCCCTGTGTCCGGAGGGACGTGGAGCGTGACCGTGCCGAACGCGGATTTGATTGCCCTGGCCGACGGCGCAACTTTCACCATCACCGCCGACGTGACGGATGCCGATGGCCTCGTGGCCCCACAGGCGAGTGCAGGAGTTTCCAAAGACGCGACCGCCCCAACGATAAGCATCGACACGTTTTCGGACGGCGCGGTCATGAACGCGGTCGAACAGGGAACCGACCTCAGCATATCCGGAACGACGACCGCCGAAGACGGCCAGGTCGTGACCATTGGAATGAACGGTCAAACCTACGGCGCCACCGTTTCAGGTGGCAACTGGAGTGTCAGCATTCCCACAGCCGATCTGGTCGGCCTCTCCGACGGTGCCACCGTCACCGCGACCGCCAATGTTTCGGACCTTGCTGGGAACCCGGCCGCACAGGCCACTGGCAGCTTCGACACGGACTTTACGGCCCCCGCCCTGTCAATCTCGACGGTATCGGCCGGGGGCACCATGAACCTGGCAGAGCAATCCGGCGGAATGACGGTCTCTGGCTTTTCCGACGCGCCTGATGGAACGGTCGTCTCGATCCAAGTTCAACGAGCGGATGGGACTGTGGATGTCTCAGGCACCGCTACAGTGACGAGTGGCGCGTGGACCTACACCGCTTCACCCCTCGACCTGAGCGGCCTGCAAGATGCCGAATCCTACACGGTTTCCGCGTCAGTCAGCGACGCAGCCGGAAATACACAGACGACTTCGACTGGGTTCAACACCGATTTCAGCGCGCCTACCATCTCAATGAACCCGCTGGAAACCGGATCCGTGCTGGACGTCACCGAAAAGGACAGCAACCTGACAGTATCGGGGACAACGACAGCCGAAGATGGGCAAACCATTACTGTCGGGCTGAACGGGCAGACCTATACCGCCACCGCTACGGGTGGGGTCTGGTCGACCACCATTCCTAAAGCTGATCTGAACGCGCTTTCTGACGGAACAACCTATTCTATCACCGCATCGGTTTCGGACATGGCTGGCAACCCCGCTTCTCAAGCAACGAACTCGGTGACCACGGACTACCGACCCATCCTGACCTTGAATGAGGTCGGAACCAACGACGCGGTTTTGCTGAGTGACGCGCAATCCAGCGGCCTGACCGTCAGCGGGTCATCCATAGGCCTCACCGCGGGACAAACCGTTGAGGTGATGCTGAACTCGGTCTCTGTCGGAACAGCCACGGTTGCGGGCAACGGCACGTGGAGCCTGAACGTACCTGCGACAGCATTTGCCGGCACAACAGCGGGTAATCTTTTGGATTTTTCGGTTTCAGCGGCGGTTGCCGGAGGACCGAACCCCCTACCCACGACAGACCAGGCGACAGCTCACGTTCCAGCGGCCTATTTCATCTCCGAGGCAGGCCGGAGCGGGTCGACGATAACTTTCGAAATACATGCCGAGGCGGACCGGGACACATCCAGCGGGATGGCTTTCACGGCCAACTTGGGTTTTGACCCTGCGGTCGTGACCTATGACACGGGTTCCGAGGTCGAAAGCACCGATTTTGATCTGTTTCTGGCAAACCCGAACGGGGCGGCGGAAATCGGTTTTGCCGGCGCCGCGACAAGCGTCAGCGACCTGACCCAGCCTGTCGTAACGTTCACGATGACGGTGTTGGACCCGACGAAGCCGATCGAGTTGACGATCAACACGCCCGACGGCGGCCCCACCCATTGGGTATTGGGAACAGACGGCGCGGACACATTGGCGGCCACTGGTATCGACGATGTCATCCGCGGTGGGGACGGTGACGATGTGATCGATCTATCCGGCGCTGGCCGAGATCTTATCGTTTTTGAAGCGGACCCGACGGAGAACGGCACCGACATCGTAACGGGTTTCACCCTGGGGCCCAAAGCCGACATGGCCGACGCCATTATGTTCAGCGGGTTAGATGTCTCATCGCTTCGCGGTGATGGAACAGGTGTCGAAACACTGGCGATTGGCGACATGATCGCGACCAACACAGGGTTTGTAGGGCTGGCAACCACACTCACCGATCTGACAACCGGTACTCTGGAAGCCGCCGCCGAAACGCTTGCCGGGGCTCACGCCGGAGATGAGATCTATCTACTGGCCAGCGATGGAACTGACAGTGTGCTGGTCAAGGTGGACTATTCCGCCCCAACCTCCGCCACGGTCAGCGCGGTCGCGCAGTTTGACGGCCTGGGTGATCTGAGTGGTCTGAGCAGCGACAACATTCTGCATACCGATCCGACCGGCGCGTCAAGTTGATCCTGACAGGCATGAAAAGGTGGGGCCGCCCCGGCCCTTCCTAACGGACCAGCGGAGACATAAATGGCACAGAACGGCCCAGTACCCGTCACTTTCGACAGGCATTCCGATTGCTCGTGGCACAGATTTACATCCTACGATTTCGCGCGCTGCAGATTTGAGTGCGAGATCGTAAGTGCGGAAGTCTCAGAAGCCGCCGCCTCTTTTCCAATTGCTTTTCGATCCTCGGGGGGCGGAGTATCACCTCATGCTATTCTGGCGACAACAGCTTCTTCGGAAACACCATTCGTTTCGGACCAAGGACGCTGGCGGGCCACCTATGTTCCTTCCTTGCTGAGATGCCATCCGTTTTCAATCGAACTGGTCGGTGGTGAAGCGGAACCGTGTGCCGCTTCAGGCAAGCTAGTCGTAGACGAATCCACCGGACTCGTGTCCTGTGACCAATCCGGCAGCCCGTTCTTCGCAAAGTACGGCTTGATCTCCTCTGAACTGGAAACCCTGAAGGCCTTCTTCAAGAGCTTTCTGGCTGATCGCAACGTAACCCGACGTGCCTGCGCGCTAATGAGGGAATTGGGCCTATTCGTCGAATTGACCCGTTTTCAGGATGCGGAGTTGCCCGACGGTTGGATGAGCGTGGACTTTCGACGCTTCAACCAGCTTGGGCCGGCGCAGATAGCAGTTCTGCAATCAAGCGGTGCGATGCAGTTGATTTTCGCTCATCAAGTCTCGCTCAACCATCTTCGTTGGATGCACCATTGCCAGAGGCGTTCTCCCAACGTGGTCAGCAGTCCCTCCAACGGCAGGGAATCCGACCTTGTGGGGTTCTTGGATGCCATTGCCAGGGAACCAGACTTGTCGGACGTGGAGGCCAAATATGCCTACCTCTGATCGACTCATCTTGCCTCTGCTGGTCGGTTTGGTGGCTCTGCTCACTGCGGCTTGTGAGCCGGTCCCGGATCTTGCTCCGGTTGAGATGGCTTTTTCAGAAGGATCAACGGGCGCCGGTGCGACAAAGCCGTCGGGCCATCTGACTCGCAGTTCATTTGGCCAGAGAATACGGCGCGCTGTGGAAATCAGCCCGAACCTCGCGCAAAGCGGGACCGGCGTTGACGCCGCCTTTGCCGATATGGACGCGGCAGAAGGAGCCTTTCTTCCCCAGGTTTCACTTGGTGTGAATGCCCGATCGGAACGGGTGGACTCGGATATTGCGAACGTATCGCCATATCTGCGGGTTTCTCAGCTTGTATACGACGGGGGAGCTGCCGCCGGAGACTTGGCAGCCGCGCGGGCCCGTGTGCTCGTAAGCCGTGGCGATCAGCTTCAAACGGCAGCCGCGACGGCCCTTGCCGCAATTGAATCCTATGTGTTGGTCATCGACCGGCGGAAAATCGTTGAAATCGCGTGGGAAAACGTCCGCCGCCATGAGGAGATCGAGAAACAGATCTCCGACCGCGCCGCGCAAGGGGCCGGCTCCGCTGCCGATGTCCTGACGGCGCGTTCTCGGGTCGCGGATGCCAGGACCAAGTTGGCGGATTCCCGGGCTCAGGCTGATCGCGCCAATGCGCGATTCCAAGAAATTTTTGGGGCCCCGCCGGACAAACTGGATCCCCCTGTCCCAGCGCCCAACCTGTCGAGAAGCGACGCCGTCATCGTGATGGACAGCCCGCAGGTTCGACGCGCAGACGCGGCGGTTCTGGCGGCAAAGGCAGACCGCTCTGCCGCAATCGCGCGGCGTCAGCCGGACGTGCGGGTTTCGGCATTTGCCAACGAGGACGACAGCAGGGACGCGAATTTCGGCGTAGACCTGTCGGTCAACTACGAGCTGGACAGCACCGGTCAACGGCGGGCGGCAATTGCCGCCGCCGAAGCGCGGGTCAAACAAGCAGAATTTGCCCGCGAGGTTCTTGTTCGGGAAATCCAGCGCGAGCTAGGTTTCATTCGATCCGACCAAAAGGCCGGCGCCCAGCGTCTGCGCGAGGCCCGCATCGCAGTTGCCGCAAATGCCGACAGCGTTGCCGCCACTCAAGAGCAATTCCAGATCGGGCGCAGCAGCTTAATCGAAATCCTGGACGCGCAGCGCGATTATGTGAACGCACAGGAGCGCCTGATCCTGGCGGAGCAGAATTTCTTCCTAACGAACTACGCCGCGCTCAGCCTTACGGGCGACATCATTGATCTGCTCGGCATCCAGCTCAGAACATGGGGCAACAGACCATGACCCAACGCAGCCAGCCTCCTACATCCCTGCCCCTCACCAACTTTGAGGCATGTCTGCTGCATGTGGCGGCAGAGCTTGGCCGGCCATTGACCAAAGCCAGCCTTTTGGCAGCCCAATCCTCGGTCTCTGGTGGGTTGAAGGTACAGGACGCGATCGCACTGGCCCATGACCATGGATTGCAGGCGGGCTTCGGGCCGCGCCGCCTGTCGGAGTTTGATCCCGGCCTCGCACCGGCGATACTGTTGCTCGAGGACCATCGGGCCGTGGTTTACCATGGCCGTTCGAAGTCTGGCCGTCTGTTGATCCACGACCCAGAGCTTGGAGACAGCATTGGTGAGATGGATGAATGCCAGCTCGAGGCCGTCTATTCCGGCTATGCGATGTTGTTTCGTCGAGCATACTCCGAGGAAATCAAAAACAACCCAAGCCAGCCGAGCCGTCACTGGTTCCGATCAGCGCTTGTGGCCAATCGTTGGTCGTACTTGCAGGTTGCTCTGGCCGCGGCTTTGACGAATATCCTGGGGCTTTCAACCTCGGTTTTCATCATGACCGTCTATGACCGGGTTCTGCCAAATGAAGCCGTGGAGTCTCTGGTCGCCCTGACCATCGGTGTCGGCATCGCGCTGTTTTTTGATTTTGTGCTGAAGATCCTGCGCGCCAGTTTCATCGACAGGGCAGGTCGGAATGCCGACATGTTGATGGGCCGGCGTGTTTTTGATCAACTTCTGAATATCCAGATGAAGTCCCGAACCGGATCGACCGGCGCCATGGCGAACACGGTGCGTGAGTTCGAAACGCTCCGCGAGTTCTTCACATCAGCTACGCTGGTCATGGTGGTTGATTTGCCGTTCATCGGTCTGTTTCTGCTTACGATCTACATGGTCGGCGGGCCGCTGGTTCTGATCCCAGCTCTCGCCGTACCAATCGTGCTGATCGCCGGGCTCGCCATTCAGCCGCTTTTGTCCCGCTTGGCGGAACGCAGTTTTTTTGATGGCCAGTCAAAGCAATCCGTGCTGATCGAAACTCTGGCCGGTCTGGAAACGATCAAGACGACAACTGCGGCCGGTACGATGCGGCGACGCTGGGAAGAGGCGATCGAACAACAATCCGGCAACAGTGTTCGGTCGCGTGCCATCACTCAATTCGCATTGAATCTGACCGGTTTCACGCAACAGGCGGCCCAGGTTCTGATCGTGTTTTATGGTGTTTTTCTGATCGCGGACGGCCTGACCAGCATGGGCGCTTTGGTCGCCTCAGTGATGCTGACTGGACGGGCTTTGGCACCCCTTGGTCAGCTGTCACAAACCCTGACCCGGTTCAACCAGGCGCGCAGTGCTTACCGGAACCTTGACGCAATGATGCAAGCCGACAGCGAGCGGCCATCGGGTCGCACCTGGATCAGCCGCTCCAACTTCAAAGGGCGTATCACGTTCAACAACGTGTATTTCGCCTACCCAGACCAGGATGAGGACACACTGAAAGGCGTGTCCTTCGACATCAAACCGGGGGAGAAAGTTGCGATTCTCGGGCGGATCGGATCAGGAAAAAGCACCATCGCAAGACTGCTTTTGGGATTGTATCAGCCCCGTGTCGGTTCGGTTCTTTTGGATGGGATTGACATCCGCCAGATTGATCCGGGGGACCTTCGGCGCAACATTGGGTCGGTCATGCAAGATATTTGGCTGTTTTCGGGCTCGGTCCGCGAAAACATCGCGGCCGGTGCCGTCCGCCCGCGCGACGAAGATCTGATCCGGGCCGGGCGCATTTCGGGCGTCGAAGACTTTGTATCGCGGCATCCCAGCGGGTACGATCTGATGCTGGCCGAACGTGGCGAGGGGCTCTCGGGCGGGCAACGCCAGACCATCGCCCTAGCCCGGGCATTGATCGGGCAGCCGCCCGTCCTGTTGCTGGACGAACCCACCAGCGCGATGGATCTCAAGAACGAGGCGAACATCATTCAGCGGCTGAAGGCAGCGGCTGCGGATACGACTATGGTCATCGTTACCCATCGGGCCAGTCTGTTGGAACTGGTCGACCGGGTCATCGTGATCGAAAACGGCAAAGTGGGCGTTGACGCCGTCAAGTCAGTTCTCACCAGCCGAGCCAAAGACGCGCGGAGGCACATGAATGTCGCGGCATCCTGACCTTGCAAAACTGGCCCGCGAGATGAACGGCGGCTCGGGGTTTCGCGGCTCGGTATTGCTGCTGGCCATAATGGGCTGCATGCTGACCGCCGGCGCATGGGCTTTCGTCACCGAACTGGACGACGTGGTCCGCGCGGACGGTCGCGTCGTACCGTCAGGCGACGTTCAGGTGATCGAAGCAACCGAACCTGGGGTTCTTCAAGCTGTTCATGTTCAAGAGGGTCAGATCGTCGACAAGAACGCTTTGCTGCTGGAATTGGACGCGACCCAAATCGGCAGCGAGTTGGACACAGAGCGGCAACGGGCATTGGGACTAAGGGCGCGTATTAAGCGATTGCAGGCCGAAATTGACGGATCCGATTTGCGGTTCGAGCCCGAGCTTGTGCAACAAGCACCGGACGTCGTTCGCTCGGAAACGGCTCTGTATCTCGGCCGAAAATCGGAGTTGGCCGACGAAATTGCCATTCTGGAACGCCAACGTGAGCAGAAGCAGCGCGAATTGGAAGAGGGGTTGGTGGACCGGGTCACTGCAGAAGAAACACTCAAGGTCCTGTCCGAAGAACGCGCTTTGATGGAACCTCTGGTCCGCCGCAAGATGGAACCTGCGACAACTCTGCTGGCCCTGCGACGCAGCGAGGCGGAATGGAAGGGCCGCAAGGTAAGGGCCGAGGCCGCTGCAAGCCGTCTGGAAACCGGGCTGAGTGAAATCGATGACCGCATCACGGCCGCCAAAAGCCGGTTTCGCAGCGCCGCACTGACCGATCTTGCAATTGCCACTGCGCAGCTTGCGGCGCTTGAGCCCGCCCTGCCCGCGTTGGAGAACCGCGCGGCGCGCGCGCAGGTTCGTGCGCCAGTCAGGGGCATCGTCAACCGAATCCACCGCACGACCTTGGGCGGCTTGGCCCGCAGCGGCGAGGATCTGGTCGAAATCGTTCCGCTGGATGACAACCTTCTGGTCGAAGCCTATGTCCGCCCCGACGACATCGCATTCCTGCGCGCGGGTCAGCAGGTCAAGGTCAAGATCACCGCTTACGATTTTGCCAGATACGGCGCGCTGGACGGCGAAATTGTTCGCATCGGCGCGGATACAATTACACGGTCAGAGCGGCAGGACGAGGAAGTCTTCGTGGTCGAAATCCGAACCAGCGGCACCTTGTTGGACGCCGCTGGACTGGCGGTAGAGATCATTCCGGGAATGATCGCACAAGTTGACATTCTGGCCGGCAGGAAGACCGTTCTCGACTATCTCATCCAGCCTGTTCTCAAGGTAAAAAACCAGGCTTTACGGGATTGATCACGCAGCCGGTGTCTTGAATTGCTGATCGAACAGGCGGCGGAAGCTACCATTCTGTTCCATCAACTCATCCAACTTGCCCTGTTCGATCACCTGACCATCCTGGACAACCATGATCTTGTCTGCCTCAAGCACGGTCGATAGCCGGTGAGCGATGACGATCGTGGTCACGTTCTCCGTCAGCTTGTCCAACGCCTGCTTCACCAGAGCCTCGGACTCAGCATCCAACGCGCTGGTGGCTTCGTCGAGCAGCAGAATTTCAGCCTTCCGAAGAATGGCGCGGGCAATTGCCAGACGCTGTTTCTGCCCTCCTGACAGAAACGCACCGTTCTCTCCGACTTCGGTGTTGTATCCCTTGGGCAGCGACATGATGAAGTCATGCGCATGCGCGGCTTTGGCCGCATCGCGAATCTCGTCCTCGGTCGCATCGGGACGGGCATATCGGAGATTTTCCATGACCGTCGCGGAAAACAAAAACGTATCCTGGCCAACATAAGAAATCTTGCGCCGCAACGAGGCAAAGCTGACATCCTGCAAATTCTGTCCGTCGATCTCGACATAGCCTTGGTCAGGATCGTAGAATCGCATGATGAGCCCGAAGATGGTCGACTTGCCTCCACCCGACTGCCCCACCAGAGCGGTTGTCTTTCCGGCCTCGAAGGTCAGGTTCATTCCATTGATCACAGGCATACCACCGCTGTAGCCAAAGGTGACGTTCCGCAGGCGCACCTCGCCCGGACCGGACCGCAGCTCTTGCGGTTGAGGGCTTTCGCGCATTGGGTCTTCCTGATCCAGCAGTTCGAACATCATCTCGATCGGAACCAACGTGGATTCAATGGTCACCCGCATCCGGGACAGCCGCTTGGCCGGTTCATAGGCCATCAGAAGCGCCGTGATAAAGGACATCAGCTGACCCGCGGTCGGCGGTTCAGTTCCGGCAATTCCCATTGTGCTGACGACCAACACGCCGGCAACGGCTACACCGGCCAGAAATTCCATCATTGGGCTAGCGATGGACTGCAGTTTGGCAATTTCGTTCGATCGCTTTTCGACGCTGCGCACGGCTGCGGTCATCCGCTCGGTCATTCGGTCTTCCAGTGCGAAAACCTTGATGATTTTAATCCCTGAGGATGTTTCTTGCAGCACGCGGATGATCTCGGAAACAGACCTCAACTCGGATTGCATGATCGCGCGGACGCTTTTCAAAAGATAGCGCACACTCAGCAGCGCAACCGGCCCAACGATGAAAAACAACGCCGAAAGCACAGGCTGCTGATAGACCATCACAAAGATGAGACCCACGAGTGTCAGCGCGTCCCGAACGAACGTGGTCACGATCACGTCGACCAGCGTTCGCGCTGCACCCGCGCCCCGGGTCACACGCATCAGAAGGTCCGAAGACTCGCTTTTGGAAAAGAAATCCACTCCACGCCGAAGCAGTTTTTTGTATAACTTCTCCTGTTGCTCGGCGATGATGCGGTTGCCGGCGCGCGCCAGAAACACGGACTGGACGTAAGAAGCCAGCGCCTTGACCAGGAACAGCACGATTACTGCTGACGCGATGATATGAACCTGAGACCGCATGTCAGGCGAAGTCATGGCATCGACGATGTTTTCCATCATCCAAGCCGTCCCTGCGGTGGTCGCGGCAACGATCATCATGGCAAACATGGCAACCGCATATTTCTTGCCTTGCGCCCGCAAGCTGTCGCCCACCAGCCGACCGATATGGCCGGATCGCCACTTGGCCCAGGTTTTCCTGATCATAAGGGTCTCCAAATCAAGCTGACGCTTTCTTGCGCGTCAGCGCAGAGTTTGCAAGCTGCCATAACTACGCGCTTCAACACTGCACCGCAAAAGTGCAGCCGGCAGAAGTTAAGGTCACTTCAGCTGGATTTCCAGAGGCAGCCTAAGAAACAGGAGCGCTTCACCAGTAGTTTGGTTCGGCGTCGCGTAAGTCAAATCCAGCCCGCGGAATTGGTCAATCCCATGCTACATCCCCCAGAAAGATATACCCCGCGCCGTATATCGTCTTGATAAGGCGCGGGTTTTTCGGGTCTTCGCCGAGCTTCGTGCGCAGGCGGGAAATACGCACGTCCATCGCCCTGTCAAAGCTTTCACCGGCCGCGCCACCCAGTGTTTCCTGCATCTGCGCACGACTGATCAGGCGTTTGGGACTTTCCAGGAACAACCGCAACACTTCGCCTTCGGCATGGCTGAACGGTGTTTCAGCGCCGGTATCGGACACCAACACATAGCGATCGAAATAGGCGGTCCAGCCGTTGAACCGAGCCACATCCGAAGGGTGTTGCTGTGCCTTGGGCGCACGCAGACGGGCGCGGATGCGGGCCACCACCTCAGCCGGGTCAAAAGGTTTGGTGATGTAGTCATCAGCCCCCAACTCCAGCCCCGTCACCCGGTCCTGCACCTGCGCCCGACCCGAAATGATGATGACCGCCGCCCCCTGTTCCAGTGCCAGCCGGTGCACCAGCGCCAGCCCGTCGGTATCCGGCAGCGACAGGTCCACCAAGCAGACATCCGGCGTGACCCGTTTCAGTGACGCCTCAAATTCACGGGCGCGGGCAAAGCTCTGCGTTCGAAACCCGGCATCCTCCAACGCCTCAGTCAGAATCCGGCGGATTTCGGGTTCGTCGTCCAGAATGGTCACCAGGGGTTGGGTCATCAGGCGGCCTCGGTTCGGATCAGCGCGGACAATTGCGCGCGGGTGAAGGGTTTGCGCAGGACCGGCGCCTTGGCAAGAGCCTGACGGTGCAGCGGATCATCATAGGGCAACGAGGTCATCAGGATCACCGGAAGTGGTAGAGCAAGTCGTTCGATCAGATCAATGCCGGTGGCAGCGCCCTCCAGCCGGATGTCCGACAGGATCACCGATATGTCGTCCAAGCTGTTGGCCAGAACCAGGGCCTCATTCGCCGAGGTCGCCTCGATTACCGACAGCCCCAGATCGACCAGCATGTCGCGGAACTGGTGGCGCAGATCGTCGCTGTCCTCGACCAGCAGCGCCAAGCCCGACTGAACTGGCGGCGCGGGCCGGTAGGGCAGCCGCAGCATTACGGATGCGCCCGAGGGCGTGTTGCGCAGTTGCAGGTCTCCGCCTGCAAGCTTCACCGTGTCATAAACCATCGGCAGGCCCAGCCCCGACCCCTTGCTGCCCTTGGTGGTGAAAAACGGGTTCAGCGCCTTGTCCAGCGCATCCGGCGAAAACCCCGGACCGGTATCGGACACGGTGATTTCCACCCAGATCCGGCCGATCGCATGGGCACTGATGGTGATCTGACCGCTGCTGCCGCAAGCGTCGCGGGCGTTCAGCACCAGGTTCAGCAACGCGTCCTGAACCATGCCCGGGTCCAGCATCAACGCCTCGTCCGGCAGGGTGTTGACCACCGACAGCCCCACCCCACGCGGGAGCGAAGGCGAAGCCAGCACCCGCAGATCCTCGAGCAGGCCGCGCATGTCGGTGGCCTGCGGCTGCGGGGTGCGGTTGCCGGTCATGTCGGCGATGCGGTTCAGCAGCTGCCCACCGCGCCGCGCGGTCTGCTGGGTTGCCGCGACAAGCTCGGCGGCGTCTTCGGGCAGGTCCATCTTTTCCAGCTTGGCCTGCATCCCCAGGATGATGGTCAGCAGGTTCGAGAAATCATGCGCCAGCCCACTGGTCATCTGCGCGGCCATCGCCCGGCGTCGGGTCTGCTGCAGGGCCACGCGGGCCTGAGTTTCCTCGGTGATGTCCACCGACATGATATAGACGCCGCCCGTGCCATCGGGCGTGAACGAGACACGGATACGGCGCGAATCCTGATCCTCGGTGAATTCGAACACCGAGGCCTGCCCGTCATAGGCTTGTTGCAGATGCGGCCGGACCCTCTCGTAGGCGTGCGCGCCGAGCGCCTGCGAGATGTGCAGCCCCAGGATGTCCGACGGCCGGCCCGGCAGGACCGAACTGAGCCGCCGGTTGGAATAGTCGTACCGCCCTTCGGCATCCAGATGCGCAATATGGGCCGGCATCATCTCGGTGGTCATGCGGGTGCGCGCTTCGATCTCGGTCAGCTGGCGCTTGGCCTCTTCCAGCGCGCTGATCGTGGCGGCCAGTTGCCGGTTGGTGGCCGAAAGCTCTTCGGCATGGCCCAGCAACTGGTCCGACAGCTCCTCAGACCGGCTGCGCAGCAGCTCTTCGACCCGCTTGGTGCTGGTGATGTCGGTATAGACGGCGACCCAGCCACCGTTGGGCAGCGGCGCGCCCTCGATCGAGATCACCTGGCCGTTGGGGCGCACGCGCTCCATGTAGTGCGGCTCGAACGCCAAGGCCTGTTCGACCCGGACGCTGACCAGATCATCGACCGATTGATCGTGGCCATACTCGCCCCGGCTAGCCAGAAAATGGATCGTGTCGCTGAACAGCGCGCCCGGCTGCACCAAGGCTTCGGGCAGGTCGAACATTTCCTGAAAGCGTTTGTTGCTAACCACAAGGCGCAGCTTGTCGTCATAGATCGACAGGGCCTGACCGATCAGGTTCAGCCCTGCGGTGGTCATCTCTTTGATGCGCTGTTCGGATATGTCCAAGCCGATCCTCCCCTGGGCACAGGCCTATCACCAGTTTCCAGGCAGGTGTAGGGGGGCCGGATGCGACCGGTTGGCCCCTAGCCGGGTTTGCGGGCGATGATCCAGACGGGGTGATAGGTCAGGCGCACGCCTTCGGGGCCGGAAAACGCGGCGCGATAGCGCGTGCTGAAGTCAGTCAGATCGGCGCGGGTCCAGACCTGCGCCGCGCGGCCGTTCACCCCGGTCTGACGCAGGTGGCGCAGCACGTCCAACGGCGTGTCGAACCACAGCGGTTGCCGGTCTTGCCACAGGTCGAGGATTTTAACCTCAGGGCCGATGCCTGCGGCCAGATCATCGGGGGCGCGCAAGCCGGGCGCGCGGGCCGCCGACCCCAGCGCGGAAAGCTCGGTGTACTGGTCGGGGCCGAATCCCGAAATGGCCACCCAGCCACCGGGTGCGACCTGATGCATGGCGCGGCGGACCACGGCCGCCGGATCGTCCAGCCATTGGACCGTCGAGGCCGAGGCGATCAGGTCGGGCCGCGCGGGCCATGTCACATTTCGGATATCGCCGTGCAGGAAATCCGCGCCCCATCGCCGCGCAGTTTCCTGGGCCTCGGCCATAAGGTCGTTGAGCGTGGACCGGGTGAACGAAAACTGCTGGTGCAGCGCCTCGGTCAGATGGCCGGTGCCGCAGCCGATTTCGAACAGGGTGCCAAAATGGCTGGGCGCCCCGAGATCGACCAGCCGCTGCGCCAATGCGCGGGCGATCCGGGCCTGCGGGCCAGCGGCGCAATGATAGCTGCCGAAGCTGCGGCTGAAACTGCGCCGGATGCGGTCGGTGGGCATGGCGTTCATGCGAACCACTCCGCCCAGGTCTGCCCCGCCGCGAAAGGCTGGTGCGGGCCAGGGATGCGGCGCACGGTGTCCGATTGGCCCCAGGCCATTTCCTGCGCAGCCGTCGGCACGATGCGGTCCGAAGCGGAGATCCAGACCCGGTCGAACCCGGGATCGGGCGCAGGTCCGCGCGCCGCGATGGCCCGCAGTTCCTCGGCCGCGGCGGCAAAATCGATCCCGGGCGCGGGGCCTTCCAGCCCGGCGCGGCGGCAGAACCGGGCAAAGCTGGCCGCGCTCAGGCCATCAGCCGTGGCCGCCACAGTCTCGGGCGCGATGCCCCGGTCTGCATCTGCAGGAAACAGCGTGCCGTTGATCGCAACCTTGCGGACACAGGTCAGCCCGTGCCCCGCCAGCCAATGCGCGGCCGACGCGACGCCGAAGGAATAGGCCAGCAAGCGGACCGTGTCATAGTCGCCGGTTTCGGGCAACGCGTCATCGAGGTTGCGATAGTAGTCCACCACTAGAACATCCGCCGCCCCGGTCAGGCGCGCAAACGGCGCAGGACCCAGCGCCCACCCGCCGAACACCAGCGTCAACTGCGCTCCGCCGTCACGGGTCAGCCAGTGCCGCCTCATGCGTCGCCTCGCGCCAGTTCGACCATGGCCGCCGTCACCAGGCTCAGCGCGTCGCCCGAGATCACATAGGGCGGCATGCAGTAGATGTTTCGCGCGAAGGGACGCAGCCAGACCCCGGTTTCCGGCGCCCGCCGATGCGCGATACGAGGATCGACGGTGTCCGTCATCTCGATCACGCCGATGGCGCCCAGCACCCGTACATCGGCGACGCCGGGCAGGCTGCGCGCCGGTTCCAGTTCGGCCTTCATCTGCGTCTCGATGGCCCGTACACGGGACTGCCAGTCGCCGTCTTCAAGCAGCCCCAGGCTGGCGATGCCAGCCGCACAGGCCAGCGGATTGGCCATGTAGGTTGGGCCGTGCATGAACACGCCGGCCTCGCTGTTGCCGATGCCATAAGCCACCTGTTCGGTGGTCACCGTTGCGGCAAACGAGATATGCCCCCCCGTCAACGCCTTGCCCAGGCAGATGATGTCCGGCGTCACCACCGCATGGGTGGCGGCAAACAACTCTCCGGTCCGGCCGAACCCCGTGGCGATTTCATCGAAGATCACCAGAACGTCGTGGGCCTGACACAATGCCTTGGCCCGGCGCAGCCACTCGGGGTGATAGAAATACATGCCGCCCGCGCCCTGCACGACCGGTTCAAGCACCAGCGCAGCCAGCCTGTGCGCCTTGTCCCGCAGCAACTGTTCCAGAGCGTCGAGTCCGTTCTGCGCCGGGTCCCCTGGCCAGTCATCGCCCAGACGAACGGACGGGCGCGGCAGGAAATGCTGGATCGACAGCGCACCGCGGAACAGCCCGTGCATGCCGTTGACGGGGTCGCAGACGCTCATCGCCTTCCAGGTGTCGCCGTGATAGCCGCCGCGGATCGTCGCGAACTCGACCTTGTCGGTGCGGCCATGGGCCATCTGGAACTGCACCGCCATCTTCATCGCCACCTCGATCGAGACCGAGCCGCTGTCGCAATAGAAAATCCGGTCCAGCCCCTCGGGCAGCAAGGCCACCATCTTGCGGCCAAGATCAATGGCGGGCCGGTGGGTCAGACCGCCGAACATGACATGGGGCATCCGGTCCAGCTGCTGCTGCATGGCGGCGGTGATCGCCGGGTGACGGTGTCCATGGATGGCGCACCACCAGGAGGACATGGCGTCGATCATCTTCACCCCATCCTCGCGGAACAGATACACGCCCTCGGCCCGGTCGATCAGATGCATCGGGCCCGGGTCGGCCACGTTCGTGTAGGGGTGCCACAGGTGGCGGGCGTCAAATTCCAGCGGGGTCACAGGGCACCTCGGATCGTGTCCATGTCGATCGCCTCGAAGGCATGGCGCAGGGTGTCGGGTGTCAGACTCTCGATCTGGCCGAGGCGTCCCAGGTGGGGCACCTGCGACATCTGGATGATGGTCTGTTCGACCTCGGGTTCGGGGTCGCCGATGAAGGCAACGCCAACCACCGGGCAACCGACCCCGCGCAGCGCCATCAGCGACAGGGTCGTGTGGTTGATCGTGCCCAGGGCCGTTCGGGCCACCAGAATCACGGGTGCCTGCCAGCGGGCGAACAGGTCAAGGTAATAGGCCTGCCGAGTCAGCGGCACCATGACGCCCCCTGCCCCTTCGATCACCAGCGGGCCATCGGTCTGCGGCAGGGTCAGCCGGTCAAGGTCGATCTCGACCCCCTCGGCCTCGGCCGACAGGTGCGGCGAGGCGGGCAGGTTCAGCAGATAGGTCTCGGGCAGGACCGGTTGGCCGGACAGGCGCGCCACGATCTGGCTGTCGGTCTCCTCCTCAAGCCCCGACTGCACGGGCTTCCAGTACCGCGCGCCGAGGGCGGCGGTCAGCCCGGCGGAAAACACGGTCTTGCCGACACCGGTGTCGGTTCCGGTCACGATCACTGAGGTCATGCGGTTCCTGCCTGTTGTTCGGCGATGGCCTGAAACACCGCCGTGATGTCCTGTGCGCCCACGTTGCCGGTGATCGAGACCCGCAGCCGCGAGCTGCCGCGCGGAACGGTGGGTGGGCGGATGCCGCGCACGTCAAAGCCTCTCTGTTGCAGTCGCACAGCGCGATCCATCGTGGCCGCATCCTCGCCCACGATTACGGGCATGATCTGGCTGTGAAATCCGGTCAACCCGCACAGGCGCGCGGCCTCGGCATGGGCATGGGCCATCCGGTCGCGCGCGGCCAATGTCAGGCCAGGATCCTGCCCCACGGCCCGCAGCGCGCCCCGCACGATGGCGGCGTCCAACGGCGACGGTGCTGTCGCAAAGATGAACGGCCGTGCCCGGTTGATCAGTGTGTCGATCATTTCACGCGGTCCGCAGATCAGCCCGCCACTGGCGCCCAGCCCCTTGCCGCAGGTGTGCAGGGTAAGCACCTCGGCGTCCAACCCATGGGCCAGTCCCTGCCCGTTCGGGCCGAAGACGCCCGTGGCGTGGGCCTCGTCCACAACCAGCACCGCCTGCTCGGCTCGGGCCAGCTCGGCCAGGGCGGTCAACGGGGCCAGATCGCCCTCCATCGAATAGACGCTTTCGACCGCGATCCAGACCTGGCCCGTGCCGCCTTGCGCACGCCAGTCGGCCAGCACCGCGCGGGCCGCCGAAATGTCGTTATGCGCAAAGCCACGGGTCTCGGCCCGACCCAAGCGCATCCCTTCATGCGCGCTGGCATGAACCAGCTCGTCATGCAGGATAAGATCCCCGGCTGCGGGCAGGGTCGAAAAAATGGCTTGATTGGCCTGAAACCCGCCGCCCATGTACAGCGCCGCCTCGGCGCCGAAAAAGGCGGCGGCCTCGGCTTCCAGCGCCTCGTGCTCGGGGTGGTTGCCGCGCAGCAGGCGCGACCCGCCCGAGCCCAGCGGAACGCCGCGGTCCAGCGCGTGCTGCGCCGCGCGTTTCAGAACATCGGAACCGGCCAAGCCCAGATAGTCGTTGGATGCAAAATCAAGCCCCGTGCGGGGCGCAAGCCTGCGCAGCCGATGGCGCGTTTCCAGCACCTTCAGCGCATTGCCCAGCCTTGCGGTCGCTGTCATTCGGCCGCGTCCACGCGGGCCTCGGACTCCGCCTCCATCGGCTGGATGCCCAGCTTGGCGAACAGGATCGCGTCCTTGCTTTCCTCGGGGTTTTCGGCGGTCAGCAGCGTGTCGCCGGCAAAGATCGAGTTGGCACCGGCAAAGAAACACATGGCCTGCATCTCGTCGCTCATGTCGCTGCGGCCAGCGGACAAACGAACGTGGGACTTCGGCATCATGATCCGCGCCAGCGCGATGATGCGCACGAAATCGATCGGGTCGACCGGCTTGGCGTCAGCCAACGGGGTATCAGCCTGCGGCATCAGCATGTTGATCGGAACCGAGTCCGGCGCCTCGGGCAGGTTGGCCAACGTCACCAGCATGTCGATCCGGTCCTCGCCATTTTCGCCCATGCCCAGAATCCCGCCCGAGCAGACCTTCATACCCGCCTCGCGCACGCGGTTCAGCGTATCGATCCGGTCGGCGAAGGTGCGGGTGGTGATCACCTCGGGGTAGTAACGCTCGGACGTGTCGATGTTGTGGTTGTAATAATCCAGCCCGGCATCGCGCAGCTGCACCACCTGGGTGTCGTCCAGCATGCCCAAGGTCATGCAGGTTTCCATGCCCATCGCCTTGACGCCCTGAATCATCGCCACCAGCGCATCCATGTCGCGCGCCTTGGGTTCACGCCAGGCGGCGCCCATGCAGAACCGGGTCGAGCCGGACTCGCGCGCCTTGCGGGCCTCGGCCAGGACGCGTTCGACCTCGATCAGTTTCGAGGCGCTCAGCTTGGAGCCGTTGCGCGCGGATTGCGAGCAATAGGCGCAATCCTCGGCGCAGCCGCCGGTCTTGATCGACAGAAGCCGCGACATCTGCACCTTGTTAGGGTCAAAATTCTCGCGATGTACGGTCTGCGCCCGATACAGAAGATCCATCAGCGGCAGGTCATAGATGGCCTGAGCGGTTTCGCGGGTCCAGGTGTTCGATGTAGCCGACATTTTATAGATAATTTTTCCCGATGATTCAGATTTACTCGGGTTTATCAATAAAGCTGGAAAACGCAACATCCGCGATGTCACAGGCGCAGAAAATGACCGTGACCGCTAACGGCGATTCAACCGTGAAGTGGCTTGTTGTTCGCCGCCCGATAGGCCTGCACATAACCGCGCGCGACCGAACGGACAGCGCGACCGATCTGGGTGTATGCCTCATCCGGCAAATTGGCGAAAGATACTCGTGCGGACCAGTTCGGCGCATCGAAACCGCTGCCGTTCAGCAGCACGATCCCATAGTCCTCGGCCAGTTTGAACGCGATGTCCAACGGGTGGACGTTCTTCTTGATCCAGTCCACGACCTCTTCGCCGACGTATTTTCGCAGCCAGAATTCGAAGTCGATGATCCCGTAATAGGCATCATAGTGATCACCCGGCTGGACCTCGATCCCCAAGGCTTCGGTCAGCAGGTGGAACCGTCGATGCACCAGTTCGATACAGGCGGCCTGATAGGCTTTCTTTGTGTCGACCAATTCGCAGAGCGAGAACAACGTCATCATGACTTGCTGCGGCAGGGATAATCCGGCGGTGTGGTTCAGGGCCACATCCCGGCTGTCGGCCACCAGCCTGTCGACGAATTTGATCTCGCTGGGGTGCAGGCTGAGCGTGCCGTAACGCTTGTCGAGCTTCTGCTTGATCTCGGCCGGGTGCGCGGCGAGCTTTTCGTCAAAGATATTATCCTGGGCGACAGCAATCACGCCGAGCCGCCAACCGGTGCAGCCGAAATATTTCGAATAGGAATAAACGCCGATCGTGTTGCGGGGCATGTAGCCCATGACCGAGGTGAAATCATGTACGAAAGTGCCGTACACATCATCGGTCAGGACAATCAGGTCCGGCCTGTGGTTCTCGATCAGATCCGCGAGTTTGCGCAGAGAAGCATCGCTGAGGGCCACCGACGACGGATTGCCCGGATTGACCAGAAAGAAGGCCTTGACCTTGGGGTCCTTCAGCTTTTCGACTGCAGCATCGGTCAGTTGGAACCCATCCTCCTCGTCCGTTTCAACGTGAACGGACTCGAGGCTGTAATCCTCAAGTTCGGGCATCTCGAGATAGGGCGTGAAGATCGGCGTGCACAGGGCAATCGTGTCGCCCGGGTTCAGCAGCCGGTTGGCCTTGAGCGATTTGAAGATATAGCACATGGCCGCCGTGCCGCCTTCCACCGCAAACAGGTCGAACTGCGCATCGGGACGGTGCCCGGCACACATGGCCCACATCAGGTATTCGTGGGCGATGGCGGCGTTGTGTTTCAGAATACGGTCGGGAACAGGGTAGTTGTCGCCGATGATCGAGTCCGTCAGCTCGTGCACGAATTCGTCGGCGTCGAAACCAAAGGCCCGGATGGCGTGGTCGACCACATCCAAAAGCGTGTCGGCGCCCGGCATCTCGGAATTTGCCTTGCCCCACTCCAACAGACGGTCATGGCAACCTGCCATTGCCGGCATCCCCCCTAGACCCGCCGGATGATTCATGACGCGGCGCGACTCGGTCACGGCAAACTGGCCAAGCGCAAAGAACGCTTCACGCGGGCGGGTGGCGACCCAATTGGGATTGCCCCGGCCGGCATTCAAAAAGGCGCTGTTGGATTTCCGCGCCTCGACCGAGGCCAGCTTGATCAACTCGTCCTTGATCTGAAAGGGGCTGAGGGCTTCGTAATCGTGCAGTTTCAATCTGTCCATGACTCAAGACCTTTCCAAATCAACTGAGGATCAAAACGACGACCATCCCGAATATCGTCAGCAGGGTGTTTCCGATCGCGTAGGGCATGCCGTAGCCCAAGGCCGGAATCCGGCTTTGCGCGGCCTCCTGGATCATGCCGAGCGCAGCCGTCGTGGTGCGGGCGCCCGCGCAGGCACCAAACAGGATGGCAGGGTGGAATTTGAATACGTAATGCCCGACATAAACCGAGAAAATCATCGGCAAAGACGTGGCCACAATGCCCCATAACAACAGCGCGACACCCGCCTGCTGCAAACCGGCCACGAAACCGGGCCCGGCCGATATCCCGATGACCGCGATGAAGACATTCAGGCCCAGCGTATTCATCAACCACAGCGACGGTGCGGGAATGCGACCGAAGGTCGGGTGAACGGTGCGCAACCACCCCAGCAGCAGCCCGGCCAGCAACGCGCCACCAGTGGTCGACAGGCTGATTGGAAAACCGCCCATTGTAATTGCAAGCGTGCCGATGACACCCCCGATGAAAATGCCCCAGCCCACAAAGGCCAGATCGGTCGTGTCAACGGGCCGGTCGGCGTACCCGATTTCGGTAATGGCCGCCTCGACATGGCGCTTGCTGCCCAGAATGGTCAGAATGTCACCGCGATGCAGAACCGTGCCCGGCAGCAGCGGCAGATCAATCATGTTGCGCGTCAGCTTCGACACATACACGCCACGTGCCTGAGGCATCTTGCTGAGCTCATCCAATGTCTTGCCGTGCACGTCCTTGCTTGTGATCAAAACGTCCAGTTTTTCCGATGGGATGCTCAGCAGTTCGGGCGCATCGGCTTCCTTGAGGCTGGGCTCGAGCGCTCCGACAAGATCACCGCGCCGGCCTGAGAACATCACGACATCACCCGCTTGCAGCACCGTGTCCGCGTCAACCTCGACGATCTTGCCACCTCGGCTGAGTCGTTCGGCATAGACGCGGACGCCCGGCAACAGGTCCTTGACCGGCTGGCCGAGCAATTCGCTGCTTTCGGGAATCTCAAAGGCGCGCGCCTCGATCGCGCGATAGGCCGAAACGATGCCGCCGCCGGTCTCGACATCCTCGCCGCCACTCAGCTTGGCCTCGTATTCCTTGCAGGCGGCCATCAGGTCAACACCGATCAGGCGCGGGCCGATCTTGGCCAGAATGATCGCCGACCCGATCGTGCCGTAGATATATGTCACCGCATAGGCGACCGGGATCTGGTTGGAATAGGTTTTGGCCTGCTCGGCCGACAAACCCAACTGGTTGATTTGGTCGGTCGCCACTCCGATCGCCGCAGAAATCGTTTGCGAGCCGGCATACAGACCCGCGGCGTAGCCAAGCTCGAGCCCGGCGATCTTGGCCGACACGGCCGGCACGACCAGACACAGGGCGAGAACGCTCAGCGCAAAAAGCACCTCGCGCGCGCCGTCAACTTTGAGGCCGCGAATGAACTGTGGCCCAACGCCGTAGCCAACTGCGAAGATGAACAGGATGAAGAAGGTGGACTTCACCGCTGAATCGATACTGATCTGTGCCTGCCCGATCACGACGGCCGCCAACAGGGTGCCCGTGACCGAACCCAGACTGAACCCCATGACCTTGATTGGTCCGACCAAAAAACCGATGCCGATGGCGAGAAAGACAGCCAGTTCCGGATAGGTTTGCAGAATATTCGCCAGCCAATCGACCATACTGCGCCTTTCGGGTTTGTTGCGTCGCTCAGACCACCCTGAACGTCAGCTGTCCGGAGGCCCGGACGATTGCGATCAGCGCAGGAATTTCCAAGGTCACGATACCCCACGGGGACCGTTTGTCCATTGAGTTATCTGAATTTGTTTGGCTACCGAGCCGCTCGCAACTGTGTCCGCCAGCGGCGGCACAGGTCTGGAAAATCGTCGGCAACCGCCTGGATCAATCGAACCTGCGCACTGATTTCGGCCCCTGCAATGTCACGGAATGCAGGGACAGGGAATGATCCATGTTCCGCATACGGTGGCGCAACATTTCACGACCAAGCCGCGCCAAATCAGCTGCGTAGTCAGGGTTTGCGGCGACATTCTCTGCCTCGCCCCGACCGTGGTGGTCGAACAACAACGGCGGCAGGTCGGCTGCAAACTCGACCAGGGTAAAGCGTTCGTCACGCAGGATGCCCAGACACGAGTCGCTGTGACCCGTCCCAAGCTCACTCTGAAACTGAGTGGGCGTCAGCGGATCGGCAAAGTCCAGCTCACTGAAGGAATACCGGCGCCAGTCCTGTGGCACGGCCCCACGAAGCAGCGGCAGCAAGGATCGACCATCCATCGAGTTCGGTATCTCTTGCCCTACCCAGTCCAGGATCGTGGGTGCGACATCAATTGACTCGGTCGGCACTTCGACACGCTGGCCGGCCATCTGAGCGTTGCCTGGCATGCGAATGATCAGCGGCGTGTGGTAGGCCGCGTCATACACTGACATTTTGCCCCAGGAATAATGATCGCCCAGCATCTCGCCATGATCCGCGGTGATCACCACCAGCGTGTCATCGTACTGGCCGCTGTCCTTGAGAAACCGGATGACCCGGCCGATATGATGGTCAACCTCGGTTGCCAATCCAAGATAGACGGCCCGCAGGGTCTGAATGTTCTCATCCGTCGGCCCAACTTCGGAAAAACCTTGCACGCAGTCTTTTGGTGTATTCGAGTCCAGAGCGGGTCCAAAGAACGGGTGCACGGCCTTTTCGTCCTCGGGGCTGGGTAGACGGTTTGGCAAAGGCAACGCGTCGGGATCGTACATCCGGTTGTAGGGCGCGGGGGCCACCAGTGGCGGATGCGGACGGATATACGTCAAATGCGCGAACCATCCCGAGTTCCGATAGGCGGCAATTCCGTCCAGAAAACTGTTGGTTAGAAATGCGGTGTCGCTGTCCTCGGCCGTGTAGAGGGCCGGGTCGTTCAAGTTTGGGGCCGACCCATCCAGCGAAACCGGCTTGTAGAGATCCCAGTAGTCTTCGAACTCGTATCCCCGGCGCATCAAGTAGGACCGCCAAGGAAAAGACTCCTCAAGGCGCATTTCGAGTACTTCGTGAAACCCGTGCATCGGGTTTTCGTAGGTCTTCACCGACGGATCATTCGGATGATGAACCCGTGGATCGGCCGAGGTGTCCGTATAGCCGAACAGCATCGGCAGATAGCCGGCTTTTCGCATCTCGGTCGCGATGTTCGGCGTGTCATGGCGCAGCGGCGTGCCATTGCGGACCGAACGATGGTTCATCGCGTATTGCCCGGTCAGAATAGAGGCGCGGGACGGCCCGCAGGGATTGGTAACGGAAAAATGCCGGTCGAACGAAACGGCCTCGTCCATGAAGGCGCGCAGATTGGGCAGGTCGACATGATCAGCCAGAGCACCGCGCAGACAATCGGCCCGCAATTGGTCGATGATGATGAAAAGAACGTTTCCTGCTTGGCTCATGCCGTGATTCCCATTGGAAAACTGGTGTTCGACGGTGCGGACTGTGTCGGGGTTCCCTCGGGCAGGCAACCGGTTTTGTGCCAATTCTCGCCTCTTGGGCGACCCGGGCCGTGCAAACCGGTAACCCCCGCACCCAAATCGCCGCCCGGTTGAACAAAGCCATTGCGGGTCGGAACAGTTTCCCGTCTGATACCGGCATGACGAAGCCCTCGATCGCAGTCGAACAGGAAGGCGGCACAGCGCGCGTGATTGTGTCTGGCGAAATGCTGACACAGTCGTTGAGTGGCGTCGAAGACGCCTTTCGCGCCACCCGCCCGGATGCGGCGCATGTGACGGTCGACATGTCCGAAATCGATGCGCTGGACACCGGCGGCGCGTGGCTGATCGCAGACCTGAAAAACCGGTGCTCGGCCATGGGAGCGACCGTGGCTTTCGACGGGTTGAAACCGGCACATTCCGCGCTGCTGGAAACCGTCTCGGAGAACATTCCGAAGGACATTCCCGCCGAGGCCCCGCCAAAAGGCTTCATGCCATGGCTTGAGAGCCTGGGTCAATCAACAGTGGGCGCCGGGCGCGACACCATGTCGATCCTCGGCTTTCTGGGCCTGACCCTGCACCGGCTGGGCCGCACGATGATCATGCCGTGGCGCCTGCGCCGCGCCGCGGTCGTGTCGCAGATGGAGGAAACCGGATTCAAGGCCCTGCCCATCGTGGCGCTGATGGGGTTTCTGATCGGCGTGGTTCTGGCTTTTCAAGGGGCCACCCAATTGAAACAGTTCGGCGCGGAAATTTTCGTGGTTGAGCTGATCTCGATCTCGGTATTGCGCGAGCTGGGTATTCTGCTGACCGCCATCATCGTGGCTGGTCGATCCGGCTCGGCCTTCACCGCCTCGATCGGGTCCATGAAAGTGCAGGAAGAAATCGACGCCATGCGCACGCTGGGCCTAGACCCGATCGAGGTGCTCGTCATTCCACGGGTTCTTGCGCTGCTTATCATGCTGCCGATCCTAGGCTTCGTGGCCGACATCGCCGGCCTTTTTGGCGGTGCCCTGATGAGCTGGATCGATCTGGGCGTCAGCCCCGGAATGTTCATTACGCGCCTAAAGGAGAACACCAGCGTCTGGCATCTGGCGGTTGGGCTGATCAAGGCGCCATTCTTTGCCATGGTCATCGGGGTAATCGCTTGTTGGCAGGCAATGCAGGTCAAGGGGTCAGCCCAAAGCGTCGGCCAGCGCACCACTGCGTCGGTTGTTCAGTCGATTTTCATGGTCATTGCCATTGACGCGCTGTTCTCCATTTTCTTCTCCGAGATCGGTGTCTGACATGGATGGATCCGCTCAGACATCGACCGCCAAGCTGGACGCGCAGCGCGAAGCGGTGATCCGTGTGCGCAATCTGCGCAACCAGTTCGGTCCGCAGGTGGTGCATGACGACCTGAACCTTGATGTCTGGCGCGGCGAAGTGCTGGGCATTGTCGGCGGGTCCGGAACCGGCAAGTCCGTCCTTCTGCGCACCATTGTCGGGCTGAACAAACCCGCTGCGGGTAGTATCGAAGTTTTGGGCGTCGACGTGCTGAACGGCCCAGAGGCCGACCGACGCCGCATCGAGAAACGCTGGGGCGTTGCCTTTCAGGACGGGGCACTGTTTTCCTCGCTGACCGTGCTTCAGAACGTCATGGCCCCGTTGCGCGAACACACCGGCCTGAGCGAGAGCTTGATGCGGGCGCTCGGCAGCCTGAAAATCGGTCTGGTCGGTTTGCCGCAACTGAGTTGTGGCAAGTTCCCGTCAGAGCTGTCAGGCGGGATGCGCAAGCGGGCCGCGCTGGCCCGGGCGCTGGCATTGGACCCCGAGATCGTGTTTCTGGACGAGCCCACCGCCGGGCTGGATCCCATCGGCGCCGCGGCCTACGACGAATTGATCGGAGAATTGCAACAGGCCTTGGGATTGACCGTTTTCATGGTAACACATGACCTAGACAGCCTGTACGCGATCTGCAACCGCGTTGCGGTTCTTGCAGAAAAGCGCGTGCTGGTGGAAGGTCCGATTGAAGACATGACCAAGGTCGACCACCCTTGGGTGCAGGAGTACTTCACAGGCCCCCGGGCCCGCGCGGCGCAACAGAAGGGGCAGGACAGGTAAAGGCGATGGAAACCCGGGCGAACTATATCCTGATCGGCGCGTTTACACTTGCGGGCATCCTCAGCGCGTTCGGCTTCTTCCTGTGGCTGGCCAAGTTCGAAGTCACCCGCCAATACGCGTACTATGACGTGCTGTTCGACAACGTGTCGGGCCTGTCAGCCGCCGGTGGCGTCAGCTATAACGGCCTGCCCGTGGGACAGGTGATTTCGCTGGACCTGGATGACGATGACCCATCCAAAGTAAGGGTCCGGCTTGAGGTTGATGCAGACATTCCGGTGACCACGGACACGATCGCGCAGTTGCAGTCGCTGGGGGTGACCGGCGTCAGCTATGTCGAGCTGTCGGGCGGGTCGCCCGATGCCGAGAGGTTGCCGCAGAACAGTGTCATCAAAAGCAAGCGCAGCGCCATCCAATCCCTGTTCGAAGGCGCACCCAAGGTCCTGGACGAGGCGGTGACCTTGCTGGAAAACCTGAACGCGGTGGTGGATGACAACAATCGCAAGGCCGTGTCGGACATCCTCGACAACCTGGCTTCGGCCTCGGGCCGGCTGGACAAGACCCTGAACGATTTTGAATCCCTGTCCAGCGATCTGGGCGGCGCGGCGAAGGACATCGGGGCCTTCACCAAACGCCTGGATCAGTTGGCCGATACTGCAGAAACCACGCTGACCACCGGAACTGATACGCTGAACAGCATCAAAACGGCCTCGGAATCGGCCAAAACCGCACTGGACAGCGCGAACCAGACGCTGGCCAAGGCCAACAAGGTCATCGAAGACGACGTTCGCCCCTTCATCGAACGCGGGTCGCAACTCGCGGACCGCCTGATCGGGTTGTCGGATGAAGCCGCGGTCACCATGGCAACCGTCAACAACACGTTTGCCAACGCCAACCAAACGCTCGACTCGGTGACCTCGGCCATGGATACGGCGAAAGGAACTCTGGCATCCGCAGAACGCGCGTTCGACTCAGCCAATCGCGTGATGGACGAAGACGTTGCACAGGTTGTTGCCGACATCCGAAACGCCGCCACCAAAGTGGCCGAAACGGTAACGAACGTAACCGACAAGATCGACCAGATTTCAGCGGACGTTCTGAGCGCGTCGCAATCGGCATCGGACCTGTTGGGAACGATCGACGGCATCGTTCAACAAAACCGCCGGCAGGTTTCGGACTTCCTGCGGGTCGGACTGCCACAATTCGTTCGTTTCGTGGAAGAATCCCAACGCCTTGTCATCAGTCTGGACCGTCTTGTCGACAAGGTCGAGCGCGACCCCGCGCGTTTCCTTCTGGGCACCCAAGCATCGGAGTTCCGTCAATGATCAGGTCCCTTCTTCTGACCCTTGTTATCACGACGCTGGGCGGATGTGCCGGTCTGGGCACGTTGAAACAGGCCTCGAAACCGAACGACCTTTATCTGCTGACCCCCAAGAGTACATTCTCGCAGTCTTTGCCCCGGGTGCAGAAACAGATCGTCATCCAGGAACCCACTGCAACCGCTGCGGTCAATACCGACCAGATTGCCGTGCAGCCAACGCCCCTGCAGGTCCAGTATCTGCCGCGTGCCCGGTGGGTGGATCGAGCACCTTTGATCGTTCAGGCGTTGATGGTCGAAAGCTTTGAAAACAGCGGTCGCGTCGCCGCCGTGGGCCGTTCGACGGTCGGCCTGCGCGCCGACTACGTCATCGTTCCGGACCTGCGCGAGTTTCAGGGGATTGTCGTCGGAGAAACCGAAAACTCGAAAACCGTAAAGATCGAAGTGCGAATGAACATCAAGATCATCGACGAGTTCGAAGACAAGATCATCGCCTCAAGCTCGTTCCAGGAAGCGGTTGTTTCGACCAGCGACGAGACGCCGGATCTTGTCGCCGCTTTTGACACCGCCTTGGGCAAAACCATGCGCGACGCGGTTGAGTGGAGCGTGCGGAAGATTCATTCACACGCCGCCAACAATCCGCGCCCGTCGTTGAACTGACGCGGATTGCCCACCCTTTATTTTGACAGGGATTGCGCCAGACGCATCAGGGTCACGGCTTCGGCCCGGTACCCGAAAGGATCGCTCCCACGGGCCGTGTTGCCCATCGCAATTGCATCATCATAGCTCCAGTCGGACAGGTAAGTGCCGCCGCGCAACAGCTGGCCGAAACCTGCAATCGCGACCGAAAACCTCACGTCATCCGTCTGGCGGCCCTGCCCGTCCAAGATCGGTCGCTCGATCAACTGGCTGCGCGTGTCGCCGGGTGTTTTGTACCGCAGCTTAAAATAGCCGATTTCATTACTGTCCGAAGCGGGGGCGGTGTTTCCATACCGTAGCGGTGCATTGCGAATTGCGTTGGAGCCGACCGGCGTGACTTCGTAGATCGCGGTCACGCTGTGGCCTGCGCCGATGTCGCCCGCATCAACAGCGTCATTCGAAAAGTCCTCGCGGCGCAAAGCGCGAGTTTCGTACCCGATCAGGCGGTACTCGGCGATTTGGGTAGGGTTGAATTCGACCTGAATCTTGACGTCGTTGGCAATCGGAAACAGCGCACCGGTCAGTTGGTCAACCAGCACTTTGCGGGCCTCGCTCAGCGTGTCGATGTAAGCCGCCTGTCCGTTTCCGTTCTGGGCCAGGGCCTGCATCGTAGCCTCATCAAGGTTACCGCGCCCGAAACCCAAAACGCTCAGATATGTTCCGCTGTCGCGCTTGTCAGAGATAAACTCCTTCAGAGCTTCGGGATCGGACAGGCCAACGTTGAAATCCCCGTCCGTGGCCAGAATGACCCGCGTCACCTCGCCCTCGGCGGCCATGTCTTCAGCCACCTGATAGGCTTGCTGAAGCCCGGCTTGTCCCGCTGTGGATCCGCCCGCGTCCAATTGTTCGAGCGCCCGCAGGATCTTGGCCTGGTCGGCTGCGGATGTCGGCTCCAGAACCTGGCCCGCACTGCCTGCATAGGTCACGATCGATACCTGATCCTCGGGTCGCAACTCGGGCAACATCAGGCGCAGGGACTGTTTCAACAAGGGCAACTTGTTGGCGTCCTGCATCGAACCTGAGGTGTCGATGAGAAAGACAAGATTGAGCGCCGGGCGCTCTTCGATCACCGGAAGCGTTCCCTGAATGCCGATATGGACCAGCCGAGTACCGGGATTCCATGGGCTGGGCATGACCGTGATGCTTGGCTGAAACGGCACCGCGCCGTCCGGCGCCGGATAGGTGTAGGGAAAGTAGTTTACCATTTCTTCAATCCGCACCGCGTCACGCGGGGGCAAGTGACCAGCCAGAAGCGAGGACCTGACGATGGCGTAAGATGCGGTGTCGACATCAATCGAAAACGTCGAAACCGGTTCTTCCGCAGTGACCTTGAGTGAGTTGGTTTCGGCGTTTGCAAATTCTTCGGACGACTGCTCGGGTCGCGCTGGCGGACGAAAAGCGTCACTCGAAACCGAAGGGGCCACTGTGCTGTCACCGAGGTGGCCTTGCGAGAGAAGGCTGCGTTTTGCTAGAGGTTCCCGCGCTTCTTCCACAACTATCGGCGCTTCGACAACGGGTTCCTCAAGAACCATCTCAGCCGTTTCAGCGTCTGATTGTCCGGATGGCCGAACCGCCTGCGGCTGGCCGATCACCCGGGTCTCGGTATCGAAACTCGGGGACAGCACACCGTCCCGTGTCTGCGGCACGATCATGATCAGCGTCACGGCAGCGATGGCTGTTGTGGCGGCCAGCGCGCCGCGGCTCGAAATTGCATTCAACATGGCTTTGGTTCCTTCTGTCACGCGGGCCAACGGGCCTCGCTTGACATTGGGACGCGTACCGGGTCGGGATCCTTGGAGATCAGCAAAGTTTTTTCTGGCCAGTTCCAGATTGACGGCCCGCCGCTTTTCATCCGCTGCAGGCGTTGCGGCATCCAACAGTGTTTTCAGATCATCGAGCTCATCACTCATTGGGCAAGCTCCTCTTGTTTGATCGCGCGCAGGCGCTTTCGGGCTTCGGACAGGCGCCATGAGACCGTGCCCTCGGACACGCCCAGCACGTCGGCGGCCTGTGCATGGGTCATTTCTTCATCCAGCGTCAGCGCCAGTGTCTGACGCAGATCTTCGGGCAAGCTCTGCATGGCCCTTTGCAGCCATGACAGGGCCTCGGCCGCCTCGACGGCTTCAGCGCGCCGCATCTTTTCCACATCGCCCCAGCCGATTGCTGCCCGGTTTCGGCTGGCCGTTCGACGCCGCGCATCGTGTGCCGCGTTGCAGACGACCCGATACAGCCAGGTCGTGAACTTTGCATTCGCTCGAAACCCGACAATTTTTGCGGGCAAGGCTGCACATATGTCCTGCGTCAGATCTTCGGCGACCTCGGCGCTGCCGGTCAGCCGAAAGGCCAGCCGGAACACGCGGTCATAATGCCGTCCAAGCAGCGTCGCGAACGCTTCCGCGTCCCCGTTGGCGGCCCCATGGGCTAATTCTTCATCCGAGGTCAGTTTGCTCATTCTGACTATTCAGACGCAGGACAGGAGCGGATCCTTGGACCATTCGAGAAAAAACTAGAAATGGCTGGCCGACGCCTTCTGCCAATCCGCCGCAAATTCCTGCGGCACTGTATCTTTCAACAAGGCACCTGGCTCGATTAAGGTGTAAAGTTCCGCATATGAGCACTCGCGCTCGTTGGCAATTCGGCGGTAGATATCGGATGGGCCAAGGTCAGATACGCGCTCTTTCCCCATGGCACCCAGTATTTCGCGAAAGCTTTCCAGGGTGGCGTCATGAAAGCGGTGAACCCGTTTGCGTTTCTGCGGCACGTTGACCGCGCGGCCACGAATGGGATCCTGTGTTGCCACGCCCGACGGGCAGCGGTTCGTATTGCAATGCAGGGCCTGAATGCAGCCCACGGCGAACATCATCGCCCGCGCCGCATTGCACATGTCGGCTCCAAGCGCGAATTTCTCGATCATGTCATAGCCGGTTGCCACTTTGCCTGAACAGATCACCCGGATCTTGTCCCGCAGACCTACTCCGCGCAGACAGTTGTTCACGAAGATCAGCCCTTCGTTCAACGGTACGCCCAAACGGTTGGTAAATTCCACAGGCGCAGCGCCGGTCCCTCCCTCGGCCCCGTCAACGGTGATGAAATCGGGCAGTATGCCCGTTTCCAGCATGGCCTTGCAGATCCCCATGAACTCGGACCGGTTGCCGATGCACAGCTTGAACCCGACCGGTTTGCCCCCTGACATTTCGCGCAGGTGCTGCACGAAATGCATCAAGCCCGTTGGCCCGTCAAAGGCCGAGTGAGTGGGTGGCGAAATCACATCCTGATGCACGGGTACGCCGCGAATAAGCGCGATCTCTTCATCGACCTTGGCCGCCGGCAGAACACCACCATGGGACGGTTTCGCGCCTTGGGACAGCTTGATCTCAATCGCCTTCACGACCTCCTTCTGGGCATTCTGGGCGAACTTGTCCTTGTCAAAGCCGCCCTCTGCCGTCCGACATCCGAAGTATCCGGTGCCAATCTGCCAGATGATATCGCCGCCTTCGGCAAGATGGTGCGGCGACAGCCCGCCCTCGCCCGTGTTGTGTGCGAAACCGCCATCCTTGGCCCCGCCGTTCAAGGCGCGGATCGCGTTGGCGCTAAGTGCTCCGAAGCTCATCGCTGAAACGTTCAGCCGCGATGCGAGATAGGGCTTTTCACACTGAGGACCGCCAAGCATCACACGCTTCTCGCTTTCCGGAACGTCCTTGGGCGCAAGCGAGTGGTTGGCCCGGTGATACCCGACTTCGGTGATATCGTACTGGGTGCCGAAGGCCTGAGTGTCGACCTGTCCTTTTGCTCGTGAATACACCAGCGCGCGAATGATCCTGTTGAAGGGCCGCCCGCTTTCGTTGGTTTCCACGAAATACTGGCGGATTTCCGGGCTGACGAACTCCAGCATATACCGGAAATGGCCCAGAACCGGATAGTTGTTCAGTACGTTGTGTTTGGTGGTCAGCATGTCGTACAGCCCGACCAACGCGTAAGGGACCAGCAAAATCAGCAGCCAGAATGCCGGAGGCCAGTACAAACCCCAGACCACGGTCAAAGGCAGAACCACATAGGTCACGACATAATAGATTCGACGTACGATCATCTTGCTCTCCCTTGGGCCAATCGGTCAGAGGTTGGCCTTGAGTTCCTTGACCCAGTTGTCCCACTGAGCGTGTTCACCCTTGGCCAGCAGGATGCCTTCTTTCAGTTTCGACATGCCGAAACCCCAGGCCATCTTGGTATCGATATGCGGAGGCATGACCAACTCGCCGGGTGTGACCATGGCTTCGATGATGAATGGCTTTCGGCTGGCTTTGGCCCGCGCGACGGCCTCGGGGATGTCAGCCGCATGTTCCACACGGACACCATCCCCACCGCAAACCCTCGCGTATTCCGCAAAGTCCGGGTTCACCAGATCGGTAGCAGCGGGATTCAGCGGATAACCCGCCACCTCCATCTCCATCTTCACGAAGCCGAGCGTCTGGTTGTTGAAGACCAGCACCTTGATGGGCCACTCGTAGCGCACGGCAGTCACGAAATCCTGCATGGACATGCCAAAGCCGCCGTCCCCGCAAAAGGCCCAAACCTCGCGCTGCGGATCCAGTGCGGCGGCTCCCAACGCCGAAGGCAACCCGGACCCCAGTGACGAATGGTTGAACGACCCCACCATGCGCCGTCCGCCTTTCATCCGGGTATGACGCGCCACCCAGACCGTGCATTCGCCGATGTCCATTGCAAATATCGCGTCATCGGCAGCCTGGTCGGAGACCTGCCGCGCGAACAGCTGCGGGTGGAGTGGCTCGGTGTCGCGCTCGAGGCTGGAGTCGCGGTCTTGCTGCGCAAGCCATTTCGTACACAGCTTGACCTGGTGATTGGCAAACGACCTGTCATCCTTCGCTGCCAACTTAGGCAAAAGCAGATCCAGCGTCGCGCCCACATCTCCCAGCAAGCCCGATGCGATGGGCGCGCGGCGTCCCAGATGTTCGACGTTGCGATCGATCTGGATGATTTTCGCTTTTTCCGGCAGGAACCACTCGTATGGGAAGTCCGTCCCCAGCATCACCAGCACATCGCAGTCGCGCACTGCATGATACCCGCCGGGATTGCCGATCAACCCAGTCATCCCGACCACGTTGGGATCATCATAGTCAAAGATGTCCTTGCCCTTGAGGGAATGCGTGATCGGCGCATTTAGCCGCTGGGACAGAGCCAGAACCTTGTCCTTGGCTTCTCGGCATCCCACGCCGGCGAAGAGGGCGACTTTCCTGCCCGCGTTGATGATCTCGGCCGCCCGGTCGATTTCGGCTTCGGGCGGGATCAGCGTTGATGGCGTTTTCAGGATCGGGTGCAATTGGTGCAAGCTGGGCACCTGCTGTTCGGATACGTCGATAGGCAGTTCGATCCGCACGACCTCGCGGTTGATCAAGGCGCGTTGCACGGCGATCTGAGCCAGTCGCGGCATCTGGTCCGGCGAATTGATCACTGCCTGATAGCCGCAGACATCCTCGAACACCTTCTCCAGATTGACTTCCTGGTGGTACCCGGTCCCGCGCTCCCGATGAGCGACCTGACCTGTGATCGCCACGACCCCTGCACCCTCGCGCCGGGCATTGTACAGCCCATTGATCAGGTGAAGCGCTCCGGGACCGACAGTTCCGGCACAAATCCCGATCCCGCCGGTCAGATGCGCCTGGGCATAGGCTGCATAGGCTGCGTTTTCCTCGTGCCTGACCCCGATCCATTCGAACCGGCCATCCCCGCGCATGGCTTCGAGCAGGGGGTTGAGCGCATCGCCCGTCACGCCGAAGATCTGGCGTCCTCCGGCATCCGCGAGAATATCCAGCAATACCTTGCATACGGAATTGGACGTCATGACCTGCCCTCTGGTTCCGACCCCATCGGGCCTGTCCCGATAGATCGTGGGCAGGTTGCCCTTTGATTGCAAGCCTTTGTACGGCCACCCCAAGCATCGGGCGGATTTGCGGTGGCTTAGTTGCGGCGGTTGAACCCGGGCGGCACAGCCGCTATCCAAATCCAAACCCCACAGGCGGAGAAGCGTCCTTGGCCAAAACTCAGGCGGCAGTTTCGGGGAAGCCCATGATGTACGCTGCCGTCTTTGTCGGCGGGGCGGCCGGGTCGATCCTGCGCGAACTGTTTGCGCTGGAAATTCCGGGGATGCCGTTGCTGACATCGACCTTCGGCATCAATGTCGTGGCCTGTTTCATTCTGGGATGGCTCTACGCCATACGAGGCCGGGTGCATGCCCATGTTCTGCACCTCGGGGCAGTTGGTTTCTGCGGCGGATTGTCGACGTTTTCGTCCTTTGCCGCCGAACTGGAACGGATCGCTGAAACCGACGGCTGGTCGGTCATCTTCCCGTTGGCGGCCGAAGTCATCTGCGGTTTGGGCGCGGCCATTCTGGGCGAGGCAGTCGGACGCCGCCGCCACTCAGGGGAGCGGGCCGAATGACCGATCTGTATCTGCATGCGGTGTTTGGACTGGGCGGCGGACTGGGAGCAGTCCTTCGCCACTGGGTCGCGCGGGCCATCACCCACGACCTGCCGGTCTCGACGCTGGTCGTGAACGTATTGGGCAGCCTGTTGTTGGGGCTTTGGATCGGCTACCTGGGCGGGCCCGTGGAGATGGCCGAAGAAGAAAAGCGCCTGGTTTTCGGTTTTTGCGGAGGGTTCACGACATTCTCCAGCTTTGCCTACCAGTCTCTTGAACTGCAGCGTGAGCGGACGATTGTCCTTGCGGGTGGAAACATCCTGCTCAGCCTCGGACTGTGCTGGCTGGCCCTGTGGCTGGGACTGTGGGTGATGGGCTAGCCGGTCGCTACATGCCCGGCATGTGCATCCGCATAGCCAGATTGCCCAGAATCCAGACCGTTCCAAGAATGATGATCAGCAGAACCAGCGTCGAGAACAGGACCAAATCCAGATCTTCGCGGCTGCTGCGGCGACGGTCGATATGCAGGAAATAGACCAGTTGAACGATCAACTGCGCCAGACCCAACAGCCCAATTGCAAGATAGACACCCTTGGTCTCGATGCCGAACCAGTAGGCGATCGCAAACACGATGAGTGTCAGCAACAGCGAGCCGCCATAGCCGACGACATACCGGCGCCGCTCACGCCTGTGCATCTCGGACCGTTTATCCATAGGTCAGCCCTCCGAAATACACGATGGTGATGATGCCGATCCAGATCAGGTCAAGGAAGTGCCAGAACAGGGCCAGCCGCACCACGCGCGAGATCACGAGGTCGGTCATCCCCATGACCCGCAGTTGAATGCCCAGAACGACCAGCCACACACAGCCCGCCGCCACATGTAGCCCGTGCAGAGGCACCAGCCCGTAGAAGGCGGACAGGAAACCGCTGCGCTGCGGGATGCCGCCCTTTTCCGCCATCGACATGAAATCGCGGATCTCGAGGACCAGAAAACTCAGCCCAAGCAGCAGTGTAACCCCGAACCACAGGACGATCCGACCGCGCGGCAGGTTGTATTTCAGCGCCAGCATGGCAAGTCCAACAGTCAGGCTGCTGGTCAACAGGATCAGCGTCTGGGCAAAGATGCTATAGAGATCGAACAACTCGTGCGGGCCTGGCCCACCGGCCTGTGCGTCGATCATGGTGATGTAGACGCCGAACATCAGCCCGAAGTAGACCAGATCGCTCATCAGAAAGACCCAGAAACCGAAGGTCACCACTTCGGTCGCCTTGTGCGCGCTGGCATGACGACGCCCAAGGTTCAGACCAGGGTAACTGTGGGTTGGTGCAGGCTTCATGTCGCCGCCTCCAGATCCGGTCGGGCAAGCCCGGTGTTTTCTGGCGCGCCTTCGTGATCCCGGTTCACAGGGGTCGCGTTGCGGACAAGGTCCAGCCAAGCCTCGTGCTGCCTGCGCACGTCTTCAGCAGATACAACTTCTTCGGTATCGGTCTGAAAGGTCCACAGGATGAATGACAGGATCATCATCACTGTCACCAGCGCCGCCAGCCACCAGATCCACCAGACCAGCGCAAACATCCACACACCGCTGAGCACGCAGAGCACGAAACCGATGCTGGTGTTGCGCGGCATAGTGATGTCCTCGTACCGGTCGGGGTGCGGGTAGGCCTCGCCACGCTCTTTCGCGGCGGCGAAATCGTCGCGGTCCGTGACATGCGGGATGATCGCGAAATTGTAGGGCGGCGGCGGCGCGGGGATCGACCATTCCAGCGTGCGGGCGTCCCAGGGGTCGCCAATCGGAACGCGGCTCTGTTCGCGGTTGCGGATACTGACCCACAGCTGCATGACGACCGACAACAGCGCGGCCAGAATGACCAGCGCGCCGATGACCGCAACAATCATGTAGGGGTGAAAGCTCGGGTCCTCCCAGCTGTAGGAACGGCGCGGCATACCCATCAGGCCCACGAAATACAGCGGCAGGAAGGTCAGCATGAAGCCCACCGTCCACAGCACGACTGATATCCGCCCCCAGGCCTCATCCAGGCGGAAGCCGAACGCCTTGGGAAACCAGTAGTTGTAGCCAGCGAGCAAGCCGAACAAGACACCCGGCAGCAACACGTTGTGGAAATGCGCGACCAGGAACAGCGTATTGTGCACCTGATAGTCGACGGTCGGATTGGCCAGGATCACACCGCTGAGCCCCCCGATCACGAACAGCATCAGAAAGGCCAGCCCGTACAGCATCGGCACCGAGAACCGGATGCGGCCGCGATACAGGGTGGCCATCCAGTCATAGACCTTAACGCCGGTGGGAATGGCGATCAGCATCGTGGCGATCCCGAAGACCGCGTTGATCAGGGCGCTTTGGCCCATGGTGAAGAAATGGTGCAGCCAGACGGTGAACGACAGCACCGCGATCGACATGGTCGCGATCACCAGCGAGTTGTAGCCATAGAGCCGCTTGGCCGAGAAGGTCGCGAAGACTTCGGAATAGATGCCATAGGCCGGCAGAACCAGCAGATAGACCTCGGGGTGGCCGAACAGCCAGAACAGGTTGGCATAGTTCATCATGTTGCCGCCCAGGTCATTGGTGAAGAAATGGAAATCAAGATACCGGTCGGCGGCCAGCAACAGCGCCGCCACCCCCAAAGGCGGCATGGCGAACACGATCAGGATCGAGCTGCAGATGATCGTCCAGCAATACATCGGCAACCGCATGAATTTCATCCCCGGCGCGCGCAGCTTGTAGATCGTGACGGCAAAGTTGATCCCCGTCAGGGTGGTGCCAATGCCCGACACCACGATCGCCCAGATCCAATAGTCCGGCCCCACGCCTGGATTGAAGGCCGCGCCGGTATAGGGCGGATAGGCCGTCCAGCCGCCGGTGGAAAACTCGCCCACCACCAGGCTGACCATCAGCATCATCCCCGCCGAAACCGTCAGACCGAGGCTGATCTGGTTCATCACCGGAAAGGCCACGTCGCGCGCGCCGATCATCAGCGGGACGAGGAAATTCGCCAGTCCGAACACGAAGGGCACCGCAACGAAGAAGATCATGATCGTGCCGTGGGTGCTGAACAGCTCGGCAAAGTGTTCGGCCTCGAGGAACCCCTCGCCCGGCCCGGCCGCCTGTTGGGCGCGCATCACGACGCCTTCCAGAACGCCGCGCGCCAGCATGACGATGGCAAAGACGATATACATGATGCCGATCTTCTTGTGATCCGCGCTGGTCAGCCAGTCACGCCACAGCGGCCGCCACAGGCGAAACAAGGTGAGCAGTCCCAGAACCGCGACCACACCGACGATCACCACGCCCGCCGCGGCATTGGCCACGATTTCATTCGTGTTGGGATCCTGGATCAGCCCGGCGATGGGGAAGGCATCCCAGTTCAGACGGCCGAAGAAACCGGACTCGGCAGATGTCATTGCTTGTCCTCCTGGCCGAATTGGGCGGTTCCCGGTTGCTGATCCTGCGGCAGAGGTTGCCCGTTGTGATACCGGCCCAGGATGCTGTGGAACAGATCGCCATCATCCAGACGGAAATACAGCGCATTGTCCGGCATCTGCGCGGTGCCAAGCGCGTTCTGAACCTCGTCCCGGTCCGTCCGCATGGCTAACATCCGGTAGGTTGAAGGGTCCAGAACGATACCGTTCTGCCGAACACGGTCGACCCATGAGTCGAAATCCGGCGGCGGCATCGCGACCGTCTGGAACTTCTGCTTGGTGAAGCCGCGCCCGTTGTACTGGGTGTTTTCGCCCTGCATTTGTCCGGGGGCATCAGCCACGAGATGCAATTGGGTCGTCATTCCCGGCATCGCATAGATCTGCCCTGCCAGGGCTGGAACCATGAACGACTGCATCACCGTGTCCGTCGTCAGTGTCAGGGCGACCTGTTGTTTTGTCGGTACCCCGAACTCACCCACCGTCGCGATGCCCAGGTCGGGGTAGATGAACAGCCATTTCCAATCCAGCCCCACCACCTGCACGCGCAGGGCCGGTTCATCGCCGAACGGGGCCGCGTAAGGGTCCAGCCGGTGGGTTGCTTTCCAAAGATAAAAGGACAGCAGCGCCACGATCACCACCGGCACACCCCACATCGCGGTTTCCAGCATGGGCGAGAAATCCCATTTGGGCCGATAGGCAGCCGGGCTTTGCGCGCGGCGCCGATAGCGTAGAGCGATCAAGGGGACCAAAACCAAAACCGGAATGACCGCGATCAGGATCAACGCGGTTGCGCGCACCAGGTGTGTTTTTTGGACCGCCGCAATAGGGCCTTGAGGATCCATGAAACTGTCGCTGGCCAGAGCCGATTGCGCCGTGCCCAACCACAATACGACCACGATCAGCGCTGTCAGTACCGCAGGTATAGTCCTGTTTCCACTCACGCCGGATCGCCCTCATCAAACCTCAGGTTGGTGCAACTATCGGCAGAGTCAGCAAATTTCACAAGGTTTTTCCCCGGCGGCCAGGAACCACGTCACCGTCGAGTTGACTTGACCAGTGGCTCGGGTCAGTCATTGTGTCATGCGTTTACTGCTTTTTCTGATTGGACTGATCGCGTTTTCCGGCGCAGCGATCGCGCAGGACCGAGCTGTGGTCGAGCGGCAGTTTCAGGACTGGTTGCAGCAACAGGTGTGGCCGTTGGCCCGGGCACAGGGTGTATCGCGCCGCACGTTTGACAGCGCAACCGACGGGGTTCGCCTGTATTGGGAGCTGCCTGATCTTGTTCCGCCGGGCTCCCCTACACGGGCACCCAAAAAGCAAAGGCAAGCCGAGTTCGGGTCCCCCGGCCGGTATTTCAACGCAAATTCGGTTCAGGGTGCCGCCACCGGCGGTCGGGGTATGGCCAAGCGTCATGCGGAAACGCTGCGCCGGGTCGAGGAACAGACCGGCGTTCCCGCCCGGATCATCCTTGCGGTCTGGGGCCGAGAAAGCGGCTATGGGCAGGTTCCGATCCGGCATGACGCGATCCAGGTGCTGGCCACCAAAGGTTTCATGAGCACGCGCGCGGATTATTTTACCGGCGAACTGATCGCCGCGCTGCAGATCGTCCAGGGCGGTCACGTGAATGGCCGCGCGATGAAAAGCAGCTGGGCCGGCGCGTTGGGCCAGCCGCAATTCATGCCGACCAGCTTTTTGAACCACGCGGCCGACGGCAACGCAGACGGCCGGGCCGACATCTGGGGGTCGGCAGACGACACGATTGCATCGATCGGAAACTACCTCGCGTGGCACGGTTGGGTCAGCGGCCGCGATTGGGGGTTCGAGGTGACCGTACCGGCGTCTGTGTCCTGCGCGCTTGAGGGTCCCGACCAGGGCCGGGCGATCCGCGACTGGGTTGCCATGGGCATCACACGCGTCTCGGGCCGCCCCTTCCCCGAACACGAGCTGCGCGGCGAGGGCTACCTGATGATGCCAGCTGGCCGGAACGGTCCGGCCTTTGTCGTAACGCCCAATTTCTACGTTCTCAAAGACTATAACATGAGCGACCTCTACGCCCTGTTCGTGGGCCATGTGGGCGATCGCATTCAGTATGGCGTGGGCGATTTCAAAGGCCGCTGGGGCAAGGTGGGCGGTCTCTACAGGTCGGATATCGCGGCCATGCAGCAGGCGTTGATCGCGATGGGGCATGACGTGGGTGGTGCCGACGGGCTTCCGGGATACAAAACCCGCCGGTCGATCGGCCGCTGGCAGGAAGAAACTGGCCAGCGCGCCACCTGTTTCCCAGAGGCCGACATGAAATCGCGGTTGCGTCCCTGACCGCTGGCGATTCGCCTGATTGGGCGAAAGCGGGCGGCGAAATTCTGCCGAAACAGATCGCGCCACAGACTGCAATCCGAGCGGCCTGGGCACGAAAATATCGCAACGATACACGCCATCGTTACAAAATTTCAGCGACCACGCGTCACGAAGTTTCTTTCTACCTTTAGGCGATCCGGACTCATGGGAAGGCTTTAACCCTGCCCAAAATAGTGGCACGGTCTCGGCCAGCGAGAGGAAGCTCTTGCATCCACTTCACCGACTGCAATCCAGAAAGCTGCGACGCAGTGTTCCTTGCGAATTGGCACAACCCAAAATCGAAAAAAACCGGGTCCCAGCGGATGTCGGGCAACCAGGGCCGCCGGACGCCATCCCATATGGATGCGCAGACCGCCGCCACAATAATTGGGAGAAGATCATGAAAACCATCCTTCGAAACTCGGTGGCGGGCCTGCTGTGCTCGACCTTCATCACCGGTGCCGCGCTGGCCGCGGGCACCCATCCGGTCACCGGCGAGCCGCTGGCCGATGACCAGACCTTCGTCTACCGCGTGCTGGACGAGCACAGCTCGGTCGACCCGCAGGTGGTCGAGGACGTGTCGGGCGCCGAGATTGTCCGCGACCTGTTCGAAGGTCTGATGAATCAGGACGAAGACGGCAACCTGGTTCCGGGCGTGGCCACCGGCTATACCACCAACGAAACCAAGGACGTTTACACCTTCACCCTGCGCGACAACGCCAAGTGGTCGAACGGCGATCCGGTCACCGCACATGACTTCGTTTTTGCCTGGAAGCGTGCCGTCGATCCGGCCCTGTCCTCGCCCTATGCCTGGTTCATGGAGCTGATGTCGATCGAGAACGCCGCCGAGATCATCGCCGGCGACAAGCCGGTCGACGATCTGGGCGTCAAGGCTATCGACGATCACACGCTGGAAGTGAAACTGAGCGCGCCGCTGCCCTATTTCCCGCAGATGACCACGCACTCGACCACCTTCCCGGCCCCGCAGAAGGTCATCGAGCAGTTCGGCGATGAATGGACCAAGCCCGGCAACATCGTCTCGAACGGCGCCTATGTCCTGACCGAGCACCTGCCCAACGAACGCTCGGTGCGCGAGCGCAACCCGATGTACTGGGACAACGACAACACCATCATCGACAAGGTCGTGGCCCTGGTCATCAACGATGAGAATGTGGCCCTGACCCGTTATCTGGCCGGTGAGCTGGACCGAACCGAGGTACCCGCAGGCCAGTTCCCGCGCCTGAAGAAGGAATACCCGAACGAGGCGATCAGCTTCCCGCGCCTGTGCAACTACTACTATACGTTCAATCTGTCCGACGGCGGCCCCGAGGCCTTCAAGGACCCGAACGTGCGACAGGCCCTGTCGCTGGCGGTTGACCGCAAGATCATCACCGAGAACATCCTGGCCGGCGGTCAGCCCGAAGCCTACACCTTCGTGCCCGAAGCCACCGCAGGGTTCACTCCGCCGGTCGTGGAAATGGCGTCGATGACTCAGGCCGAGCGCGACGAGCTGGCTAAGGAATTGCTGGCCGAGGCCGGATACGGCCCGGACAACCCGCTGAGCTTCGCGATGGTCTACAACACCTCCGAGGCGCACAAGAAAGTCGCCGTGGCCCTCAGCCAGATGTGGAAGCAGAAGCTGGGTGCGCAGGTCGAGCTGGCCAACATGGAATGGAAGATCTTCCTGGAAGAGCGCGGCAACCAAAACTTCGAGCTGGCCCGCGGCGCATGGTGCGGCGACTACAACGAAGCCTCAACCTTCCTGGACCTGCTGCAGTCGGATTCCGGCTACAATGACGGCAAGTACAACAATGCCAAGGTCGACGAGCTGCTGGCCCAGGCCAAAACCTCGGACGATCCGGCCCCGTTGTACACCGAGGTTGAGCGGATCATCGCACAGGAAACCCCTGTGATCCCGATCTACCACTATGCCGGTGTCTACATGATGGACAGCGACGTGGGGAACTGGCCGGTGAACAACGTCGAGCAGAACTGGTACTCGAAGAACCTCTACAAGATCGCCGAGTAATCATCATCCTTTGATCGCGCCCTGCCCCGGACCGGCTCCGGGGCAGAGCCAATAATTGGGGGCATGAAATGCTTGCCTATGTCATCCGGCGACTGCTGATCGCCGTTCCGACGATCCTGTTGCTGATCGTCGCCAGTTTCTTTCTGATGCACTTCGCGCCCGGCGGGCCCTTCACCTCGGAGCGGCCGTTGCCGCCGCAGGTTCTGGCCAATATCGAGGCGCGCTACGGGCTGGATCAGCCGCTGTGGAAACAGCTGTGGGATTACCTGTACAACATCGTCGTGCATTTCGATTTCGGCCCATCCTTCAAGTTCAAGGACCGCGACGTGAACGACATCATCGCGCAGGGCTTTCCGATTTCGCTGACCTACGGGATGCTGTCCTTCCTCGTGGCCACGCTGGTGGGCGTCAGTTTGGGCATCGCCGCTGCGATCCGCCACAACAGCTGGATCGACTATTTCGCCGTGGGTCTGGGCATCGCCGCCCAGGCGCTGCCGAACTTCATCATGGGCCCGATCCTGATTTTGACCTTCACCCTGTGGCTGGGCTGGCTACCGGGCGGCGGCTGGAACGGGGGTCAGTGGCAATACCTGATCATGCCCGTCATCGCACTTGCGACCTCGTACATGGGCTCGATCGCGCGGATCACCCGGTCATCGATGCTCGAGGTTCTGAACTCGAACTTCATCCGCACCGCGCGGGCCAAGGGCCTGCCGACCCGCACCGTGATCTGGCGTCACGCGCTGAAACCCACGCTGCTGCCGGTGGTGTCCTATCTGGGGCCGGTCTTCGTCTATGTGCTGACCGGTTCGGTCTTCGTTGACATCTATTTCTCGACCGGCGGGCTGGGGCAGGCCTATGTGGGTTCGGCCCTGTCACGCGACTATGCGGTGCTGCTGGGGGTCACGATCCTCTATGGCGTTCTGACCGTTCTGGTGAACCTGCTGACCGACCTGGCCTATGCCTGGTTCGATCCGAAAATCCGTTACTGAGGGGGCTGGCAAATGCTTGGAAAATCTCAGAAAGCCGCCCATCTGGCCGAAGACATCACCGATTACACGGTCATTCAGGGGCGTTCGCTTTGGCAGGACGCGCGGATGCGTTTTGTCCGCAACAAGGCCGCCATGGCCAGCGTGTTCATCCTGGGCCTGATCGTTCTGTTCACGATCATCGGGCCCTACTTTGCCGTCTGGAGCAACGAGGAAATCGACTGGAACGTCATGGGCGACGTGGCCGGCATGGGTATGCCGTCCATCGAGACCGGCCACTATTTCGGCGTCGACGATCTGGGGCGCGACCTGTACAGCCGGGTCATCCAGGCCACCACCACCTCGTTGCTGGTGGGCCTGATCGGGGCGGCCACCGCGCTGATCGTCGGCACCTGCTACGGCATCGCCGCCGGTTACATCGGCGGGCGCGTCGATGGCGTGATGATGCGCTTCGTCGACATCCTGCTGGCCATTCCGGCCACGCTGGTCATCATCCTGCTGCTGGTCGTGGCGGGGCGGTCGTTCTTCATGCTGTTCATCGCGCTGGGTGCGGTGGGCTGGCTGACCATGGCGCGGATCGTGCGCGGCCAGACCCTGACCCTGAAGAACCGCGAGTTCATCGAGGCCGCCCGTGCCGCCGGTGTCAGCGAGTTCACCATCATGTACCGCCACATCCTGCCCAACCTGCTGGGCGTGGTGATCGTCTATGCCTCGCTGCTGGTGCCCGAGATGATCCTGACGGAAAGTTTCATCTCGTTCCTGGGGCTGGGGATTTCTGAACCCTATACCTCGTTGGGTCGTCTGATCGCCGAGGGCGCCGGAACCATGGGTTACGGCACGTTGTGGCAACTGATGTACCCCCTGGCATTTTACGTCACCATCATCATCACGATGTTCTTCATCGGCGATGGCCTGCGTGACGCACTGGATCCAAAGGACCGCTGACATGAGCCTGCTTTCCGTAAAGAACCTGAGCGTTCAGTTCGACACGCCCGACGGGGTGGTCGAGGCCGTCAAGAACATCAGCTTTGACATCGCTCCGGGCGAATGCCTGGGCATCGTCGGCGAAAGCGGGTCGGGCAAAAGCCAGACCTTCATGGCCGCGATGGGGCTGCTGCCGCCGGCGGGCCGGGCCACCGGGTCGGTGCTGCTGAACGGGCAGGAAATTCTGAACCTGCCCGTGAACAAGCTGAACCAGATCCGCGGAGATGACGTGGGCATGATTTTTCAGGACCCGCTGACCGCCCTTACCCCGCATCTGCGGGTTGGCCAGCAAATGCGCGAAGTCTTGCAGGTGCACGAAGGCCTGCAGGGTTCGGCCGCGCGGCAACGGTGCCTGGAATGGCTGGACCGCGTGCGCATCCCCGAGGCCGCGCGCCGTCTGGACCAGTTCCCGCACGAGCTGTCGGGCGGGATGCGCCAGCGGGTGATGATCGCCATGTCGATGCTGTGCAATCCCAAGCTGCTGATCGCCGACGAACCGACCACCGCGCTGGACGTGACCGTTCAGGCCGACATTCTGGACCTGATGGTACGTCTGCAAAAGGACGAAGGCACAGCCATCGCCCTGATCACGCATGACATGGGCGTCGTGGCCCGCATGTGTGACCGGGTGCAGGTCATGCGATTGGGTGAGTTCGTCGAGGCCGGTGACACGCGCGAGATCTTTCACGCGCCCAAGCACGACTATACCCGCACCCTGATCGAGGCCATGCCCCGCATCGACGCGGGCGACGCGCCCAAGGCCGTGCAGACCGACGAGGCGCCGCTGCTGAAGGTCGATGACGTCAAGGTGCATTTCCCGATCCACGTTCCGGGCGGCATCTTTGGCCGCAAGGTGCCGTTGAAGGCGGTGAACGGCGTCAGCTTTGACATCCGCAAGGGTGAAACCCTGGGCGTGGTCGGTGAATCGGGCTGCGGCAAGTCCACCCTCGCCCGTGCCGTGCTGCAGTTGATCGAGCCGAGCGACGGCAATGTCAGCTGGCTGGGCCATCCGATCGTCGGGCTGAAACGGGCCGAGCTGAACAAGTACCGCAAGGATCTGCAGATCGTGTTCCAGGACCCGCTGGCCAGCCTGGACCCGAGGATGACGATCTCCGCCTCGATCGCGGAACCGCTGAAAACCTATCGCCCCGACCTGACCGAGCGCGAGCGCAAGCAGATGGTCGCCGAGATGATGGAACGGGTCGGCCTGAACGCCAACATGATCAACCGCTACCCGCACGAGCTGTCGGGCGGGCAGAACCAGCGGGTGGGCATCGCACGGGCGATGATCAACAAGCCCAAGCTGATCATCTGCGACGAGGCGGTCTCGGCGCTGGACGTGTCGATCCAGGCGCAGATCGTGCAGCTGCTGAAGGAACTGCAGCAGGAGTTCGGCCTGTCGATGATCTTCATCAGCCACGACCTGTCGGTGGTGCGCGCGGTGTCGAACCGGATCATGGTTCTGTATCTAGGTCGGATCGTCGAACTGGGCGATGGCGAGGTGATCTGCGCGAACCCGGTTCATCCCTACACGCAATCGCTGATCTCGGCGGTTCCGATCCCGGACCCGGATGTCGAGCGCAGCCGCCAACGACTGAAACTGCCGGGCGAGTTGCCCTCGCCCATGGATCCCAAGGCAGCGCTGCGGTTCCTGCCCAGCCGTCTGGCAGCGGGTCAGACCGACTATGTTCCCGCGCTCAGCGAGATTTCGCCCGGGCATTTCGTGGCTGAACACGATCCGCTGGAAGCGATCATGGCGAGCGCTTGATCCTGTCCCCGAAGCCGGGCAACCGGCTTCGGGGTGCTTGCCCGTTAGGGCAGAGATATTGGAAATGGGTATTTTGACTTTGCCATGACCAGATGGCACCCTTCGGTCGTTTTCGGCCTGTTTCTTCGGGCATCATTGATTGATCCGGTTTCGCAGCCTAAGAGGAAGCCCCGGATGCACCACGTCCGCCGGCTAAGTTTTTGAATTTGAGAGGTCACATGTCACGCAAGGTCACCAAGGCGATTTTCCCTGTCGCAGGATTGGGCACCCGGTTTCTTCCGGCAACGAAATCCGTTCCGAAGGAAATCATGACGCTGGTTGACCGGCCCCTCGTTCAATATGCCATCGACGAAGCCCGCGCTGCGGGTATTACCGAGTTCATCTTTGTCACATCACGCGGGAAATCGGCACTCGAAGACTATTTCGACCACAATCTCGTGCTGGAGCAGGAACTGAAGGCCAAAGGCAAGGATGATTTGTTGGAGGTTCTCGAGAACACCAACATGGAAAGCGGTGCTATCGCCTATATCCGCCAACACAAGGCTTTGGGCTTGGGACACGCCGTATGGTGCGCCCGCCGCCTGATCGGCGATGAACCCTTCGCGGTCATGCTGCCCGACGACGTTATTGCCGCCGACAAACCCTGCCTGCAGCAGATGGTCGAGGCTTACGAGGAAACCGGCGGCAACATGGTCGCCGCGATGGAGGTCGCACCCGAAAAAACCAGCTCGTACGGGATTCTGGACGCGGCCGACAGTTCCGGCAAGGTGATCCGCGCCCGCGGCATGGTCGAAAAGCCCAAGGCCGACGAGGCTCCGTCGAACATGGCGGTGATCGGTCGATACATTTTGGGGCCATCGGTTCTGTACAACCTCAATCAGATGAAGAAAGGCAGCGGCGGGGAGATCCAGCTGACCGATGCCATCGCCGAAGACATCGGCAACGGGGTCCCGGTTTTCGGATACCGCTTTGATGGTCAACGGTTCGACTGCGGATCCAAGGCAGGCTTCCTGCAGGCCACGGTGGCCTTTGCGCTGGCCCGGAATGACCTGCGCGACGATCTGAGCGCCTATCTGAATGATATTGTTGCCACAGGTCGGGCCGCCCAATAAGCGGCGGTCCTTCACCCACCCTGTGATGACTGCGATAAAACGTCAGAAAACCAGCCGAAAAGCCCATTCGTCATGACCACCATCTATCCTGTCATTCTGTGCGGCGGCTCCGGAACCCGACTTTGGCCGCTGTCCCGAAAAAGCTATCCCAAACAGTTCGTGCCTCTGGTCGGAAGCAGCAGCCTGTTGCAGAACTGTGCGGACAGGATGCGAGGGCCCAAGGACACACCGTACGCCAAGCCCCTGATACTCACCAATGAATCGTTCCGCTTCATCGTCACCGAGCAGCTTACCGCCATTGGTGTCGACCCCGGTCCGATCCTTATTGAACCTGAAGGCCGCAACACGGCTCCGGCGGTCTTGGCGGCCGCGCTTTACCTGTCCAAGGTAGACCCGGATGCTTTGATGCTGGTGGCGCCGTCCGATCACGTCGTTCCCGACAAATCCGCGTTCCACGCGGCGGTTTCTCAAGGTGTGACCGCCATCGAGAGGGACCACCATCTGGTGACGTTCGGAATCACTCCGGACAGGCCGGAAACCGGATATGGATATCTGAAGCTCAGCGCTGCGCCCGACGCGACAGGTGCTGCGGTCGCATTGGACCATTTCGTTGAAAAGCCCGATCTGGATCGGGCCAAGGCCATGATTTCCGATGGCAGTTACCTGTGGAATTCCGGAATTTTCCTGTTTGCGGTGCGCGACATCATCGCTGCGTTCCAGGATCATGCACCCAACCTGTTGCCGCCGGTACAGACTGCAGTCGAGGACGCGAAGGCCGATCTTGGCTTTCTGCGACTGGACGCATTGGCCTGGGGGAAAGTCGAAGACATTTCGATCGACTACGCGGTCATGGAACGGGCCAAAAACCTGAGCGTTGTTCCCTATGCCGCCGGCTGGTCGGATGTCGGCAGCTGGTCGGCCGTCCAGGAACTGAGCAGCCCTGACAAAAACGGCGTTGCGACCACCGGTGAGGTGACGACGATCGACTGTAACAACGTGTTGATCCGGTCCGAGTCAGCCTCCCAAGAAGTCGTGGCCATGGGGCTCGAGAACATGATCGCTGTGGCCATGCCGGATGCCGTTCTGGTGGCCAGCATGGACAAGGCACAGGACGTCAAACAGGCCGTGGCTGCCCTGAAGGAGAAAGGGGCACCGCAGGCCGAAGCTCTGCCGGTCGACCATCGCCCCTGGGGCTGGTTCGAGAGCCTGGTCGTGGGCGAACGATTCCAGGTCAAACGGATCCACGTAAACCCCGGCGCGGCCCTGAGCCTGCAATCCCACCACCACAGGTCCGAGCATTGGATCGTCGTGGAAGGTACCGCCAAGGTCACGATCGATGACGAGGTTCGTCTGGTCAGCGAAAACCAGTCTGTCTACATCCCCCTTGGCGCGGTTCACCGCATGGAAAACCCCGGCAAGGTGCCTATGGTCCTGATCGAGGTCCAGACCGGCGCCTACCTGGGAGAAGACGATATTATCCGATACGAGGATGTCTACGCCCGCAACTGATCGTGGCTGAACAACGCAGCTCTGGCCGCTAACGGTTCACGCTTTGGGCGTACAGAATAGAATCAGCTGGTCGACCTCCATCGTAAAACCATACACAGCCGCCCCAAAAGGGCGGCTTTGTTTCGTATTTGGAAATCCATAAGTAACCAAATCCTTTTTGTGCCGTTCGCACGTGAAAGCGGGGATTCATCCCATCCGCGGCAGGGTGGCGCGCAGCGAATTCCATGAATCGATGGCCCAAGGAGGTTCCCGCCCGTGTCTCAAAACACCCCCCGTTTGAATCTGCCGTTTCTGCAACCCTCACAGGCGCAAAAACACGTCACCCACAACGAAGCGCTGCGGCAGCTGGACCTGATCGTGCAGCTGAGCGTTGTGGCTCTGGATGAAACCATTCCGCCTGCGGCACCAGATCAAGGTGCCATCTACGGCTTGGGGGCCAGCCCGACAGGCGCCTGGGCGGGGAAGCCTGGGCAGCTCGCAGCATGGTTGGACAATGCTTGGGTCTTTGTCACTCCGGCAAACGGATGGCGGGTTTGGGATCAAGCCAGCGCCGCGCTCAAGGTCTGGGACAACGGGGGATGGATCGATCCTCCGGTCAATACAGCAAACCTTGCCGGGGTCGGGGTCGCAACCGGATACGATCCGACCAACCGCTTGTCGGTTCGGGGTCCCGCCACATTGCTGAGCCACGACGGAAGCGACCACCAGTTGAAGATCAACAAGGCGAGCGCGACTGACACTGCCTCCCTTCTGTTTCAGTCCAACTGGACCGGTCACGCCGAGATGGGCCTTGCGGGCAATACCGATTTTTCCATCAAGGTTTCACCTGACGGAGGCTCTTGGACAGAGGCGGTGCGCGTGGATGCCACATCGGGAACGATCAGTGGCGCGGCCGTTCAAGCCAACCCTGAAGATGTAACACCCGGACGGCTGATGCGAGCCGACTACGGATATTGCCCCGGCAACCTCTTGGGTCAGGTGACGCAGTCTGGCGGGACCCCTACCGGCGCAGTGATCGAGCGCGGCGCAAATGCGAACGGCGAATTCGTTCGTTTCGCGGACGGAACTCAGATCTGCACTCTCGCGGCGAGCGCGGTGACTTGTACCGCCGGCATGGGGCCACTGTTTGCAAGCCCTCAGAATACTTGGGCTTTCCCCGCGCCTTTTGCTGCGGGCAGCACTCCGACCCTGAGCGGCAGCGGTAATGCACTGGGACGGTTCATCAGCTTCGATTTGCCGACCGAAACGCAGGTAGCGTGGCAAGTTCTGGCGGCGGTGTCCGATCCGGCAGCGATAAGCCCGACAGTCGCAGCCATCGGCCGCTGGTTCTGATCACCGAACGCACCCGGTCTTTGGGCCGGGTGCCTATTTGGCCCGCAGGTCGCCGGCCGATTGATCAAGGAACCAAGCATAGGTCTCGCGGATACCATCTTCGAGACCTATGCGTGCTTTCCAGCCCATCTCGGCCAACCGAGAAACGTCCATCAGCTTGCGCATCGTACCATCAGGCTTGGTGGTGTCCTGCGTGATCCGGCCGGAATACCCGGTGATTTTGGCGATCAGTGCGGCCAGTTCGGCAATCGAAACGTCCTGCCCGCAGCCCACGTTTATGTGGCTCAGCATGGGGTGCGTATTGGCCTGATACACGTCCTGCGGCAAATCCATTACGAACAGCGATGCCTCGGCCATGTCATCGACATGCAGGAATTCACGCCGCGGCTTGCCAGTTCCCCAAATCAGCACCTCGTCCAGCCCGTCGCGTTTGGCTTCGTGGAAGCGGCGGATCAGTGCTGGAAGAACATGGCTGTTCTCAGGGTGGAAATTGTCGCCCGGCCCATACAGGTTGGTCGGCATGACCGACCGATAGTCGACCCCGTGCTGGCGGTTGTAGCTTTCGCACAGCTTGATCCCGGCGATCTTGGCAACCGCATAGGGTTCGTTCGTCGGCTCCAAAACACCCGTCAACAACGCGTCTTCGCGCATCGGCTGCGCTGCTTCACGCGGGTAGATGCAGGAACTGCCCAGCTGCAGAAGACGCCGTACACCGGCCGCAAAAGCCTGATGGATCACGTTGCACTCGATCATCAGATTTTCGTAAATGAAATCTGCAGGATACGTGTTGTTGGCGTGGATCCCCCCCACCTTGGCAGCGGCCAGGATCACGACGTCTGGGCGCTCGGCCTGCATGAAGGCGCGGACGGCCGCCTGATCCGTCAGATCCAATTCGGAATGGGTTCGGGTCACCAGTTCAAGCGGCTCGCCATCGGCCTGGCGCGCCTTGAGCTGACGCAGGATTGCTCCACCTACCATGCCACGATGTCCGGCGATGTAGATCTTGCGCATTTCTGCCTCCTCAGCCGTTTTCCAGGCTGACCGGCAATTCGAATCCATGCTCTTTCAACAAGGCGTGGCGCTTGGCGGTTTTGAGGTCTTCCCGCACCATCTCTGCGCACATTTCCTGCACGGTCAGCTCCGGCTCCCATCCCAATTTGGCCTTGGCGTTCGACGGGTCACCCAGCAGCGTCTCCACCTCGGCTGGGCGGAAATACTGCGGGTCGATCCGCATGATCACGTCGCCGGGTTTCAGCGCTGGGGCGTTGTCGCCGTCGATCGCCGTCACCGTTGCGACCTCGTCGACACCGCTGCCCGAAAACTCCAGGGTGAGCCCAAGCTCGGCCGCCGACCATTCGATGAACTGGCGTACGGAATACTGCTTGCCGGTGGCAATAACGAAATCCTCGGGCTTGTCCTGCTGCAGCATCATCCACTGCATCCGCACGTAATCCTTGGCATGGCCCCAATCGCGCAGGCTGTCGATGTTCCCCATGTAAAGGCACTTCTCTAGGCCCTGGGCGATGTTGGCCAGACCACGCGTGATCTTACGGGTGACAAAGGTTTCGCCGCGGCGCGGGCTTTCGTGATTGAACAGGATTCCGTTGCAGGCATACATCCCGTACGCCTCACGGTAATTGACCGTGATCCAATACGAATACAGCTTGGCCACCGCGTAGGGCGAGCGCGGATAGAACGGGGTCGTTTCGCGCTGCGGAGTTTCCTGGACCAGCCCATAAAGTTCCGAAGTTGACGCCTGATAGAACCGGGTCTTGTTCTCAAGTCCCAGGAACCGGATCGCCTCAAGCAGACGCAGGGTGCCGATGGCATCGACATCCGCGGTATATTCCGGAGACTCGAAGCTGACGGCCACGTGAGATTGGGCGCCCAGGTTGTAGACTTCGTCCGGCTGAACCTCCTGGATGATGCGGGTCAGATTCGAGGTATCGCTCAGATCGCCGTAGTGCAGGCGCAGCTTCGGATCAGGCTCGTGGGGGTCCTGATAGATGTGGTCGATCCGCTGGGTGTTGAACGAGGATGCCCGACGCTTGATCCCGTGAACCTCATAGCCCTTTGCCAACAGAAATTCGGCCAGGTAAGACCCGTCCTGTCCGGTAATTCCGGTGATCAGCGCTTTTTTGGTCATCAGTTTGTTCCACCAGTTTTATGGACGCCCATTTGTCGCCCCAAAAACAGCAAGATGTCATGGAATGCAACCCGAGGCCACTGTCAGGCATTGAAACCGGCGGAAGTTTCTCCGAATGTGTGGCCGCCCGAGGTGGCATTGGTAACAAGGGAATTTGAATAATGCGTATTGCGATGATCGGCACCGGATATGTGGGTCTGGTGTCGGGTGTGTGCTTCTCGGATTTCGGCCATGACGTCATTTGCGTCGACAAGGCCGAAGCTAAGATCCAGATGCTGCAGGCCGGAAAGGTTCCGATCTACGAACCGGGGCTGGATGTTCTGATGGCCAAGAACGTAGCCGCCGGCCGGCTGAGCTTTACCACCGATCTGGCGAATGCGGTGAAGGGCGCGGATGCCGTCTTTATCGCTGTAGGGACTCCGACCCGCCGCGGCGACGGCCATGCGGATCTGACCTATGTGATGGCAGCGGCCGAGGAAATCGCCCGTGCGATGGATGGCTACACCGTGGTGGTGACCAAATCCACGGTTCCGGTCGGGACCAACCGCAAGGTTCAGGAAGTTGTCGCGGCAGCCAACCCCAAAGCCGACTTTGATGTCGCCTCGAACCCGGAATTCCTGCGCGAAGGCGCCGCGATCGACGATTTCATGCGTCCGGACCGCGTCGTTGTAGGGGTCGAGAACGACCGCGCCGCCGAGGTGATGGCCGAAATCTACCGCCCACTTTACCTGCGCGATTTTCCGATCCTGACGACGGATCTGGAAAGCGCCGAAATGATCAAATACGCGGCAAACGCCTTTCTCGCCACTAAAATCACATTCATCAACGAAATCGCAGGCCTGTGCGAGCGGGTCGGTGGCGACGTCAAGGAAGTGGCGCGCGGCATCGGCTTGGATGGGCGTATCGGAAACAAGTTCCTGCATGCCGGCCCCGGTTACGGTGGATCATGCTTTCCCAAGGACACCGCGGCGCTTGCGCGGATCGGGCAGGAACATGCCTTTCCAATGCAGATCACCGAAACCGTCATGCGCGTGAATGATGAGGTCAAAAAACGCATGATCGCAAAGATCCGCGAAGCCTGCGACGACAGTTTCAACGGCAAGACCGTGGCGGTTCTTGGGGTGACGTTCAAACCCAACACCGACGACATGCGCGATGCTCCATCACTGACCATCGTGCCCGCCCTGATCGGTGGCGGCGCCAAAGTTCGCGTGGTCGACCCTCAGGGCCGGTCCGAGGGTGAGGCTCTGCTGCCGGGTGTAGAGTGGGTCGAAGACCCGTATGCCGCAGCCAAGGACGCGGACGCAGTGGTGCTGTTGACCGAATGGAACGAGTTCCGCGCGCTGAACCTGATGCAGATGGCCGCTGAGATGAAATCTCCACGCATGGTCGACCTGCGCAACATCTATTCACGCGACAAGGTCAAGAAATCCGGTTTCGAAACCTATGTCGGGGTTGGGCGCTAAGCGTCCAATCCCCTGGCCTCTCCTGGCTTTTGGGTTTCGAACCCGGCTCAATCATAGAGTGGAACGGTGGCCTTGGCCCCAGCTGCCAGCGCCTTGCCCAGATCGCGCCGCACCTGTTCGTACAGGGCAAGCGACTCGTCAGAAAACAGGGTGACGGGCGGATCGACATGGATGAAGTTTCCCTGCCGGTCCTCTCCGCGCGCGACCATCGCGTAGTCGCAGTCCGCCACCAACTGCTTCGCATTCGGGCTGATATAGCGGATGGCCATCCCGATACGTCGATCGTCCGACCGGTTCGGACCCGAGCCATGAATGGTCAGCCCGTGGTGCAGTGACATCTGTCCGGGCGCCAGTTCGATATGGGTTTTGTCTTCCTCGGCCACTTCGACCGCAATCTCTTGCCCGCGCGACAACAGGTTGGTTTCGGAATAGGTGTCATTGTGCGGAAGTATTGGGTTCTTGTGGCTGCCCCGGACAAAATCCATGCAGCCGCTTTCCACGGTTGCCGGCGACAGGGCCAGCCAGGCCGTAACCTGATCCGGGGTCTCGCCCATCCCCCAATAGGTCAGGTCCTGATGCATGCCAACCGTCTGGACGGTGCGCGGCTCTTTGATGAAAAACTCGGCCGACCAGATCATGATGTCCGGACCCAAGACGCCTTCGACGGCATCCAGTATACGCGGATCCATAGCCAGTCGCGCCGCCAGCGGCATGACGAGGTGTGAATTCACGCGCTTGTAGGTATTCAGCGGTAGAGGCAGATCGGCGGCCATCCAGTCGCGTTCAATCTGTTCGAGTTCCGAGCGCACCTGCGCGGCCTCGTCAGCAGACAGAATATCCAGCGGAAACAGGAAGCCGTCTTCCCAGTATTGCGCTGCTTGCGATGGGGTCAGTTTGTGCCGGGCCAGGTCTTGGATGTCGGGCATGGGTGCACCTTTTCGGATCGGTTCACGCACAGCCTAGCCGAACCGGTCTTGCGACGAGAACGCAAAGCCTTGCCTGTCAGGATAAGTTCAGCTTAGCCTGGTTGCCATGTCGACCCGCATCCCCTCTCTCAACTGGCTGCGCGTTTTCGAGGCCGCGGCCCGAACCGAGAGCTTTGCCCGTGCTGCCGCCCAGCTGAACATGTCGGCCGCCGCCGTCAGCCAGCAGGTCAAGGCGCTGGAAACTCGTCTGGGGACACCGCTGTTTCATCGACATGCCCATGCCGTCACTTTGACCGAGGCCGGGCGGGCCTATCTGCCGGTCGTGCAGCAATCGCTGGTGATGCTGGAATCGGCCACTACTGGCCTGTTCGGCCAGACCCGGGACCAACGGCTGTATGTCCAATCCGTGTTGTTGTTCGCGCAAGGGGTGCTTGCGGCCGGCCTGACCCAGTTCCAAGAATCCCATCCTCAGATCAACCTGTCCCTGACGACGGGGAACCGGATCGCCGACTTCGCCAATCGTTTTACCGACCTGCAGATCGTGTTCGGCAACCCGACGCTGTTCGGGGCCGAGGGTGACATGCTGTTGACCGAGACCCTTTTTCCCGTGGCGCCACCGGACATTGCCGAACAGATCCGCACTCCACTGGATCTGGCCCGGTTTCCGCTGATCGAGGTTTCGACCCACAGGGCCAGCTGGCCGCACGTTTTCGAAACCCTCAGGCTGCCGGCCGGGCAGGCCCAGTATTTCTTCGCGGACAACTCGGTGATGGCGGCCGAGCTATCCGCGCAAGGGGTCGGGATCGCCCTGGCCCGCGCGCCCGCGTCTGACCGGATCATGCGGATGTCGGGCCTGGTGCCGTGTCTGCCCGAGGTGGCCGTGCCGGGCCGGGATGCCTACCACCTGATCTACCCGTCGCGGGCCACCTTGCGGCCGCCCGCGCGTGCGTTCCGCGAGTGGTTGCTGGACTATAGCCCGGCAGCCCAGACCCGATAACGGCCCTGCCCGGTCACTTCGCGGATCAACCCACGTTCGGTGAACTTGTCGAGATTGCGCTGCACGGCTGCACGCGATGCCTGCGTCAACTCCTCGGCCAATGGCGCAGATACCATGGGCCACGCGGTCAGCACATCGATCAGGACCGGCGGCGTCCGCCCGCTGAGATTCGTGGTGGCCTCGCGTGCCCGGGCCTCCCACGCGCTGACGCGATCCAGATGCAGCAGCGCGGCCAAGGCTGCCTGCCCTGCCCCCCGAACCCAAACGTTGAGTTTTTCCTCCGGCGAGCCGATGCCGCGCAGCGCCCCGGGGCCCGACAATGCCAAGGGCATGAACAATGCCCCGCCCCGACCCATCGTGGCCGCATGCCGCGCAGCGATCACCGCTGCTTCGGTATCCTGTCCCATTCCCTGCGACAGCGCGCGCCACGCGTGAAAGGCAATGGCCGACTGCGTGACAGGGTGCAGGGCTTGCGCGCTGTCCATCACTTCGGCCAAGTCCGCGACCGCCTCTGGGACTTCGTCTATCCCCTGTGCCATCCGGTCCAGAAATGCGGCCAGTCCCGATTGCCAGCCGCCGTCCGACGGCCCCGCGCCCGACGTCAGTCGCCGAACCGCCCAACCCGCCCGAAACAATGCTTGCACATCGTCCCCGGTGGCTCCGATGCGCAATCCGGTCCACAGGGCAAGCCGATCAACACTGATCCGGTCACCGGTCCACCACCCCAGGTCGGATACGTCCATCAGGGCCAGCCGGTGGGTCCACCCCTTTGGACCACTGCGCAGCCGCTCGTCCAGCGCCCCGAAGGTCAAGGCCAGATCCGCCAATCCCTGCGCCACTTCAGCTTGGGCGGCGCGCCAGTCCCGTGGGTCGAACAAAGCGCCCCGATCGGCACGCGGACCCGGCGGCAACATGTCCTCGGGCGCCACTACATCTTCGGGCGGCAGAAACCAAAGGTCTTCGTCGTCCGGCGGGTCGACGTCATAGATACTGCGCGGACCGTCCATGACATCGTCCTCGTCGGGGTCCGGGTTCGTGGCCTTGGTCGTCATGCCAGCATTGTTCGGCCAATCGCACCGGTTCACAAGAGGTTTCGCGCAAGGCGGCTCAGCCGGCGAATGTCTGAGCCAGATAATCCAGTTGCACGGTCAAATCGCTGTCCGGCCTGTTCCCCAACAGCATGTATCCGTATCCGTCCCTCGCCCACCGGGCCGTTGCAAGCCCGCTCAGGACTTCCTGCTTCAACGCTGCATTCGGCGCGCCATCGCCCTGACGGATCACGCACAGCGCAAAGGGATTGCCATCAGCGTCGGCAAAAACGATCTGAACCAATGGTTTGCCCTTGAAGGACAAAACCTGCGCGGCCTTCAGTTCCAGCCCAGGCAAACCTTCAAGCGAATCCCGGTTCAGCGGGCGGCCCAGTTTCTCTTCGGCCAATGAGATCTGGGCGTCGACGACCGCCGGCGGGTATTCGAGCGTTGCAATCGAATCCGGCGTGTAAAGCGATTGATACAAGGCCGCCTGTTCTGCCCATCCCATCGGTTGTGGGCGGGTCAGCCAAAATGTCAGAGATACGGCCAACACGGCCGCGGCAGCCGCGACGCCCAACAGGCGCCAGGGCCCCGCCGAAGCCGGAATCCTAGGCGGCAGTTCAACTTGTGGCGCGGCGGCGGGAATGTCACGGAACACCTCGCGAACCACCGGCGCAATCGGATCCAGATCCATCAGGCGCTGTTCCAGTTCCGGATCATCCTCAACAGCGGCCTCTATGGCATCGCTCTCCTCAGACCCCAATGAGCCTTGCAGATAGGCCTTTAGCGTATCGTCGGAAAAGGTCATGAGTCCCTCCGTCGGTCGGACGCACTGGCATCCTGCGGCATCGCAGCTTGCAGTTTCTTGCGGGCATTGGAAAGCCGGCTCATGATCGTACCAATCGGAACCTCCAGCAACGCGGCGGCCTCGCGATAGCTGTAGCCCTCGACAAAGACCAGCATGACTGTTTCGCGTTGTGCCTCGGGCAGTTGCATCACCTGTGTAAACACTTCCCGCGCAAAAATATTCATTTCGGCGTCGGTACCCGGCGCGATCAATTCGGCGTCCGGCGTTGTGGCCAACCCCTGGGACTTGCGCACGGTCCGCGCCCGCAGTTCGTTCAACCAGATCGACCGGCAGATCGTCATCAACCACGAATCCAACCGATCAGTATGCGTCACCTGATGGCTTCGCTCCAACGCACGCAGGCAAGTGGCCTGGGTCAGGTCGTCGGCAACATCCTGCGCCCCCGACAGAGCCAGCGCAAACCGCCAGACACGTCTGGAATACGCCCCAATCGCCTGACGCACGGCCTGTTCCGAACTGTTGAGGTCATCACTGGGCACTTGGTCGATCCATGTTAAGGCACGCATCCCACGACGCCAGAACTGGCACAGACAGAGAAGAATTGAAAACGCTTTCTTTACGGTCGCTTGGCGTCAGCGTCCGATCGCCTCCTCGGACGCTCGCTTGGCAGCCACCAGCGCCAGCAGTTGGTCCTTGGTTCGTCCGATATGCGCGGACAGAAGCGCACAGGCCTGCTCGACCTGCCCATCCCGGGCGAGGCGCAGCAATTCGCGATGCTCTTTGCGGGCCGGTTCGCGTTGTTGCATCACACTGAGATGCATTCGGATGTACCGGTCCGACTGAAGACTCACGCGGTGCAGCAGCTCGTTGGTCAGGCTTCGGTTCGCGGCCGCGTAGAGGGCCGAGTGGTACTGATAGTTCAGCGCGCCCCACCGGCTGACGTCATTGGCGTCGTACGAGGCCTCCATCTGCTCCAACAGGTGTTCGCAGCGCGCGAAGTCAGATTGGATCATCTGCGGAATTGCCCGACGGAACAGGTCGGTCTCCAACAGCGACCGCAGGTCGAAGATCTCGCCGATTTCGGACAGGGAATGGCGCGTGACCCGTGCCCCGCGATTGTTCGTCAGCTGCACCAGACCTTCGGCATCAAGCTGTTTCAGCGCCTCGCGCACCGGCATGCGCGACACGTCATAGTCTTCGGCCATTGCCTCCTGACGGATGGTTTCGCCTTCCGCCAGATCACCGCTGAGAATGCGTTCACGCAAGTCGGACGCGATTGCATCGGGAAGGCTTTGACGGGTGATTGCACGTTTTGCTGCCAAGGGTCTGTCCGCATTTGCATTTTGGATACAAATATCCGCCCCGTGCCGCTTTTCCAACCGCCTATTGGGTTGAACAGGGCTAGGGTTCCCCGCTACCCATTTGGCAACTGAGATCAAACCGAGGGACGGACCATGAGCGAAACGGTACGGCTGACGCCCGAAGAAATGACCGACCTGAGCCTGAAGGTTCTGTCCCATGTGGGTTATGGCCCTGACCACGCTCAGGCGATCGCGGAACTTTTGACCACCTGCCAAATGGACGATTGCCAGTCGCACGGGCTGTTTCGCCTGTTCATGTGCGCCCAGACCATGCAGGCCGGCAAGATCGACGGCCATGCGCAGCCCCAGGTCGCCCCCTCGGACAATGCCATCGTCCGTGTCGACGCGCAGGGCGGCATGTCGTTGCTGGCGTTCCAGAAAGGCCTGCCGCATCTGGTCGAGAAGACCCGCACCCACGGGATCGCGGCCATGGCGATCAACCGCTGTTTTCATTTCTCGGCGCTGTGGCCCGAGGTCGAGGCCCTGTCGGCCGAGGGGCTTGCGGCCATGGCGATGGTACCCAGCCATTCCTGGGTGGCCCCTGCGGGGGGCACACGCGGCAGCCTGGGTACCAACCCGCTGGCCTTCAGCTGGCCACGCATGGGCAAGGACCCGTTCACCTTCGATTTCGCCACCAGCGCCTTCGCCCGCGGCGAGATCGAGCTGTACAAGCGCGCGGGCAAACCCCTGCCCGAAGGCGTGGCGATCGACAAGGACGGCAACGCCACGACCGATCCGCAAGCGGCGCTGGACGGCGCGATGCTGACCTTCGGCGGCTACAAGGGCTCGGCCCTGTCGATCATGATCGAGCTTCTGGCCGGCCCGCTGATCGACGACCTGACCAGCCTCGAGAGCATGGAGTTCGCCCAAGGAACAGGCGGCGCGCCATACCACGGCGACATCATCATCGCCTTCGACCCCGACCAGTTCAGCGGCGGGCGGCGACAGGCCAACGACGCGCGGGCCGAGCGCCTGTTCGCCGATATCCTTGATCAGGGCGCGCGCCTGCCGTCACAGCGCCGCTTTGCCGCCCGCGCGCGCAACACCGCCCGGGGATATGCCGAGGTTTCCGCGCAACTGCATCACGACCTGCTGGCCCTTCTGGACTAGCGCCCCCAGGTGTCGCGCAGGCGGTAGCCTTGCGGCCAGGGGTCGTCGGGGTCCAGCATGTGCTGGTGGATGCCGGTGATCCATCCGCGGCCCGAGATCTCGGGCAGAATGGCGGGGCGGTCGCCAACATGGGTTGTGCCGAGTATACGGCCGGTAAACCGCGAACCGATGATCGAGACGGCCTCAAAGCTCTGGCCCGGGCGCATCTGCCCCCGCGCGGCCATCAGCGCCATGCGGGCCGAAACGGCCGTGCCGGTGGGCGAGCGGTCGACCTTGCCGGGCTGGATCGCCACCGCGGATCGGCCAGTCAGGCCGGTTTCGGTTTCAGTCAACGGTCCGCAGAACGCGCAGAACGAGATGTGGTTCCAATCCGGGTTTTCGGGATGCGCGAAGCCCAGCTGCGCATTGGCGGCATCGGTGATCGCCACCCCCAGGCGGGCGATGTCGGCGGCCTCGTCCTCGGTGATGCGCAGCCCCAGCGCCGCCGCGTCGACCACCACGAAACTGTCCCCGCCATAGGCGGTGTCCACCGTCAGGGCCCCCAGCCCCTCGACCTCGAGCGGCGCGGCGAGGCGGTCGGCAAAGCTGGGCAGGTTCTGGACGAAGATCCGTTCGGCCTTACCGTTGCGGCATTCGGCCCGCACCTGCACCAGCCCGCCCGGCGCCTCGAGCGTCAGGTGGGTCTCCGGCTCGGTCATCGGCAGGATGCCCCCGTCCAGCAGCACCGTCGCCACGCAGATCGAGTTCGAGCCGGACATGGGCGGGGTGTCCTCGGGCTCCATGATGATGAAGGCGGCGTCGGCATCGGGGTGTTTGGGCGGCACCAGCAGGTTGACATGGCGGAACACGCCGCCGCGCGGCTCGTTCAACACGAAGTTGCGCAGGGTCTGGTCGCGGGCGATGAAGCTGCGTTGCGCCCAGATCGTGTCGCCGGGCGGCGGGGCGACGCCGCCGACGATTACGTCGCCCACCTCACCCTCGGCATGGGCCGAGATCACGTGGATGGTCTTGCTGCTGCGCATCACCCGCTCAGAACCGGGTGGCGGCGAAGGGATCGACCGGGATGGCCGGATCGGTGCCGTCGACCAGCGCGCCCACCAGCTCGGCGGTGCCGGCCGACTGGGTCAGGCCCAGATGGCCGTGCCCGAAAGCATAGACCAGGTTCGGCGATTTCGAAGACCGCCCGATCACCGGAATGCTGTCGGGCAGCGAGGGACGGAACCCCATCCACTGCGTCCCGCCTTCGGTCTTCAACCCCGGCAGGAACTGGCGCGCCTTGTTCAGCAAGGTATCGGCGCGCTTGTAATTGGGCGGCAGGTCAAGCCCGCCCAGTTCAACCGCGCCGCCAATGCGTACACCGCCGTTGATCTTTGTGGCCACGAAGGCATGCCGCGAGAACGCCAGGTGCAGCCGCAGGTCGAACGCGCCCGGCGGCAGGGTCGTGTTGTAGCCGCGCTCGGTCTCCAGCGGAATCCAGTCGCCCACCGTGCGGGTCAGGTGGTGCGACCATGCCCCAGCGGCCACCACGACCTTGCTGGCATCCGCCGCACCCTGATCGAAGCGCACCCAGACGCCCGTGTCCGACAGCTCCAGCGCGCGCACGGGGCGCGTCTCGATCACCCCGCCACGGTCGCGGAACACCTGTGCCAGATGCTCGACCCAGCGTTTGGGATCGACGGTATTCCACCAGTGCGGCGTGAACCCGGCATGGGTAAAACGCGGGCTGAGCCCGGGCTGAATCTCGGCGATCGCTTCGGGGCTTTCCAGCAGATCGAAGGCGATGCCATGCTGGCGACGCAGCTCCCACGTGGGCAAAGCGGCGCGGAACTCGGCCGCGCTTTCGTACAATTGCAACTGCCCGTCGCGCTGCATCATCGCCTCGCCACCCGTATCGGCGATCTGCCGTTCGGTCGCGGCCTGGCACAGGCGCATCAGGCTGGCCTGCGCGGCGACCAACGCCTGGTAACGGCTGGGGCGGCTGGCCCGCCAGAACCGCCACATCCACGGCGCGATCTGCAGGGCATAAGCGGGCGGGATCGACAGCGGCCCCAACGGATCGAGCAGCCATTTCGGGGCCTTCTTCATGATCCCTGGGGTGGCCAGAGGTTCGACCTCGGGGAAGGCGAACGCCCCGGCATTCCCCGCCGAACTGCCCGCGGCCACGCCTTCGCGGTCCAGTACCTGAACCGTGTAACCCCGACGCTGCAATTCCAGCGCCGCGCTGATACCAACGACGCCGGCACCTATGACGATGACATCTTTCTTCATGTGATCTCTATACCCGAACGGAAAGGATCGGCGGGATCAAAAATCAGGCGGCTTTCGGCCATCACGAAAGCCTGACCGGTGATCGAGGGGATCACCCCGCCGTTCGGACCCGGCTGATAGGACAGCCGATAGGGGCTGCCGATGACGCTGGCCTGTACGATTTCTTCACCCGGCGCCAAGCGCCCGTCAGCCGCCAGACACGCCAACCGCGCCGAACTGCCTGTGCCGCAGGGCGAGCGGTCATAGGCGTCATCGGGGCACAGAACGAAGTTTCGGCTGTGCACGACAGGGTCCGGTGCGGCCTCCTGAAAAATCACATGATCGATCGGCTCGCCTGCTTCGCCGCCCACGCCCTGCGCGACCGAGGCCTGCCGAATGGCGACGCCCAGATCGGTCAGTTGTCGGATGTTCGCGGGCTCGACCGGCACCGGGCTGGGATCGACGATAAAGAACCAATTGCCGCCATAGGCCACATCACCTGTAACCGGCTCGAAATCCGGAACCTCGATCGTAACGGCCTGATGCACCCGCCGGCTTTCTATGTTGGTCACCGTCACTGTGTTGGGATCGTGCAGCTCCACCGTGACCACACCCGCGGGCGTTTCGATCCGGTGCGAACCAACACCGATCCGCCCCAGATAGGCCAGCGTCACGGTCAACCCGATCGTGCCATGCCCGCACATGCCAAGCACCGCATCCACGTCGAAATAGATCACCCCCGTCACGCAGGACGGATCGACCGGAGGCACCAGCAGCGCCCCCACCATCGCTGGCTGACCGCGCGGCTCCAGCATGACCGAGCGCCAGAACGGGCGGTGCTGGGTCGCCAAAAGCCCTGCGCGCGCGGACAGAGGACCGCTGCCCAGATCGGGCGCGCCGTCCAGAATCACGCGCGTGGGCTCTCCGCCGGTATGGCTGTCGATCACATGCACGTGGCAATCACCCCGCCTTGCCTTGACCAGTCTGCAAACCAGGCGCGGAACAAGCCGTACTGCTGTTCGCAATAGTGGCGCTGCGCATCCGTCAGCGCGTCGGTTTCATTGAAGTGCAAGCGGTACTCTTCCTCGCCGTTCAGCACCAGAAGGTGCTTGTAGTACAGAACCAGATCGGGGCCTTCATCGAAACTGGACAGCACGTGGATGGCCTCTGTCAACTCCTGCGCGCGCTGGCGAGCCTCGGCGCTGCCAGAAGCCGCTTTTTTCGACAAAGCGGTAAGCAGCAGAACCTCTTTGGGCAGTACGTTGCCGATGCCGGTGATTGCGCCGGTTGCGTCGCAATTGACGATGCCATGATAGACCGCCGTATCGACCCCCACCATCAGCGTCACCTGATCATCGCGGCTGGTAATGTTCTCAGCCGCGTATCGCAGATCGTCCTTGCCACCGAATTCCTTGAAGCCCACCAGATTGGAGTGCTCGGCCCGCAGCGCAAAGAAAAGGTCGGCGCGGGTGGCAAACCCGTAATGCGGACTGTTGTAGATGACCGCCGGAATATCCGGTGCCGCCGCCAGGATGGCCTTGAAATGGTTGCGCTGTGCCATGACCGAACTGCCGCGCGACAGAACCCGGGGGATAACCATCAGCCCCGCAGCACCCACCTTTTGCGCATGCGCCGCATGCGCCACGGCGGATTGCGTGTTGACCGCCCCGGTGCCCACCACCACGGGCAGGCCCGCGCCGACCAACCGCTCGACCCCTTCCATCCGCTGTTCGTCGGTCAGCAGTGGCCAGTCGCCCATCGACCCGCAGTAGACGACCGCGGACATGCCCGCCTCGATCATCTGCTGGCCCTTTCGCACCAAGGCGTCAAAGTCGGGCTGACGGTCGGGCGTACAAGGGGTCATGAGCGCCGGCATGGTGCCGGTAAAGACGTCGGGTGACATGTGGCCGATCCTTTCCAAGTTGCCCGCGTCCATCGCCGGGCGGTCAGATTTACTGTCTCAGTCCCGCAGTATCGGTTTTTGTATCCAAAATCCATCCGATTCGTCTGACAAAAGAAAAACGCGCCAGGCAGATTGCCCGGCGCGTTGACACTTTCCAACTGAACAGCGGTTCAGCGCAACCGCATCCCGCTTTCCGGGTCGAACAGCATGGCCCGTTCAGGCCGGACCGAGATTCCGATCCGTTCTCCCGTTTTGCTGCGCTGGTCGTCCCGCTCTTCGACGATCAACTTGTCGCCGTTGGGCGTCAGCAAATAACTGTAGGAGACGCCGCCAAGCGCCTCGGTCAGATCGACAGTACAGGTGTCGCCGGATCGATCCACGGCAATATGTTCCGGACGGATCCCCAGGATCACCTTCCTGGCATCGGTCGGCACGCCATTGGTGACGGGGATCGAGTCCGTCAGAGCGGGGTGACGCACCGTTCCATCGACGACATCGCATTCCAAAAAGTTCATTGCGGGCGAGCCGATGAACCCCGCCACGAACCGGTTGTCGGGGTCGCGATACAGATCCATCGGAGCGCCGACCTGCTCGATCCGACCATCGCGCAGCACGACGATCTTGTCGGCCATGGTCATCGCCTCGACCTGGTCGTGGGTGACGTAGATCATCGTCGCGCCGATCTCCTGGTGCAGACGGGCGATCTCAACCCGCATTTCCACGCGCAACTCGGCATCGAGGTTCGACAGCGGCTCGTCAAACAAGAAAACCTCGGGGCCGCGGACGATGGCCCGGCCGATGGCGACCCGCTGACGCTGGCCACCCGACAGGGCCTTGGGCTTGCGCTTGAGATACGGGTCCAGTTTCAAGATTTCCGACGCTTCGGCCACCTTCTTGTCGATCTCGGCCTTGGGCACACCGTTCATGCGCAGACCAAAGCCCATGTTCTCGGCCACGGACATGTGCGGATACAGGGCGTAGGTCTGAAACACCATCGCGACACTGCGCTTGGCCGGGTCCATGTGGGTCACATCGCGCTGACCGATACGGATTTCGCCCTCGGTGGTTTCCTCCAGCCCGGCGATCATCCGCAACAGGGTGGATTTGCCACAGCCCGACGGCCCGACGAAAACGCAGAACTCGCCGTCCTCGATTTCCAGATCAATGCCGTGAATGACCTGGGTCTGGCCATAACGCTTGATTGCGCCCTTCAGGGTAACGCCTGTCATGATGCTTGCATCCTGTCCTTGCGGCCCTCGGGGAACCGCCATGCTTCGGCTTCAGCCCCGATCTGGTCGGCCGATCGCCGAACCCGAGGGACCCATTTCTTCAACTGGTCGAAATCCATGCGCTGGGTCGATCCGGTAATCGAGATCGCCCCCAGCACCCGCCCGCCCGATGTCAGGATCGGACAGGCCACGCAGATGATGCCGGGCTCGTGCTCTTCATCATCCATGGCGAACCCCCGTTCGCGGATCCGGGCCAAATCCGCCCGCAGCACCTCCTCCGAGGTCAGCGTCTTGTCGGTAAAGCGGTGAAAGCTTTGCTGCGAGATCGCCTTGTCCAGCCGGTCATCATCCAGAAAGGCGAGCATCGCCTTTCCCACACCGGTGCAATAAGCCGGGCCAACTTTTCCGGCCTCGGAATACATCTCGACCGGGTTCTTGGCATTGCGCTTGTCCACATACAGAACTTGGCTCGAATCCAGCTGCGCGAGGTGCACCGTCTCGCCGGTTTCCAGGCTGAGCGCATCCAGGATCGGCCGCGCGATCGGCGCCAGCGAGCTTTGCGTCCAGGCCGAATGCGCCAGCCGCACCAGCCGCAGGCCGGGCGAATAGGTCTGCCGGTCTGGGTCGTAAGACAACATGCCCTGATTGGTCAGCGCCTGCAGAAACCGGTACAGGGACGCCTTGGGAAAGCTGCTGCTTTCCAGCAATTCGGCAAACCGCACAGGCCGGCCGAACGCCGCGACCTGTTCCAGCACGTCACATGCTTTGCCGATGGTTCCGTCACCTGCCACGGGTCTGATTTCTCCTCCACTTCCCCTTGCGGACGGGCCGCGAGGGTATTGACAAGCCTAGCCGATTCGATGTGTAGTTTTCAATATATAAAACTTGGTTTCACTATTTGGAACCACTGAATGGAAGCTAAGGGAGGAAACCATGCATTCCATGTTCAAGCGCACTGCGGCGGCTCTGGCGGCCAGTGTGGCACTTGCAGCGCCCGTTTCGGCAGAACTGACCGGCGAGCTGCGAATCTTCCTCGACACATCGAATCCGGCGCCGCGCGCGACGATGGAAGCGATGATCGAGCGGTTCGCGGCTCAGCACCCGGGTTTGGAAATCGAGACCACGGTCATCGACCGCGAGGCGTACAAGACCCAGATCCGCAACTTCCTGACGGCGGATACGCCCGACGTTGCGACCTGGTACGCGGCCAACCGCATGAAGCCTTATGTCGAGGCCGGACTGTTCGAAGATGTATCGGACCTGTGGGCCGAGCCGGAAATCGCCGAAAACCTGGCCTCGACCAAGGGTGCGATGACCATCGACGGCAAGCAGTGGGGCGTGCCCTACACCTACTATCAGTGGGGCGTCTACTACCGCAAAGACATCTTTGACGAGCTGGGCCTGTCCGAGCCGACCACCTGGGAAGAAGAGCTGGCCAACTGCCAGAAGATCGTCGACTCGGGTCGCGCCTGCTATACCATCGGCACCAAGTTCCTATGGACGGCTGGCGGCTGGTTCGACTACCTGAACATGCGCACCAACGGCTTCGACTTCCACCAGCAACTGGCCAATGGCGAGGTCAGCTGGGAAGACGACCGGGTCAAGCAGACCTTCGCCAACTGGAAGCAGCTGATCGACATGGGCGCGTTCATCGACAACCACCAGACCTACAGCTGGCAAGAGGCCCTGCCCTTCATGGTTCAGGGTGACGCCGCGGCCTATCTGATGGGCAACTTCGCGGTGGCTCCGCTGCGCGAGGCCGGTCTGACCGACGACCAGCTGGACTTCTACCAGTTCGTCGCGATCAACCCCGATGTCGAGCTGGCCGAAGATGCGCCGACCGACACGTTCCACATCCCGGCGAACGCGTCGAACAAAGAAGCCGCGCGCGAGTTCCTGCGTTTTGTTGTTTCGGCTGACGAGCAGACCGAAATCAACAACGGCAAGAACCTCGGACAACTGCCCGTCAACGCCAAATCCTCGGTTGATGACGACAAGTTCCTGCAGGAAGGCTTCAAGATGCTGTCGACCAACAGCCCTGGCGGCGTCGCCCAGTTCTGGGACCGCGACGCGCCGGCGGAAATGGCCAAAGTGTCGATGGAAGGCTTCCAGGAATTCATGGTCAAGCCGGACAACCTGGACAGCATCCTGGCCAAGCTGGAGCGCGCACGTCAACGCATCTACGACAACTGATCGGGTGGTGGCCGGGGCAACCCCGGCCACGCCCTAGCCAAACGCAGGACGGGCACGATCCCGTCCTGCCCATTCCAAACCGGGATTGACCATGACCGCAGTCGACGTCACCGAACACGAAAGCTGGTTCCACAGAAATCAGCAACGTATCGCACCCTGGCTGTTTCTGGCTCCGGGCGTGCTGTTCTTTATGGTCTACGTGATCATCCCCGTATTCCAGTCCTTCAACCTGTCGCTTTACGAATGGGACGGGCTGGGCGCGGCCGAATATGTCGGTATGCGCAACTATGAGGACCTGTATTGGGAATGGGTCGACCGTGACGCCTTTTATGTCTCGCTGAAGAACAATCTGATCTGGCTGATCATGTACCTGCTGGCGATCCCGGCTGGTCTGTTCATCGCACTGTTCCTCAACCAGACGGTCTGGGGAATCCGGTTGTACAAATCCTTGTTCTTCTTTCCCTTCGTCATCAGCCAGGTCGTTGTCGGGCTGGTCTTCACCTGGTTCTACGACCCCACATTCGGGCTGCTGAACGAGCTTTTGGGCTTGGTCGGGCTGGGCCCTGTGAACGTCCTGGGTGATGAACGCTTCGTAACCTACGGCATCATTTTCGCGGGCCTCTGGCCGCAGACCGCCTATTGCATGATCCTGTATCTGACCGGCCTGAACGCCGTAGACCCCGAACAGATCGAGGCCGGCCGGCTGGACGGCGCCAAGGGCGGGCGGATGCTGTGGCATATCATCCTGCCGCAACTGCGCCCGGCAACCTTCATCGCCTTCGTGGTGACCATCATCGGCGCGCTGCGCTCGTTCGACCTGATCTCGATCATGACGCAGGGCGGGCCGTTCGGATCCTCGCGCGTGCTAGCCTATTACATGTTCGAGGTCGCCCTGTCGGAGTACGGGTTCCGCATGGGCTATGGCGCGGCCATCGCCGTGATCCTGTTCCTGATCATGCTGTGCTTCATCGCCTACTTCCTGTGGTCGATGTACCGCGAAGAAAAGGGGCACTGAGATGTTTCCCAAACCGATCGAAAAACAACCCCGCGCGGCGCAGATTTCCTATCAGGCGATGCTGCCGGTCGCCCTTCTGCTGTGGCTCGGCCCGCTGCTGGCGGTGGCCCTGTTCTCAATCAAGCCCGAGGCGGATTTCACCAACGCCAACTACTGGGGTCTGCCCTCCAGCTTTGAAGGCGCCAGGAACTACGGTCAGGTCTTCTTCAACTCGGACATGCCGCGCTATTTGCTGAACTCGTTCCTGATCACGGTTCCCACGGTGATCGGCGCGGTGGCGCTCAGCTGCATGACCGGATTCGCGCTGGGGATCTACAAGTTCAAATCGAACCTGTGGATCTTCTTCATGTTCGTGGCCGGCAACTTCGTACCCTTCCAGATCCTGATGGTGCCGGTGCGCGACCTGACGCTGGACTTGGGGCTGTACAACACGAAAACCGGGCTGGTGCTGTTCCACATCGCGTTCCAGACGGGGTTCTGCACGCTGTTCATGCGCAACTTCATCCGCGCCCTGCCCTTTGAGTTGATCGAGGCCGCCCGGGTCGAGGGCATCAGCGAATGGCGCATCTTCTGGTACGTCGTCCTCCCGCTGATGAAGCCCGCGATCGCCGCGCTCAGCGTGCTGATCTTCACCTTCATCTGGAACGACTATTTCTGGGCCGTCGTGCTGACCCAGGGGGCCGAGAGCCAACCCGTCACCGCCGGGATCACCAGCTTCAACGCGCAGTTCCGCGCAGCGTATCACTTGATGAGTGCCGGCTCGATCGTCGCGGCCCTGCCGCCGGTGGCCATGTTCTTTCTGATGCAGAAACACTTCATCGCGGGTCTGACCCTCGGTGCCGTAAAATAACGCCTAGTCAAGGTTTACAGTCATGACCAAGATCACCTTCATCGGTGCAGGTTCCACGATTTTCATGCAGAACATCGTGGGCGATGCCCTGCTGACCCCGTCGCTGGCCGACAGCCATTTTGCCCTGATGGACATCGACACCGAGCGTCTGGCCGAAAGCGAAACCGTCGCGCGCGCGATGATCCGCTCGGTCGGGACCGGCGCGACCGTGTCCACCCATACCGACCGCCGCGCGGCGCTGGACGGGGCCGATTTCGTCATCACCGCCTTCCAGATCGGCGGCTACAAACCCTGCACCGTCACCGATTTCGAGATCCCCAAGCAATACGGCCTGCGCCAGACCATCGCCGACACGCTGGGCGTGGGCGGCATCATGCGCGGCCTGCGCACCGTGCCCGTCCTGTGGGATGTGGCACGCGACATGGCGCAGCTGTGCCCGAATGCCACGCTGCTGCAATACGTCAACCCGATGGCCATCAACACCTGGGCGCTGGCCGAACGGTTCCCGGCACTGAAACATGTGGGCCTTTGCCACTCGGTCCAGAACACCGTCGAGGAGCTGGCCCATGACCTGGACCTGCCTAAGGATGAAATCCGCTATCGCGTCGCGGGCGTGAACCACGTGGCGTTTTTCCTGCGGCTGGAACATCAGGGCCGCGACCTGTATCCGGCGCTGCGCCGGGGCTATCACGCGGGCCAGCTGCCCAAGGCGCCGCTGCTGATGCCACGCTGCCCCAACAAGGTGCGATACGAGGTGATGGATCACCTTGGCTATTTCTGCACCGAAAGCTCGGAACACCTGGCCGAATATGTCCCGTGGTTCATCAAGGACGGGCGTCAGGACCTGATCGACCAGTTCCAGATCCCGCTGGACGAATATCCCACCCGCTGCGAAGAGCAGGTCGCGAATTGGAAGGAACAGGCCAAGACCCTGACCGACGGGCGCGACATCAAAGTGATCCGCAGCCACGAATTCGCCGCCGACCTGATGAACGCAATCGTCACCGACACGCCGTACGTCGCCTATGGCAACCTGCCCAACACCGGGCAGATCCCGCAGCTGCCTCTGGGCGCGGCGGTCGAAACGCCCTGCCTGGTCGACAGCAACGGTGTGCAGCCCTCGGTCGTGACCGACATCCCGCCGCAGCTTGTCGCCCTGATGCGCAGCCAGATCAACGTGCAGGAACTGACCGTGCGCGCCTTGGTCGAAGAAAACCCCGAACACATCTACCACGCCGCCATGATGGACCCGCACACTGCCGCCGAACTGGACCTGCGCCAGATCCGCAGCCTGGTCAGTGACCTGCTGACCGCCCATGCCGACTGGCTGCCAGATTGGTGCCGCCCAGCCCGCGCGGCCTGATCATCCAGCAAACACACAAGAAAACCACGACCCAATACGAAAAAGAAACACAGACATGAAGAAACGCCGCTCACAGCACTGGTACGGCAAGCTCGATAAGGACGGGTTCATCCATCGGTCGTGGATGAAGAATCAGGGCTTTCCCGATCATGCTTTCGACGGACGCCCGATCATTGGCATCTGCAACACATGGTCGGAACTGACGCCGTGCAACTCGGGCCTGCGCGACCTCGCCGAAGGCGTCAAGCGCGGCGTGTGGGAGGCCGGCGGCTTTCCCGTCGAATTCCCGGTGATGTCTCTGGGCGAAACCCAGATGAAGCCCACCGCCATGCTGTTCCGCAACCTGCTGGCCATGGATGTCGAGGAATCGATCCGCGCCTATGGCATCGACGGCGTGGTGCTGCTGGGCGGCTGCGACAAGACCACGCCGGGCCAGCTGATGGGCGCGGGCTCGGTCGATCTGCCCACCATTGTGGTCAGCTCGGGGCCGATGCTGAACGGCAAGTATCGCGGTCAGGATATCGGCTCGGGCACCGATGTCTGGAAGTTCTCGGAAGCCGTGCGCGCCGGCGAGATGACTTTGCAGGATTTCATGAACGCAGAATCCGGCATGAGCCGGTCCAAGGGCGTGTGCATGACTATGGGCACGGCCTCGACCATGGCATCGCTGGTCGAGGCGATGGGCATGAGCCTGCCCACCAACGCCGCCCTGCCTGCCGTCGATGCCCGCCGGATGGCGCTGGCGCACATGACCGGCAAGCGCATCGTTGAGATGGTGGACGAGGACCTCAAACCCTCGGACATCCTGACCAAAGCGGCGTTTGAGAACGCCATCCTGGCCAATGCCGCAGTGGGAGGGTCAACCAACGCCGTGGTGCACCTGCTGGCGCTGGCCGGCCGGGTGGGCGTGGACCTGACCCTGCAGGATTTCGAGATCGGCTCGGACATTCCGCTACTGGTCAACTGCATGCCCTCGGGCAAATACCTGATGGAGGATTTCTGCTATGCCGGCGGGATGCCGGTGGTCCTGTCCGAGCTGAAATCGCATCTGCGCCCGGCCAGAACCGTTCTGAACAAGGACATCTCGGCCCACTATGAGGGCGCGGTATGCTTTGACCGCGACGTGATCCATTCCTTCGACGACCCGGTAAAACCGGCCGCCGGGCTGCGCGTTCTGCGCGGCAACCTGGCGCCGAACGGGGCGATCGTGAAACCCTCGGCCGCCACCGACAGCCTGCTTGAAACGGAAGGTGAAGCCTATGTCTTCGACAGCATCGAGGACCTGAAAGCCAATATCGACCGCGACGACCTGCCGGTGACGCCCGAGACCATCCTGGTGCTCAAGGGCTGCGGGCCAAAGGGCTATCCGGGCATGCCCGAGGTCGGCAACATGCCGATCCCCGCCAAGCTGGTGAAACAGGGCGTGCGCGACATGATCCGCATTTCCGACGCACGCATGTCGGGCACCGCCTTCGGCACAGTAATCCTGCATGTCAGCCCCGAGGCGCAGGCGGGCGGCCCCCTGGCGCTGGTGAAAACCGGCGATCGCATCCGCGTGTCCGCCAGCAAGGGCGCGCTGGAACTGCTGGTCGACGAACAGGAGCTGGCTGCCCGCCGCGCGGCCTGGCGGCCCGACGACCCGCATTACACCCGCGGCTATGCCAAGCTGTATATCGACCATGTCCTTCAGGCCGACCGCGGCGCTGACCTTGATTTCCTGGTGGGCAAGGACACCCGCCTTGTGACCAGAGAGAGCCATTGATGACCCACCCAGCCACCTTCCATGACCTAAACGGCGCATCCGTCTTCATCACCGGTGGCGGGTCGGGCGTGGGCGCGGCCCTGACCGACGGGTTCCTGGCCCAGGGCGCCAATGTCGCCTTTATCGGCCGGTCGGACGCCAGCGTGTTCGTCGAAGAGATGCGCGCCAAACACGGCCGCGCGCCTTTGTTCCTGCAGGGCGACATGACCGACACTGCGCTGCTGCACGAAACCATGACCAAGGCCGCCGAGGCCCACGGTCCGCTGAACGTACTGGTCAACAATGCCGCCAATGACAAGCGCCACAGCCTCGAGGAAACCACGACCGAGTTCTGGGACTGGATGATCGAGGTCAACCTCAAGGCCTATTACTTTGCCTGCCAGCAGGCCGCGCGCCAGATGGCCGAAACCGGCGGGTCGATCATCAATTTCAGCTCGATCAGCTACATGATGGGCAATGCGGGCTATCCGATCTATACGACGGCCAATGCCGGAATCACCGGCATGACCCGCTCGCTCGCGCGCGAGCTGGGGCCTAGGAACATCCGCGTCAACGCGCTGGCGCCCGGCTGGGTGCTGACGCAGAAACAACTGGACATGTGGGCCACGCCCGAGGATCTGGCCGCGCATATGGATCGCCAGTGCCTGAAGGAACATCTGAGCCCGGACGACATGATCGCGCCGACGCTGTTTCTGGCATCGACGGCCAGCCGCGCCATGACCGGGCAATGCATGGTCGTCGATGGCGGCGTGGTTACAACGGGGTGAGGACATGAACACCGAGTGGATCGCAGTAGACTGGGGCACCACGCATCTACGCGCCTGGGCGATGCAGGGCGACACGGTGCTGGACCACGCCCAATGCGACCGGGGCATGGCAACGCTGGGTCGAGATCAGTTCCAGAACGCGTTGCTGACGCTGGTCCAGGGCTGGCTGGGCGCGGCGCCCGTGGATGTGATCGCCTGCGGCATGGTCGGTGCCCGGCAAGGCTGGGTCGAGGCGCCCTATGTGGCGGTTCCGGCCAAGCCGATCTCGACCGTTCCGGTGCGCGTGCCCGGCACCGATCCACGCATCCGCGCCTTCGTGGTGCCCGGTCTGAAACAGGACGACCCCGCCGACGTGATGCGCGGCGAGGAAACCCAGATCGCCGGCTACCTGTCCACGCGCCCACATTGGGATGGCGTGATCTGCCTGCCCGGCACCCACACCAAATGGGTGCAGGTCAGCGCCGGCGAGGTCGTCAGCTTCCGCACCTTCATGACCGGTGAGCTGTTCGATCTGCTGGGACAGCACTCGGTGCTGAAACACTCGGTCGGTGAAGGTTGGGACGACGAGGCCTTCACCACGGCCGTGGCGGACACGCTGTCCAAGCCCGAGCAACTGGCCGGGCGGCTGTTCGGGCTGCGCGCCGCTGACCTGCTGCACGGGCAGGACCAGGCCACCGCCCGCGCCCGCCTGTCGGGCGCTCTGATCGGTGCCGAACTGGCCGCCACCCGCCCCTATTGGCTGGGCCAGCAACTGGCCATCATCGGGGCAGAGGCCCTGTCGAACATCTATGCCACCGCGCTGCAGCAACAGGGCGCGTTCGTCGAAACCGCCGACGCGACCCGGGCCACGCTGGCCGGTCTGCTGCAGGCCCGCACCCTCACGAGGCAAACCGCATGAGCCGCCCCATCATCGCCATTCTGCGCGGGCTTGACCCGGCGCAGGCCGAGGCCGTCGGCCAGGCTATTCTGGACGCCGGCATTGACCGGATCGAAGTACCGCTGAACTCGCCCGACCCGCTGGACAGCATCGGCCGTCTGGTCCGTTCGATCGGCGACCGCGCGCTGGTCGGGGCCGGAACCGTCCTGACCGTGGACGAGGTCGAACAGGTGGCCGCCGTGGGTGGCAAGCTGATCGTATCGCCCAATTGCGATGCCGAGGTGATCGCGCGCACGGTGGATCTGGGCCTGCAGAGCTGGCCCGGGGTCTATACCCCGACCGAGGCCTTCACCGCCCTGCGCGCCGGGGCCACCGGGTTGAAACTGTTTCCCGGCGTGATGACCGGACCGGTGGGGCTGGCGGCGATGTGCCCGATCCTGCCCAAGGGCACGCAGGTCTATGCCGTTGGCGGCGCGGGGCCCGAGAATTTCGGCGACTGGCTCAAGGCCGGGGCCGACGGGTTCGGCATCGGCTCGGCTCTGTTCAAACCCGGCATGTCCGTGGACCAGATCGCCGAGAACGCCCGCCGGATCGTCGCCGCCTATGACGAGGCCACGCGATGAGCCATGTCTTTGACGACCGACCGTGCGAGTTGGGCGAGGGCCCGCTGTGGCACCCCGAACGGCAACAGCTGTTCTGGTTCGACATCGTCAACAAACGCCTGATGACCCGCGACGCGAATGGACCGCAAAGCTGGGATTTTGCCGAGAACGTCTCGGCCGCAGGGTGGATCGACCGCGACACGCTGCTGATCGCGTCGGAAACCGGCCTGTGGCGGTTCGGGCTGGAGACCGGTCACAAGGATCGCATCATCGCGCTCGAGGCCGACAACCCGGTGACCCGCTCGAATGACGGGCGGGCTGATCCGTGGGGCGGGTTCTGGATCGGCACAATGGGCAAGCGCGCGGAACGGGGCGCGGGGGCGATCTATCGCTTGTGGCGGGGTGAGCTGCGGCAGCTGGTGCCGGACGTGACCATCTCGAACTCGATCAGTTTTGCGCCCGACCGGTCCTGCGCCTATTTCTGCGACACGGCCACCGGGCAGGTGCGGCGCTGGGGTCTGGACCCGGAAACCGGCTGGCCCGAGGGCGACAGCGCGGTGTTTCTGGACCTGCGCGCCGAGGGTTTGAACCCCGATGGCGCGGTCGTCGATGCCATGGGCAATCTGTGGCTCGCGCAATGGGGCGCGGCGCGGGTTGCGGCCTATGACGCCGGCGGAGCCTTCCTGCGCGCGGTGCCTTTCGCGGCGGCCCATACCTCGTGCCCCGCATTCGGCGGGCCGGAACTTACGACGCTGTTCTGCACCTCGGCCCGCGAAGGGCTGGATGCGGACACCATTGCGTCGCACCCCACCAACGGAATGACCTTTGCCGCCGAAAACGCGGGCCAAGGTCAGGCGGAATACAGAGTCATCCTATGAACCCCGAACTTGGCGTTTGCTATTACCCTGAACACTGGCCGCAAGAAATGTGGGCCGAAGATGCCGCGCGCATGGTCGAGGCCGGTCTGCGTTGGGTCCGGATCGGCGAATTCGGATGGAGCCGGATGGAGCCGGAACCGGGCCGGCTGACACTCGACTGGCTGGATCAGGCCATCGAGACCCTTGGTGCGGCCGGGCTGAAAGTGGTGCTGGGAACCCCCACCGCCACGCCGCCGCGCTGGATGCTGGACCGGCACCCGGACATGCTGGCGGTGGACGAAAACGGGCAGCCGCGCAAGTTCGGCTCGCGCCGGCACTATTGCTTCAGCCATCCCGGATATATCGATGAGTGCGTCCGCATCGCCCGGATCATGGGCGAACGCTATGGCCGCAACTCGCATGTGGCCGCCTGGCAGATCGACAATGAATATGGTTGCCACGACACCACCGTCAGCTACAGCGAGCCCGCGCGGCAGGCCTTCCGCCGCTGGTTGGCCGAACGCTATGGCTCGGTCGAGGCGCTGAACGCGGCCTGGGGCAACGTGTTCTGGTCGATGGAATACGGTGATTTCGATCAGATCGACCTGCCCAACCTGACTGTGACCGAACCCAACCCAGCGCATGTGCTGGCCTTCCGCCGGTTCAGCTCGGATCAGGTGATGGCCTTCAACCGGGCACAGGTTCAGGTGCTGCGGCCCCTGACCGACGCGCCGCTGCTGCACAACTACATGGGCCGGATTCTGGATTTCGACCATTTCGAGGTGGGCGCCGATCTGGATATCGCCACCTGGGACAGCTACCCGATCGGGTTCCTGTCCGACCGGCTCGAGGCCAACGCGGCGCACAAGGCAGCCTTTCTGCAACAAGGCGACCCGGACATGCAGGCCTTTCACCACGATCTGTACCGCGCCGTCGGACGCGGCCGCTGGTGGGTGATGGAACAACAGCCCGGACCGGTGAACTGGGCGCCCTACAACCCGGCCCCCCTGCCGGGCATGGTGCGGCTTTGGTCGCTTGAGGCCGTGGCCCACGGGGCCGAGGTGGTCAGCTATTTCCGCTGGCGGCAGGCACCCTTTGCGCAGGAACAGATGCACGCGGGCTTGCTGACGCCGAACAACCACCCCGCCCCCGGTCTGGCCGAGGCGCAGCAGACGGCCGAAGATCTGGCCGCGCTGGGACCGGTCGAACCGGTGCAGACGCGGGTGGCCATCCTGTTCGACTACCCGTCGGACTGGGCCTGGTCGACCCAGCCTCAGGGCGCGGGGTTCAACTATTTCCGGCTGGTGTTTTCCGCCTATCGCGCACTGCGCCGCGCCGGGCTGTCGATCGATGTCTTACCGGCCTCGGGCCTGTCAAGCGCGGACTATGATCTGATCCTCGCCCCCGGGCTGGCCACGCTGGACGACGCGCTGGCCGACCGCTTGCAGACGGCCGCGAAACTGACGGTTCTGGGCCCGCGCACCGGAGCAATCACGGCTGATTTCCAGATTCCGGCCCAAGGCCGCCCCGGCCTGCGCGCGCTGGACTGCGACGTGGCGCTGGTGGAATCCCTGCCGCCCGAAATCACCCGCCCGGTTCAGAGCGGCGGAGCGGCGCAGCACTGGGTCGAGCGGCTGACCGGTGACGCGCCCGACCTGCAGACCTTCGAAGACGGGACCCCTGCGCTGAAGGGCAGTGACCAGCTTTGGTATCTGGCCGGGTTCCCGGACGAGGACCTGTGGAACCGGATCATTGAGATGGCCGCGCAGAAGGTCGGGCTGACCCTGCACCCGATGCCGCCCGGCCTGCGGCGGCGCGAGACCGCGACCCATGACTTCCTGATCAACTACAACGCCACACCGGTGGATTGGAACGGCCACAGAATCGCTGCCTGCGGGGTCGCCATCCTGAAACGCAATCCGCCCGGCCAGGAGTGAACCTGAACCGGGCGGATGTGGTGCCTTGGTAGGCGCTTCTTCCTACTCGTCGGTCTTCAGACTATTTGGATCGAAGACGTTGCCGAACCCGCTGTTGCCCGAAGGCTGATCGTCAGGCTCGGCTGAGCTTTCTTCGTCCTGACCACCCAATGTGTTCGGAGCGAACACATTGCCAAAACCGCTGTTGTTCGACGGTTTGGGCGTGGATTGCTGAGCGTCGCCTTGCTCGGCCTCGCGCTGCTTGCGCTGCTCCTCGCGTTGCTTGCGCAATTCCTGAATGCGCTGCTCGGCTTCCAGACGCTTTTCTTCCTTGACGTCCGCGATACACTGGGCCGGGTTGTAGGCCATGGCCGTCCCGACGACAGTGATCGTTGCCACGGCGAACATGACCAGCAGCACGGCCGCCATGTTCCCCGAGAAAAAGCTGGGCAACTTGATCTTGCCTGCCAGTTCCTCGACCGTGGCTTCCTTGCGCGCGGCGGCGACCAGTTCCTGACGCTTCAACTTGGCTTCGTTCAACAGGGCGAAGAAAACGGTCAGCGCCACGATGATAAAGGCCAGCGCCGAAATCGCAGGTGTAATGCCGTAGCGCACCTTCTGAGCCAATTCGATTGTCAGTGTCGGATATTCGCCGAACGTGAAGGTGGTGGTGTTGTAGTTCTCGAACGAGGCAAGAAACGCAAGCACCGCCGCCGAAGCAATCGCCGGACGCATGAACGGGAGCAGGATCTTGCGAAACGCCTGTGCATGCGTTGCGCCAAGGTCCAGTGCCGCCTCGGTCAGCGCCAGGTCATATCGCTGCAGCCGAGCCACCAGAACCAACATGCAATAGCTGGCGATGAAGGTGGATTGGCCAATCACGGTCAGGAAAATGCCGTTCGACAAGAAACTGTCGGCACCCAGCCCCAGCATCCGGTTGATCCGGTCCCAGAAGACCAGCGTCGAGATACCCAGAACAACGCCCGGGATCAGGATCGGTGCGATGATGATCGTGTAGTAGGTGGCGCGCAGCTTGGGCCAAATCTGGGTCAGCATCAGCGCTCCGGCCAAGCCCATCGCCACCGACAGAACCACGGTTCCCGCGCCGATGATCAACGAGTTCTTGATGCCGTTCAGGATGCGTTGGTCCTGAAACAACTCGCCGAACCACTGGAAGGTCAGGCATTCCCACGGGCTCATGCGCGGGAAACCAGATGAGTTGAAGGCGGTGATCGACATGATCACCAGCGGACCCAGCAGGTAGGCGAAGAAGATCGCCAGATAGACCCAGATGCTGATACGGAGGAAGGACATGTTCATTTCCCGATATCCCCCATGTTCACCTTGAACAGGCGCATCATTGCCAGCACGAACAGGATACAGGTGACCAGCAGAACGATGGCGTAGGCTGCGCCTTGTGGCCAGTCGTTGTTGTCATTGAACTGCTGATAGATCAGTTGCGTGAACCACAGACTGGATGGCCCGCCCAGGATTTGCGGTGCGGCCAGCGCACCGGCCGACAGCATGAACACCATCGTACAGCCGGAACTGATGCCAGGCTTGGCATAGGGAATGACCACCCTCCAGTGGATCCGCCACCACGGAGCGCCCAAGTCGCGCGCCGCTTCGATCTGGTTTCCATCCAGGCTTTCGATGACGTTGTACATCGGGAAGATCATCAGCAGGATGTACGCGTAGCCGAGGCCCGCATAGAGCGCGATGTCGTTGCGGATGAAATCAAACGGCGTGTCCCAGATCCCCAATCCGACGAACAGCGTGTTCAAAACACCCGTCTCTCCGAAGATGATACGCAGCGCAAAGGCGCGCAGGATCTCGTTGATCCAATAGGGGATGATCAGCATGATCGCGAAGATACGGATGTGATTGCCCTTGGACTGACCCAGGTAATAGGCAATCGGATAGCAAATGATCAGGTTGAAGATCGTCACGCAGACCGCGGCGATCAACGTCCGGAAGAACACACGCAGATCAACGGCGTTGTAGGACTGGCTGCCGCCTTCCGGGCCGTAGATCAGGTATTTGTAGTTCTCCAGCGTGTACACGTCCTTGGGGCCGCCGATTTCCGGCGGCGGCAGGTTGGGACGGAAGGAAAAGTCCAGCATCGACAGCTGCGGCAGGATGATCAGGCCGATCGTCCAGAACAGGACAAGTCCCAGAATCGCGATCCCCATGCCGAAACCGTTGCGGTTGAAGAAGTCCCTGAGGAAGCCAGGCATCGTCGGGCCTCCTTATTCCGCAGCCAGCTCACCCGCCGGAACGACGACCGCGTTGCGGGTTTCGTATTCCAGCGTGATGTTCTGCCCGGTGTGATCTTTGAACGACTGCCCGTGGTTCGGGATCGAGACCTTGATCTCTTTGCCGCCCTCTCCTTCGGTGAAGATGTTGAAGACGTTGCCTTCGAATTCCTCGTGGGTCACCCGTGCCGTGACGAAGTGATCACCGCTCGTCCCCTCGGGTGCAATCGAGAACGCCTCGGGTCGGATGAACATCATGGCGTCGTCACCTTCGGCCAACTTGCCCTGATTGGCGGTCGATATCCGCGCCACCAAATCGCCGGACCGGTTGGTCGAGATCAGGGCCTCTTCGCCCATCACTCTTTTTACCTTGCCGCGGAAGACGTTGTTTTCGCCCACGAACGAGGCGGCAAAAGCGGTTGTCGGGTCGTTGTAGATGGTCTTGCCATCGGCGATCTGGTCAATCACGCCAGCGCGCATCACGGCGATGTTGTCCGACATTGTCAGGGCCTCGCCCTGGTCATGGGTGATGTAGATGAATGTGATGCCCACACGCTTTTGGATTTCGCGCAGCTCGGTGCGCATGTGCTGGCGCAGCTTGAGATCCAGCGCCGACAGCGGTTCGTCCAGCAGCAGCACGTCTGGCTCGGCGCATAGAGCGCGCGCGATGGCCACTCGTTGGCGCTGACCGCCCGACAATTCGCTGGGCAGCTTGTCGCCCTGATCCGGCAGGGCGATCATGTCCAGCAGCTCGTCCGCGCGTTTGCGCCGTTCGGCGGCGCTGGCCCCTTTGATCTCCATCGAAAAAGTTATGTTCTCCCACACCTTCATGAGCGGAAACAGCGCGAGGTTCTGAAAGATCAGAGCAGTAGGACGCTTGTTCGGCCCGATGCCCTTCATGTTCTTGCCGCCGATCAGGACATTGCCTTCGCTGGGCTCGAGGAACCCCGAGACCGCCCGAAGGATCGTGGTCTTGCCGCAGCCCGAAGGCCCAAGGAACGAAAAGAAATCGCCCCCGTTGATGTTCACGTTCGCATCTCGCACAGCGACAAAATCGCCGAAGCGGATCCACAGGTTTTCCAGATCAACTCCGATCCCTGCACTCATTTTTGGTATCTCCCTGTGATGCAGCCCCAGGCCGCACCGCATCGTTGTCCGTCACGCAGGGCAAACGCGTGCGGGGTCCAAAGGCCCCCCGCGCGACAACGCGAGGGGCGCGATCTCAAGGCGATCAGGCGCTCTTGAACTTGTTGACGAACTCGGTCCGGGTCTCGGCATACCACGGTGCTTCGGCAGGCCACGGGTTCAGGTTGGCCAGCGAGTCGCCCGGATAGGCCTCGGCAAAGTTCTTCTTGTAGGTGTCGCCCGAATATTGGTCGGCACCCAGAACCGGCGAGTTGTAGCCGTGGCTGTCGATCGCGACACCGGCCGGCTTGGCCTGATAGGCGAAGTCGATGAAGGCGTAGACCTGGTCGATATTGGTTGCGCCGGTCGGCATCGACATACCGTCGACCCAAGCCATCGCACCCTCGACCGGAGCCTGGTAGTGCACCGGTTCGCCAGCGGATTTCAGTGCCAGCGGCGGACCATCCCAAGTCTGTCCGACGACAACCCCTTCGTTCAGCAGGCCGTTCTTCTGGGTGTCGGCATCGTTCCAGATCAGTTTGATCCGGTCCTTGCGGGCGATGCACCAGTCGGTGATCTGACCCCAGACCTTGCGCATGGTGTCTTCGTCGCCATATGCGGCCCAGACCGAGCCGGGCTCCATCTCGCCGATGCGCTCCATGTACAGACCCGCGCCCAGCATCATCGAATGCGCGCGACCCATGGTCTTGCCGGCGTTTTCTTCCGACCAGACGTCACCATAGGACGGAGCGTCGCCCTCGGGCAGCCACAGGTCGGTGCGATAGGCAATGCCTTCGGTACCCCAGATATGCGGCAGCCAATGCGCGCCGCTGTCACCAAAGTTCCAGGCATCGGTGCCGATCTTGGCCATCGCCGGGTTGACCTTGTCGATCGGGACCCTGTTCATGTCGAACGGCTGCAAAAGCTCCAGCGGCTCCCACTGCAGCGAGCGGTTGTTGGTCGGCGAAACGATATCAAAGCCCTGGCCCTTGGTGGCCTTCATCTTGTTGATGATCTCTTCGTTCGAGCCAATTCCGGTGTAGTTCACCTTGATCCCGGTCAGGGTTTCGAACTCTTCGATGAAGCTGGGCGGCAGGTAATCCGACCACATCAGGATGTTGACTTCGCCCGAAGATGCAAGGGCGCTTTTGCTGTACAGAGGTGCCGCCAGCGCAGCTGCGCCGGCCCCTTTCAACACCGTACGACGGCTGAAGTTTGACGATTTGGTCATTCGTGTTTCTCCCGTGTTTGGACTGAGTTTTGTTTTTTATCCGTGCGTCACGTTAGAGTTTTGCGGTCGCCCCGTCAGTCCAAAAAGTGACAGTTTGCGAAATTCTTAGGTCCAGTTCCCTCGGAAGCCCAAGCCCGGAGCCTGCCCAAACAGCACGCGACTCTGCGGGAATTCGCGCAAGGATCATATATCAAAAGGGTCGACGATACCTAACGGCGCATCGGAACTGGCCTCATGCCGCGAAGGGAGATCTCGCGAATTTTTTACGCAGCCGCCTAATCGATGCGCATCATTTCAGCCGCAAAAATCGATTTGCGACAAATTCAGACCAGAATCACGACGCGGTCGGAGCTATTTGCGCATTGACCGGCCGTCATGAAACAGATGGATCTTCTCCGGCGCGGCAGTCACCGAAACCGTCTGGCCACGCAAGCCACGATGGATGCCCGGCAGTTTGCCGATCACCGACTCAGCGCCGGGGGCTTTCGCGAAATAGAGCAGCGTCACCTCGCCCAAGGCTTCGGTAAAGTCCACGGTCCCGGTCAGGATGGGGTCACCGTCGGCGACCACCAGATCCTCGGGCCGCACACCCACGTTGACCTTCTTGCCGGCGTCGGCGTCCTCGGTCGGTATGGCCGAAACTGCCGTTCCGCCACAGTCCAACGCAACGGTCGTGGTGGCACCGGTGCCGGTGATCGTGCCCGGCAGCAGATTCATGGCGGGCGAGCCGATGAACTGGGCCACGAATTCATTGTCGGGCGTCTCGTACAGCTCCAGCGGCGTACCAACCTGTGCGATGCCCTTGTTGGCCAGAACCACGATCCGGCTGGCCAGGGTCATCGCCTCGACCTGATCGTGGGTCACATAGATCATCGTGCTGTCGGGCATCGCCTCTTTCAAGCGCGCGATCTCGATCCGCGTGGCCACCCGCAGCGCGGCATCCAGGTTCGACAGCGGCTCGTCGAACAGATAGACCTTGGGGTCGCGCACGATGGCCCGGCCGATGGCGACCCGCTGACGCTGACCGCCCGACAGAGCTTTGGGCAGACGGTCCAGAAACGGTTCCAGCTGCAGGATCTGCGCCGCGCGGTTCACCGCGGCGTCGATCTGATCGGCGGGCATCTTGGCGATCTTCAGGGCAAAGGCCATGTTCTCGCGCACGGTCATGTGCGGATACAGCGCATAGCTTTGGAACACCATGGCGATGCCGCGCTGTGCCGGGGGCACATCGTTCATCATCTGCCCCTCGATTTCCAACGTTCCGCCCGAAATGCGTTCCAGCCCCGCGATCATCCGCAGCAGGGTGGACTTGCCGCAGCCCGAGGGGCCGACGAACACGATCAACTCGCCGCGCTCGATCTCGAGGTTGATGTCTTTCAGGACATCGACATTGCCATAGGTCTTGGCGACATCGGTCAGCTTGAGCTCGGACATGGGTTACCCTTTCTCTCGGACCATCAGGCAGAACTGCGAGGACGCCAGCGTGGCGCGGCCCTGTGCCTCGACTGCGCCCAGATCCTGACCGATGCAGCGCCAGTTGCCCTTGGGCAGGGCGATTTCGGCGGCGCCATCGCCCAGGTTGAAGGCACAGAACACCTGCTGGGTGTCATCCTCGCGCAGGAAGCTGAGGATCGGGCCGGTTTCGCGCATGTCGGACTGGGTGCCCGACATCAGCGCCGGATATTCATGGCGCAAAGCGATGGCACGGCGATAGTGGTTCAGCACCGACTGCGGGTCGGCGTCCATCCGGTCAACGGCGCGCTCGGCCTGCGCGGTGCTGACGGGCAGCCAGGGCGCACCGGTGGTAAAGCCTGACTGTTCGTCCTGCGCGGCCCAGACCATGGGCGTGCGGCAGCCGTCGCGGCCCTTGTATTCAGGCCAGAACTCGATGCCATAGGGGTCCTGCAGGCACTCAAAGGGCACGTCGGCCTCGGGCAGGCCCAGCTCTTCGCCCTGATACAGGCAGGCCGAGCCGCGCAGGCACATCATCAGCACCGCGTGCTGCCGGATGCCGGCCTCGTCCAGATCCCAGCGCGAGGCGTGGCGCTGTACGTCGTGGTTGGAGAACGCCCAGCACGGCCAGGCGTCGCCGGCCTTGGACAGAAGCTGGTCGAACACATGCTTGGTGTATTCTGCTGACAGGCGGCGTTTTTCCAGAAACTCAAAGGCATAGCACATGTGCATGCGCTTGTCGCCACGGGTGTATTCGCCCATGATCTCGAGCCCACGCTGTGCGTCGCCCACCTCGCCCAGACAGGCGCGGCCGTCATATTGGTCGGTCAGGGCGCGCAGACGTTCCAGGAAGGCGATGTTTTCCGGCTGGCTCTTGGAATACAGGTGGTCCTGATGGTTGTAGGGGTTGACCATCGGCGCGATGGTTGCGTTGCGCTGATCCAGCGGCAGCGCCGGGTTGTCGCGCAGTTGCGCGTCGTGGAAGTAGAAGTTGATCGTGTCCAGCCGGAACCCGTCAACGCCCATGTCCAGCCAGAACCGCGCCACGTCCAGCAGCGCGTCCTGCAGATCGGGGTTGTGGAAATTCAGGTCCGGCTGCGAGGTCAGGAAGTTGTGCAGGTAATACTGCTGCCGGCGCGTATCCCATTGCCAGGCCGAGCCGCCGAAGATCGACAGCCAGTTGTTGGGCGGGGTCCCGTCAGGTTTGGGATCGGCCCAGACATACCAGTCGGCCTTGGGGTTTTCGCGGTTGCTGCGGCTTTCGACGAACCACGGATGCTGGTCCGAGGTATGCGACAGCACCAGGTCGATCATCACCCGCAGACCCAGACCATGGGCGCGGTCCAGCAACGTCTGGAAATCCTCCATCGTGCCGAACATCGGATCGATGGCGCGATAGTCGCTGACATCGTACCCGAAATCCTTCATCGGCGACTTGAAGAAGGGCGAGATCCAGATCGCGTCGACCCCCAGACCCGCGATGTAGTCCAGCCGCCGGGTGATGCCCCGCAGGTCTCCGATGCCGTCGCCGTTGCTGTCCTGAAAGCTGCGCGGGTAGATCTGATAGATCACTCCGCCGCGCCACCAGTCGGACGCCGTCTTGGTTGAGTGCTTGAGGTCCACGTTGTTCTGCACGTTCATCACACGCCCTTATTTGACTGAACCGGCCAGCAATCCGCGGACCAGGTATTTCTGCATTGCAAAGAAGACGACCAGCGGCACCGCGATCGACACGAATGCGGCCGTTGCCAGGATTTCCCAATTGCCGCCCCGCGTGCCCAGAAGCTCGACGATACTGTTGGTCATCACGGTGGTTTCGCCGGATGCGTCGATCAGGAACACCTTGGCCACCAGCAGGTCGTTCCATGTCCACAGGAACTGGAAGATGGCGAACGAGGCCAGCGCCGGAAAGCTCAGCGGCAGGATCAGCTTGGTGAAGATTTGAAACTCGGTGGCGCCATCGACCCGCGCATTCTCGATCAGGTCGCGGGGCAGCCCGGCCATGTAGTTGCGCAGAAGATAGATCGCCAGCGGCATGCCAAAGCCGGTATGGGCCAGCCAGACGCCCAGATACCCTTTGCCGATGCCGATGTTCAGGTGGAATTTCAGCAGCGGGATCAGCGCCAGTTGCAAAGGTACCACCAGCAGACCGACCACCGCGGCGATCAACAGCGCACGGCCCGGGAAATCCATCCAGGCCAGCGCATAGGCCGCGAAAGCCGCCACCAGGATCGGGATGATCGTGGCCGGAATCGTGACCGTCAACGTGTTGAAGAACGCCTTGGCCATGCTGTCAGTGCTGTCCTCGGCCAGCAGGACCTTGTGGTAATTGTCCAGCGTGAATTCGGGCGGCAGTTCGGCGGTCACGAAGACCCGCGTGCCCCGGCTGCCGGTGAATTCCTCGGTGTTCTCCATCCGGTAGTCGCCATTGGCCTGAACGGTGACCGTGCCGCCCTTGCGCAACTCGGCCGTCTGGCCCGGCTCAAACGCATCGATCTCGCGCGAACTGATGCCCCATTTCGAGATGCGCGCCGTGGTTCCGGCGTCAAACAGGTTGCCCTCGATCACATACAGGCCGTTTTCCTGCACCTGGGTGTCGGGCGCGGCGCTGCGCAGCGTCAGGTTCTGCTCGGACGGGAAAATCGCCCGCCACCAGCCGCTGGTCGCGATCTGGTCCGCCGTGCGGAAGGACGAGATGAACAGGCCCAGCGTGGGCACCACCCACAGCACCACCAGAAACAGAACCGAGGCATGTACGGCCCATCTGAGCGCCGGGCGGGTTCCTGCGATCTCACTCATGACGCACCCTCCTATTCCATTTCCTTGCGCGCGTTGCGCACGTTCCAGACAAGGATCGGCGTCACCAGCAGCATGATCACCATGGCCGAGGCCGAGCCCACGCCCCAGTCATTGGCGCGGAACAGCTTGTCGAACATGTAGTTGGCCAAGACCTGTGTCTCCCACTGGCCGTTGGTCATGGCGAACACGATGTCGAACACCTTCAGCACGACGATGGTGATCGTTGTCCACACCACCAAAATCGTGGTCTTGATCTGCGGCACTTTGATCTTGAAGAAGATCTGGAACGGGCTTGCGCCATCCAGAATGGCGGCCTCGACCGTTTCTTCGGGAATGCCGCGCAGGGCCGCCGACAGGATCACCATGGCAAAGCCCGTCTGAATCCAGACCAGCACGATCATCAGAAAGAAATTGTTCCAGAACGGAATCGTCAGCCAGGTCTGCGGGTCGGTTCCGCCAAAGAAGATGTACAGGGCATTCAGCATTCCGATCTGGTCCTGCTCGACCGGGCGAGTGTCATAGACAAGCTTCCAGATCACCGAAGCGCCCACGAACGAGATCGCCATCGGCATGAAGATCAACGACTTGGCGATATTGCCCCAACGGATGCGGTCGGTCAGCTGGGCGACCAACAGGCCAAATGCTGTCGACAGCGCCGGGACCACGATCAGCCACAGCATGTTGTTGCGCATCGCTTCCCAGAATTTGGGCTCTCCCATCATCTGGGCGTAGTTGTCCAGACCCACCCACTCGTATCCGCCGCCGGGCACCCGGTCGGTCAGGGACAGGCGCAGCGTTTCCACCACAGGATAGGCCAGGTACAGCCCCAGCGCGACCAGAGCGGGGAATAGAAACAACCATGGCCGGACCATGTTTGCCCGATTGATGTTGCGCCCGGCGTTCGGGCCGCGCGGCGGGAACAGAATCTTGTCCAGAAACTGGTTGGACAGATAGAAGTAACCAACGCAGGCGGATACGCCGATGGCGATCGTCAGCAGACCTTGCAATGCGGGATGCATGTCACCCTCCCTGGCGACAATGGGTCGGGCAACCCGAAGGTCGGGTTGCCCGGTTTCACGGCTTTACTGGATCGCGTCCCAAGACGCCTGGATCTCGTCGGCCACTTCCTGCGCGGGTTTGCCACCGGCATAGTCGACCATGCCGGTCCAGAACGTACCAGCGCCAACCGCACCCGGCATCAGGTCAGACCCGTCAAAGCGGAAGGTGGTCGCACCCAGAAGAATGTCATTCATCTTCTTCAGGGTCGGGTCCGAGAAGGCCGAGGTATCGACACCCTTGTGCGGGGTCAAAAAACCGCTGAGCGCCATCCAGGTCTCATGCGCCTCGGGCGTCTGCAGATAGGCGATCAGGTCATGCGCGGCGGGACTGTCATTGGTGATCGCCCACAGGGTGCCCGCGCCCAGAACCGGGCTGCCCAGATCCTTGCCTTCATAGGCCGGGAAGTAAAAGAAGTCCGCATCTTCACCCACGACCGTGCCTTCGGGGAAGAAGGCCGGGATGAACGAGGCCTGACGGTGCATGTAGCATTGCGGCGGCGAGCTGAACATGCCTTTGGGGCTGTCGCGGAAATCCGTGGTTGCAACCGCACCGGCCCCACCGGCGACATAGTCGTCATTGCGGGCGAATGCGCCGAATTCCTCGATCGCGGCCACGACCTTGGGATCGTTGAATTTCAGTTCGTTGGCAACCCACGCGTCATAATCCTCCGGGGACTGGGTGCGCAGCATCATGTCCTCGACCCAGTCGGTCGCAGGCCAGCCTGTTGCGCCACCCGACCCCAGGCCGATGCACCAGGGCGTGCCACCATCTGCGACGATCTGGTCGGTCAGGGCCTTGAGTTCTTCCATCGTGGTCGGGACTTCATATCCCGCGTCCTCGAAATTCTCGGGCACGTACCAGACCAGCGATTTCACATCGACCTTGTAGAAGAAGCCGTAGAGATGATCCTGACCGTCCGGCCCAGCGTAAGTGCCCAGATCGACCCAGGACTGCCCGGCCGCGTAGTTGTCCCGGATCCAGTCGGCGGTCCCGTCAGCAAGCGGCGTCAGAAACCCGGCCTTCGCCATGTCGGCAGCAAGACCCGGCTGGGGGAACACGGCGATGTTCGGTGCCGATCCGGCCTCGGCGTCGATGCGGATCTGCTGCTCGAAGCTGTCCGACCCGACATAGGCATATTCATGACCGGTGGCCGCGGCAAAGCCGTCCAGAACCTTTTCGACATTCTCCTGGTCCGGGCCAAGCCACGGGCCGAACACGGTGACCTTTTCGGCCTGCGCCGCGCCCGCCATCAGGGCGAACGTGGCCGCACCTGCCAAAAGCGAGTGTTTCATTGATTTTCCTCCCAACTGTATCCGCGCGTGTGAGACTCAATTTTCAAAGCGCTTTGAATGCGGCCGTTATCCGCTAACATGTTGGCCCTGTCAATGGCTAGATTTTTTCTTGGGCCGCCTGTGCCCATGTTTTCAAGGTATATTGCAGAGAGTGGCAAAACAACTTGACGCAAGCGGCAAATCCCCACACAACAGAGCGCACACAAGCATTGAAAGCGTTTTGAAACCGCTATGAACCTCAAGCAGCTCTCTCAGATCTTGGGTCTGTCACAGACGACAGTCAGCCGCGCGCTGAACGGTTACCCAGAGGTGAACGAAGAGACTCGCATGCGGGTTCAGGCGGCGGCGGCCAAACATGGCTATCGGCCGAACGCGCGCGCCAAGGGGCTGGCGACGGGTCGTTCGATGGTGATCGGCCACGTGATCCCCAGCTCGTCGCGCCACGAGATGGTGAACCCGATCTTCGGCGATTTCGTCGCCGGCGCGGTCAAAAAATATGCCGAGCACGGCTATGACATGATGTTCACCAATGCTGACGACACCTCGATCGAGGACGCCTATCGCAGCCTGTTCCAGCGCGGTGCGGTCGACGGCGTGGTGCTGCAGGGCCCCAAAGTGAACGAGCCGCGGATTGAGGTTTTGACCCGGATGCAGGTTCCGTTCATCGTGCATGGCCGATCCACCGGCGTCAGCGTGCCCTATGACTGGATCGACGTGAACAACAAAAGCTCATTCCTGCGCGCCACCCGCTTCCTGATCGACCTGGGCCACCGGCGGATCGCGCTGATCAACGGGCTGGAGGACATGGACTTTGCCCAAAGGCGCCGCGACGGGTATCTCGAGGCGCTGAAACAGGCCGGCCTGTCGCCCGACCCGGCCCTGATGCGCAGCGCCGAGATGACCGAGGTCTATGGCCATCACGAAACCCGCGACATGCTGCGGCTGGACGATCCGCCCACCGCGATCCTGACCTCGTCGATGATCTCGGCCATCGGGGTGCGGCGCGCGCTGGACGAGGCCGGGCTGAAAATGGGCCGCGACGTGTCGGTGATCGCCCATGACGATGACCTGTCCTATCTGAAGAACGGGCAGGACGTTCCGATCTTTACCGCCACCCGGTCTTCGGTGCGCCACGCCGGCGAACTGGCCGCCGAGATGCTGATCGAGCGCATCCGCGCGCCACACGATCCGGCCAAGACTAGATTGCTCGAGGCCGAACTGGTAGTCGGCGGCTCGACCGGTCCCGCCCCCAACAGGTTCTGAACATGAAATACACCCGCGCTGATTTCCCCAAAGACTTCCTCTTTGGTGTCGCAACCTCGGCCTATCAGATCGAAGGCCACGCACAGGGCGGCGCCGGCCCGACCCATTGGGACAGTTTCGCGGCCACGCCCGGCAACGTGGTGCGTTCCGAAAACGGCGATCTGGCCTGCGACCACCTGCACCGGTTCGAACAGGATTTCGACCTGATCCGCGAGGCCGGGTTCGACTGCTATCGCTTTTCCACCAGCTGGGCGCGCGTACTGCCCAAAGGGCGCGGTCCGGTGAACCAGGCCGGGTTGGACTATTATGACCGGCTGGCCGACGCCCTGCTGGAACGCGGCATCCGCCCCTGCGCCACCCTGTATCATTGGGAGCTACCCTCGGCCCTGGCTGATATGGGCGGCTGGCGCAACCGCGACATCGCCGACTGGTTCGCCGATTTCACCGAGATCATCATGGGCCGCATCGGCGACCGCATGTACAGCGTCGCCCCGATCAACGAGCCCTGGTGCGTCAGCTGGCTGAGCCATTTCGAAGGCCACCACGCCCCCGGCCTGCGCGACATCCGCGCCACGGCCCGCGCCATGCATCACGTCCTTCTGGCCCACGGCCGCGCGATTCAGGCGATGCGGGGCCTTGGCATGTCGAACCTGGGCGCGGTGTTCAACCTGGAATGGGCCGAACCTGCCGATGACACCCTCGAGGCCCGCGCGGCCGCCGATCTGTATGACGGTATCTACAACCGGTTCTTCCTGGGCGGCGTGTTCAACAAGGCCTACCCCGAGAACGTCCTGCAGGGGCTGCAGGCCCACCTGCCCGATGGTTGGCAGGATGATTTCGACACGATCGGCACGCCGGTCGACTGGTGCGGGCTGAACTACTATACCCGCAAGCTGATCGCGCCCGCCGACACGCCCTGGCCCGGCCTGCAAGAGGTCCCCGGCCCTCTGCCCAAGACGCAGATGGGGTGGGAAATCGAGCCAAGCGCGCTGACCCGGTTCCTGACCCGTACGGCCCGGGACTACACGGGCGATCTGCCGATCTATGTCACCGAAAACGGCATGGCCAGCCCCGAGCGGCAGCAGGATGACGACCGCATCGACTATCTGAATCAACATCTGGCGGCGGTGCAGGACGCGCTGGATCAGGGCGTTCCGGTCAAGGGCTATTTCATCTGGTCGCTGCTGGACAATTACGAATGGGCGCTGGGATACGAAAAGCGGTTCGGCCTGGTCGATGTCGATTTCGACACGCTGGAACGGCGCCCCAAGGCCTCGTTCCGGGCGATCCAGGCCGCGTTGGCCCAGGGCGATCCGGTCTCGGTTCCAATGGCGCAGCCTAGGGGCGCGATGCACGACCACTGGAACCTGGTGGCCGATATCGGCGGCACCAACACGCGACTGGGGGTCGTCACCAATGGCACCCTCACCGATCTGCGCAAATCGCCCACCGGCACCCTGCCCGAGTTTCTGGCCGCCCTGCACGACCTGTGCGCCGAGATCGGAACGCCGCCGCGCGCCGTAGTCGCCGCGGGCGCGGGCCCGGTGCGCAATGGCACGATCCGTCTGACCAATGCCAATCTGGACCTGTCCGAGGCTGACATCGCCTCGGCCACCGGCGCGGACCACACCTTTGTCATCAACGACTTCACCGCCGCTGCGTGGTCGGTGGCCGAAATCACCGGCGATGACGTGCAAGCCCTGCAAGGCGACCCGACCCCGCCCAAGGGCACCCGACTGGTGGTCGGCCCCGGCACCGGGCTGGGCGTCGGGGCGCTTTTGTATTCCGAAGGCCACTATCACACCGTCTCGGGCGAGGGCGGCCATGTCGGCCTGTCACCCCGCACCCGCGACGAGGTGGACGTGTTCGAAGCCGCCCGCCGGATCGCGCCCGAGTGTTTCTTTAGCGACAGCCTGACGCTCGAGGCCGAGATGTTCCTCAGCGGTACGGGCCTGCCGATCCTGTATCGCGCCGTGGGCATGGCCGCGGGCCAGCCCGACACGCCCGCCCTGCCCGCCAAGGACATCCTGCAGGCCGCGCGCGACGGGTCCGATCCGCTCGCCATGCGCGCCGCGCAGATCTTCACCACCCATCTGGGCGCCGTGATGGGCGACATGGCCGTGACCCTGATGCCCACGGGCGGCGTCTTCCTTGTGGGCGGCGTGGCCGAGAAGAACCGCTGGCTGTTCGGCGACGACTTCCTGGCGGCCTTCAACGCCGGAGGCCGGTTCGACGCGCTGCGGCGGGGCTTTGGCGTTTATGTGTCGGAACAGGCCGAATTTGGCATTGTTGGCGCTAACAACTTCTGCAAAAATGCGCTCGCGCGGTAAACTCACCGCCAGATCTTTGCAGAAGGAAGGAGCCGGGACATGATCCTGTGCTGTGGCGAGGCCCTGATCGACATGATCGCAGAGCCGACGGTTTCGGGCGCGCAAGGTTTCGTGCCGCATTCGGGCGGCGCGGTGTTCAACACCGCCATCGCGTTGGGCCGATTGGGTGCGCCTGCCGGAATGCTGACCGGGCTGTCGAGCGACATGTTCGGCCAGCAACTGTCTCAGGCCCTGAAAGACAGTCATGTGGATGGCTCGCAGGTTGTTCTTTCGGACCGTCCGACCACGCTGGCCTTCGTGCAACTGCAGGACGGGCACGCCACCTATTCCTTCGTCGATGAAAACTCGGCCGGGCGGATGCTGCGCCCCGAGGACATGCCGGACCGGTTGACCGCGACCTCGGCGCTGTATTTCGGCGGCATCAGCCTGGCCTGCGAGCCCTGCGCCGATGCCTATGCCGCCCTGCTGGACCGCCACGGCGCCGAGCGCGCGGTGATGATCGACCCCAACATCCGCCCCGGCTTCATCCAGGACCAGACCCGCTATCGCACCCGGCTGAACCGGATGATTGCGCAGGCCGACATCGTCAAGGTCTCGGACGAAGATCTGGACTGGATCGTCCCCGGCCCCGAAACGCTGGAAGAAAAGGTGCCGCTGCTGCTGCAGGCCGGCCCCGCCGTGGTCATCGTCACGCGCGGCAGCCAGGGCGCGACCGGGTATCTGGCCGATGGCCGCACGGTTTCGGTGCCGGTCACGCCGGTTCAGGTGGTCGATACGGTGGGCGCGGGCGACACGTTCAACGCCGGGGTGTTGGCGCAACTGCACCGCGCCGGGTTGCTGACCAAACAGGCGCTCCGTGCGATCTCGCCCGACGACCTGCGCGCCGCGCTGGAACTGGGCGGCAAGGTCGCCGCCGTCACCGTATCCCGCGCCGGGGCCAACCCGCCCTGGGCGCACGAGCTGTAAGTCATCGAAAGCACCGATATGAAACGATCCGAGATCAACCGCATCAAGGCCGAGGCGCAGGCCTTCATCAATTCGTTCGGCTTTGCCCTGCCGCCCTTTGCCGACTGGACGCCCGAGCAGATGCGCAGCCCGCAGGCCGCCGGCATCCGCGCCCGCGGCCTTGGCTGGGACATCACCGATTACGGCCAGGGCAAGTTCGACGAGCTGGGCCTGTTCCTGTTCACCCTGCGCAATGGCGACGAAAAGGACCTGAGCGCAGGACGGGGCATGCTCTATGCCGAGAAGCTGCTGATTTCGCGTGACAAGCAGCTGTCGCCGATGCATCGCCACATCGTCAAGGCCGAGGACATCATCAACCGCGGCGGCGGCGATCTGGTGATGGAGATCTACGCCTCGGCCCCCGATGGCAGCATCGACCGCGATACCCCCGTCACCGTACCCAGCGACGCCTGCCCGGTGACCATCCAGCCGGGCGAGCATCTGCGCCTGAAACCGGGCGAAAGCGTCACGCTGATGCCCGGCATCTGGCACGCCTTCTGGGCGGAAAAAGGCGATTGTCTGATCGGCGAAGTCTCGACCGTCAATGACGACCGCACCGATAACGTGTTCGAGCAGCCGATCCCGCGCTTTGCCACGATCGAGGAAGACACCGCGCCCGAGTTCCTGCTGGTCGCCGACTTCTAAGCGCGCGGGGCCGGGCCAAAGGGCGGATCCGAGGCCAGCGTCAACGCGACCCGGCCCGGGCTTGCGGCCTGGGCCAGCCGGTCTCGGACGGCCTGGAAGGCTTCGATCGTCACGGGTTCGGCGGGTTTCAGATAGACAAGATGGAACAGTGCCCGCCCGCTGCGCACCGTCGCCACGTCCAGCACCTGAAACGGGCTGTCGGCACAGATCCGGCGGGCCTGCCCAATGATCTCGGCCCGGGCATCGGCCGGCAGCGCCACACCCACGATATCGCGCAGCGCGCCCAGAAACACCTTGATCGGCTGCGGCAGCAGCGCCAGGCACAGCAGCAACACCACCAGCGCATCCGACACCGGAACCAGACCGGCAAGCGGCCCGCCTTCAAGCAGGTTGATCGCGAAAAACGCCGCCCCGGCCCCAAGGCTCAGCACCCCGTCGACCATCGCGGCCCGGGACTCGACCCGCAGCAGATCGCTGGCCTTTCCCGTGCGGCGCCAGTTCCAGCGGTGATAGGCGAACAGCGCCAGACAGATTGTCGCCATCGACCCGGCGTAGATCAGGATCCATTCCAGAACCACCGGCGCGGCTTCGCCCGTCTTTGCATAAGCCAGCAGACGGTTCACCGCCGAACCAGCCGCCATCAGGATGATCCCGAACAGCAGCAGGCTGCGGAACATCACGAAGACGGATTCGTCGATCTCGTATCCGAAGGGGCGGTTCTGGTCCGGGGCCCGTCGGATCGAGGCGGCGACCCATCCCGCCACCACAGCTGTTGCGAAATTGAGCCCCGAGAACAGCCCGTCCAGCAACAGCGCATCGGAGTTTGCCAGCAACCCGGCCACAACCCCGGCACCCGCCATGAACAGGCTGGCCCATTTTGCCGCGTTCAGCGACCGGCGTTCAAAGATCAATGTGTCCTGCATCGGCTCAGCTTTTCCGGTTGATGAGGCTGGCGGTCATTTATGTCCGACGGGCCAAGGCGCAAGCCCCGCGCTCATGCCCGTCCGCGTATCATGTCGGCAGCCTTCTCCGCGATCATGATCACGGGCGAGGCGGTATTGCCCGAGACGATCTTAGGCATCACCGAGGCATCGACCACCCGCAGCCCCTCCAGACCCCGAACGCGCAATTGTGGATCGACCACCGCGGCGTCGTCGCTTCCCATGCGGCAGGTGCCGACCGGGTGAAAGATCGTGGTGGCGATGTCGCCCACCGCATCCAGCAGGCCCTGTTGGTCGTTGATCTCGGGGCCGGGCAGAACCTCTTGCGGGTGGTAGGGTGCCAACGCCCGCGCCGCCATCACCTGCCGGGCCTGCTGCACGGATTTGACGGCTACCTGCCGGTCACGCTCGGCCGAGAGGTAATTCAACCTGATCTCGGGCTGGGCCGTCGGATCGGGCGTGGTGATATGGCAGTGCCCCCGGCTTTCGGGTCGCAGATTGCAGACCGAGACGGTGATCGCGGGGAACGGATGCAGCGGGTCGCCCAGCCGGTCGGTCGACAGCGGCTGCACGTGATACTCCAGATCCGGCGTGGCCAGCATCGGGTCGGATTTGGTGAACATGCCGAACTGGCTGGGCGCCATCGCCATCGGGCCCGACCGGGTCAGGGCGTACTGCGCCGCGATGCGCGCCTTGCCCCACAGGCTGTTGGCCATGGTGTTCAGAGTTTTGGCATTTTGCACCTTGAACACGGTTCGGATCTGCAGGTGGTCCTGCAGGTTCGCCCCCACGCCCGCGCTTTCATGCTGAACCGCGATTCCGTGCGCCGCCAGCACCTGGGGGTCGCCGATCCCCGACAGTTCCAGCAGCTTGGGCGAGTTGATCGACCCCGCCGCCAGCAGAACCTCGGCCCCGGCCACAGCGCGGTATTCGGTGCCCCCCCGCGCAAAGCGTACGCCTCGCACGATCTTGCCCTCGAGGATCAGGGCCAGCGTCTCGGCCTCGGTCAGGACTCGCAGGTTTGGCCGTTTCATCACGGGGCGCAGAAATCCCTTGGCCGTGTTCCAGCGCACGCCGTTCTTCTGGTTGACCTCGAAAAACCCCGAGCCCTCGTTGTTGCCGTCATTGAAATCGGCGCGCGGCTGGATGCCGATCTCGCGCGCGCCGTCCTGCACGGCTTTCAGGATCTCCCAGCTCAGCCGCTGTTTCTGAACCTTCCACTCGCCGCCGGACCTGTGCATTTCGCTGTCGCCGGCGTGGTGATCTTCGGATCTCAGAAAATAGGGCAGCACGTCGTCCCAGCCCCAGCCCGCATTGCCCAGCTGCCGCCAATGGTCATAGTCGGCCGCCTGCCCGCGCATGTAGATCATCCCGTTGACCGAGCTGCACCCGCCCAGCAACTTGCCGCGCGGATAAACCAGCGACCGCCCGTTCAGACCCGGCTCGGGCGCGGTTTTCATCATCCAGTCGGTGCGCGGATTGCCGATGCAGTACAGATACCCAACCGGGATGTGGACCCAATGGTAATTGTCCGACTTGCCCGCCTCGAGCAGCAGAACCCGTGTCCTGGAATCCTCGGTCAGCCGGTTGGCCAGCACGCAGCCCGCGGTACCCGCGCCTATGATGATATAGTCGTATTCGCCCTCAAGCCGGGCGGTTTCAGATGTGGCGGAATTCATTCTCGGTCTGCTCTGTGCATTGTTCCTGATCCTGCGGAGCGCAGCTTAGCAGCTGTCGCCGGCAATGCACGGGCTCGATGTCGCATTCCGCAACAGTATTTCGCAATCCTGCAGGTCGCGCCCACGGTCGGCGGTCAGACTGGTGTCAAAGGAGGCCCAGAATGACCCAGACCGCCACCCGTGTCCGAACCGGAGGCCGCGCCGCCCGCCGCGCCCTGCGCACCGCGCCCTGCTTTGACATGTTGCCGGGCCTGACCCGCAACATCCCACTGTGCGAAGTGATGGACGGATCACAGGTCGAGCGGATCGACGCGGCTTCGATGGACATCCTCGAAAACGTGGGCGTGCAGTTCCGCGACCCGATCGCGCTGGCCGACTGGAAGGCGGCTGGAGCCAAAGTTGACGGCGAGCGGGTGTATCTTGATCGCGGGCTGGTCCGCGAATTGATCGCGACGATCCCCTCGGATTTCACCTATCACGCCCGTGACCCGCGCAAGAATGTGCGCCTGGGCGGGCCGCACGCGATCTTCGTGCCGATGACCGGCGCGCCGTTTCTGCGCGATCTCGACGACGTACGCCGCAACCCGACGCTGGACGATCTGGCGATGTTCCACAAGCTCAGCCACATGCTGCCGGCGCTGCATTCCAGCGCCCATCACATCGTGGAACCCTATGATCACCCGATTAGCCAGCGCCATCTGCGCATTACCTATTCGTCGATGAAGTATTCCGACAAGACCTTCATGGGCATGACCACCTCGCCCAGAAACGCCGAAGATGTGATGGAGATGTGCGCGATCCTGTTCGGCGAGGAGTTCATGGAGGATCACCCGGTCACCACCGGCAATTGCAACGGCAACTCGCCGCTGGTCTGGGACGAGACCATGCTGGGGGCGATGCGCGCCTTCTGCCACCGCAATCAGCCGGTGCTGTGCTCGCCCTTCGTACTGGGCGGGGCCAACACGCCGGCCAGCGTGCCGGCGACGGTCGCGCAGCTGAACGCCGAGGCACTGAGCGCGCTGGCCTATACACAGGTGATCCGGCGCGGCTGTCCCGCGATCTACGGGCACTATCTGTCGACCGTCAGCATGAAATCCGGCGCGCCGATGTCGGGCACGCCCGAGATCAGCCTGATGAACTTCATGATCGGCCAGATGGCCCTGCACTACGGCGTGCCCTGGCGCAGCTCGAACACGCTGGGCGGGGCCAAGACATTCGATGCGCAGGCAGGCTACGAATCCGCCACCACGCTGTCGGCGGTGATCCATGCCGGGGCCAACTATATCTGGCATTCGGCGGGCTGGAACGAGGCCGGGATGCATTGTTCGACCGCCAAGTTCGTTGTCGATGCCGAGCAATGCGCCATGGCCTACCGCATGGCCGAGGGCCCGAAATGGCACGACTTCGACGAGGCAGTTGCCGCCGTGTCGGATATCGGCCCGGGCGGACACTATCTGGGCCATCCGCACACACAGGACAATTTCCAGGAGGCGTTCTTCATGCCCGAACTGTTCGACAACAACTCGATCGAACAATGGGTGGCCGAGGGCGGGGTCGAGATCACCGAGCGCGCCCTGAACCACGCCCGCAAGCTGCTGGCCGAGTATCAAGAGCCCCGAATGGACCCGGCCACCGACGAGGCGCTGCGCGATTACATCGCCCGGCGCGAGCGGGAAATTCCCGCCGCCGACGAATTGAACCAGCACTATTAGGAACACTCCACTTGCCCGCCTGCCTGTCAGGCGGGCCTTTTTCATTCGTCGCGCGCGCGCCATTCCTTCCAGCGCAGCACCATATTGGCACCGATCTCAGACAACGGTCGGGGCGGCAGGCGTTTGGGCCGGTCCTCGGCACCGAAATGATCGCTGATCCCGGACCGCACGCCACAGGCCATTTCGGCCGCGGCGATCCCGGTCAGGGTGCCGCGCGCGGTGCCCAAACCGTTCTGGACGCAGGCGGAATAGACGCCGGTCTCGATCTCGCGGGTGACCGAGACGCCGTTCAGGCTCAGGCACAGATGGCCGGCCCATTCGTACTCCATCGCGATGCTGCGCAGCTGTGGAAAGCGCCGGTCGAACTTGCGCCGCATCACCGCAGCTGCGCGCCGCAGGTCCGATGCCCGCGCCTCCATGCCCGGACGCAGCACGGCACAGGTGCGGGTAATGATCCGGTTGCCGCCCTGCCCGGTGTCGATCCGGCGCATGGTGGTGCCCATCGGATCGGACGGGGTCACGCCCCAGCGCGGCTGGCCACCCAGCCGGGCCAGCGCATCGGCCTCCAGTTCTCGCGTCATCGCCGCGAACAGAAACAGCTGCATCAGCCGGCCACGTTCCACCCCGAAACTTTCCAGATGACCGTTCACCGACAGGATCAGCCGGCCGGTCGAGACCTGCCCGCGCGCGATCTGCACACGCCAGCCCGCCCCGTCGCGCTGGAATGCGTTGACCGCACTGTGTTCATAAATCTGCACCCCATCGGCCGCCAAACCCGCCGCCAAACCGCGCACATAGCCCGCCGGCTGCAGCATCACCGTGCCCGGCGTATACAGCCCCGAGACATAGTGCCCGGACCCGGTAAGTTCCTGCATCTGCTGCGGGTCCAGCATCTCGAACCGCTCGCCGAGGCTGTCCAGATGGCGGGCATAGCTTTGGTTGTGCGCATGTCCCGCCGGGCTGGCCGCGCCGTTCACTTTGCCCGCCGGATCGAAATAGTTGGGGTCGATGCCGTATTCTTCAACCGCCGCGCGGGCAAAGGCGATGGCCCGCCGGTTCAGCCCGATCATCGCCCCGTCATCGCCCGCCCCGGCATAGTCGTCCGAGGCTAGGTCATGGGGCAGATCGATCATGAAGCCCGAGTTGCGCCCCGCCGCGCCTTCCGCCACGCGCCCGGCTTCAAGCACCACGATCCGCGCATCGGGCACCAACTGCCGCAGACGCCGCGCCGCAGACAACCCGGCAAAGCCTGCGCCCACGATGGTGAAATCTGCGGTGATACTGCCCGCAAGCTGCCGCGCGGGAGGTTGCGGGCCCAGCAGGGCATTCCACGCAGCCGAGCCGCGCTGCACCGGCAGGCGGCAAGCGGTGAACCGCGTCAATCCACCGCCTCGTCGGCATCATCCGACAGGTCGATCCACAGCGTCTTCAGCTGCGTGTACTGGTCATGCGCGTGCAGCCCGTTGTCCCGCCCGCCAAAACCAGACTGCTTGTAGCCGCCAAACGGGGTCGAGATGTCGCCCTCGCCAAAGCTGTTCACCGTCACGGTTCCGGCCCGGATCGCGCGGGCGCCGCGCAGGGCGCGCTTGGCGTTGGCCGTAAACAGCGATGCGCACAGCCCATATGGCGTGTCATTGGCCATCGCGATGGCCTCGTCGAACCCCGCGACCTCGATCACCGACAGAACGGGCCCAAAGATTTCCTCACGCGCCAGCGGCGCGTCATTGTCGGGCAGCTCGACCACGGTTGCCTCGACGAACCCGTTTTCGGCTTTGCCGCCCAGAAGGACTGAAGGCGCCTTGTCCAGATAACCGCAGACCTTGTTGAAATGGTCTTTGCTGACCAGCGCGCCCAGACGGGTTGCAGGGTCCAGCGGGTCGCCCACAGTCCACTGGCGGGTGTGGTGGGCGATGCGCTCCAGCAGGTTAGCCTTGACCGCGCGGTGCACGATCAGGCGCGACGTAGCCGAGCAATTCTCGCCCATGTTCCAGAACGCCCCGTTCACCACATGGGCGGCAACCCGGTCGAGGTTCTCGGCATCCTCCATCACGATAGCCGGGTTCTTGCCGCCCATTTCCAGCACCACCTCCTTGGCGTTGCTTTCGGCCGCATAGGACAGGAATTTCTTGCCCGTCACGGTCGAGCCGGTGAATGACACCATGTCGATATCCATGTGCCGTCCGATGGGTTCGCCCACCTCGGCGCCGCCACCCGGAACCACGTTCAGAACCCCGCGCGGCAGCCCGGCCTCGGCCGCCAGTTCGGCCAGACGCAGGGCGGTCAGCGGGGTCTCCATCGCCGGCTTCACCACCACCGAGCACCCGGCTGCCAGCGCCGGGCCGATCTTCCAGGCCAGCATCAGCAGGGGGAAGTTCCACGGCAGCACCAGCCCCACCACCCCGATCGGTTCGCGCAGGATCATCGCGATGTGGTCGTCGCTGGCAGGCGCGACTTGATCGTAAATCTTGTCAACCGCCTCGGCATGCCATTTCAGGCAGTGGATGGCCTCGGGGATATCCACGGTTTCGCAGTCAAAGATGGTTTTGCCGCTGTCGATGCTTTCCATCACCGCCAGTTCGCGAGCATTGCGGGTCATCAGCTTGGCCAGGCGGATCAACACATCCTTGCGCGCCGACGGGTGCAGGCGCGACCAGCGGCCGTCATCGAAGGACTCGCGCGCCTTTTCCACGGTCAGGTCCACATCGGCGGCGGCGCAGGCCGCGACCTCGGTCAGCACCGTGCCGGTGGCCGGATTCACCGTGGGAAACACCGCGCCCGAGATCGCCGGGCGATAGCCGCCGTCAATGAAGGCGCCGGTGGGCAGGTCCAGCCCGGCGGCGATGGATGCGTATTCGTCCCGTGTCAGCAAGCCCATGCCTCAGCCCTCCGCCATGATGTCTGCGATCTTGCTTTTCAGCACGCGGGTCACCTGTTCCAGCGCGCGCTTGTCATCCTTGTTCAGCCCCTTCACGGGCGGCCGAACCGCGCCCGCCGGGATGCCGTTCATCGTAACCCCATGCTTGATGGTCTGGATGAACTTGCCGCCCTGTTCGAGCACCCGCATCAACGGCATCAGCGCCGACATGATCCGGCGGCCCTTGGCGAAATCGCCTTGCAACACGCAGGTCTCATACAGCGCCACATGCTCGCGCGGCAGAAAATTCGACCCGCCACAGACCCAGAACGGCGCACCCCAAGCGAAGAATTCCAGCGCCTGATCGTCCATGCCGCAGCCCAGCTGGATATGCGGATAGTCCCGCGCCAGCATGTGCACGCGGTTGATGTCGCCCGAGCTTTCCTTGATGCCGCAGAAATTGCGGCTGCGCCCGACGCGATCGAGGAACTCAGCCCCCATCATCGTGCCGGTGCGGTGCGGATAATTGTACAGCATCACCGGCAACTCGGCCGCCTTGTCGATGGCCAGTGCATTCAGGGCGTTTTCCCGATCCGTCGGCACCGAATAGGGCGGGCTGGCCAGCAGGATGGCATCGGCCCCGATCTGGCGCGCGCCTTGGGCCAACGCGATCGAATCCGGCGTCAACATCGCGCCGGTCCCGACCACCAAAGGCAGCCGACCCTTCAGTCGCTGGTGAGTAAAACGCGCCAGTTCCAGCCTTTCATCGACGGTCTGGGCATAGTTTTCGCCCGTGGACCCGCCCGAGATCATCCCGTGCACGCCATTCTCGACCAGGTATTCGATCACCTCGGCCAAGGCATCCCAATCAACGCTGAAATCCGCGTGATACGGGGTCACCACCGGGGTGTAGATCCCCTGAAATCTGAACACAGGCGTCATCTCATTCCTCTTGCCGGGCACGCGTGAAACTTGCGCCCGACACCAAGGCTAAGAAAAATACAAGATGTGCACAATGCAGATTCCCGACATGAACAGCCCAGGGTCCGACATGTCGTAGGAAATCCGGCGACCAAGGGTCGGCGTGGACACCGTCAGCCCAATGCCTGACCTTCCTGCCAGACCTGGAGCAGCCGTTGGTCAGAGACATGCAAAATATTTGCGCGGGCACCAACCGCCAAACGGCCAAGATCTGATCTGCCGATCAGGTCCGCGGGAAACCGGGTCGCCATGTCGAAAGCAGCTTGCAAAGGCAGTTGCGCGAATGCAACGACGTTGCGGACCGCGTCCAACAGCTCGAGATGCGCACCGGCCAGCGTTCCATCGGCGAGGGTCAACCGGTTGCCGTCGCGCAAGATCTGCCGGCCGTTCAGCAGGAAGCTGTCGATATCCGACCCGGCGGTCGCCATCGCGTCGCTGACAAGGAAGACACAGCCTGGGTCCGCTTTGGCCCGAATGGCATTGCGCACTGAAACCGGGTGGACGTGAATTCCATCAGCGATCAGGCCCGCCGACAGCTCGCCAAGCGCCAGCGCTGCGCCTACGACGCCGGGCTCTCGATTACCCATCTGGCTCTGAGCATTGAACAAATGTGTGACGCAACGCGCCCCGGCCTGAACGGCTCTCTGACAGGTTTCAAAACTCGCATCCGTATGGCCCATCGAGACGACGATCCCCGCTTGGGTCATGGCGCGTATCTGATCATCGGTCACACTTTCCGGCGCCACCGTAACCTTGAGAACCGGCAACTGCGCGGCTGTGTCCAGCAACAAATCCAGATCAGCCTGCGCCATCGGTCGGATCAGGGCAGCGTCATGTGCACCTTTGCGGGTTTGGGACAGGTGCGGGCCTTCCAGATGAAGGCCGACGATGCCGGGAACACCCACGGTCACGGCCGCAATCGTGGCCGCGATCGCCCGGCGCGTGATCTCAGGCGTATCCGTGATCAGCGTTGGCAAGATCGACGTTGCTCCGATACGCGCATGTGCCTGCGACATCGTGCGGAGCGTGGCCAGATCTGGGGCGTTGTTCAGCATTGCCCCGCCGCCGCCATTTACCTGCAGATCGACGAAGCCCGGGACCAGAAGGCCACCGTCCAGCCGCGACACCCTCGCTGTGCCAGGAGTGTCGGAGACAGGCGTCACGCCCCCGATACGCCCTTCCGCGAACAGAAGAGTATGATCCTGCAGGATACCTGCAGGTGTCAAAATGTCCGCGCCCGCCAGAGCCTGCAATTCGCTGGTCATACGGTTTCCGTCACCTTGTTCAGGTGCCGCGGTGCGTCCGGGTCGATCCCGCGCGAAGCGGCAAATGCCTCGACCATCGCGTAGAAGGAGACGATCAGGCTCAGCGGGTCGGTCAGAGCATGGCCCGTGCGGACATGCGGAATGCGCGTTGCTGCAGTAACCCTGTCCGTGGTCGCAAAGACACGGGCACCCTTGGCGCTGATCGCGTCGGCCACCTCCGCCAACGCAGGCTCCGCCGCATCTGCCGCTGCAAAGCTGAGTACCGGAAAACCGTCCTCGACGATGGACACCGGCCCGTGCAGAACCTCGGCCGAGGAATAGCTTTCAGCGTGCAGCTGGCAGGTCTCCTTGAATTTCAGCGCAGCTTCGTTCGATACGGCCAGTGCCTGGCCCCGGCCAAGCGTGAACAGCGACGGGTGAGCACCGATAGCGTCACGCACTTCGGGCCAATCGATCCGGGCCGCCTGATCCAGCTGCTCGGGCAGGTCGCGCAACGCCGCCAGCAACGCCGCATCCTGCCCCCACTCTGCCAACAGCCACAAGCCGGCCACCGCCGATGTGACGAAGGTCTTGGTTGCCGCAACACTCAGTTCGGGGCCCGCCTGAATATCTATGGTGTGATCGCTGACCTCGGCCAACGGTGAAGCGGCGTCGTTGGTCAACGCTACTGTCAATGCGCCGTCGCGCCGGGCATTGCGAGCCATGGCCACGATGTCAGGGCTTTTGCCGGATTGCGACACCGACAGGCACATCGCCTGACGCATGCGCAGAACGGAATCGTAGATCGATCCGATCGACGGCCCGACCGAGGCCACCGGCACACCCAATAGGATCTCCGACGCGTATTTGAGATAGGTGCAGACGTGATCGGAAGACCCGCGTGCGACCGTCACGACAAATGTCGGGTCCAGTTCGCGGGCAACCGAGGCGACCGCCTCAATGTCGGTCTGGCCCCGACTCAGAAGCCTTTCTACGGCCACGGGGATTTCATCAATTTCCCGGCGCATCCGGGTGATCTGCTGTTGCATGATGTGTCCTAGCTGTTGGCCAACCGCAATTCGGCGACAAAATCATAGGCGTCGCCGCGATAGATCGACCGAGTGAATTCAACGACCCGCCGATTGGACAGGTATGATGTTCGAACGATGCGCAGTCCGGCCGCACCGGGTTCGACCCCAAGCAAGCCCGCGTCGGCGCTGTCCAGATTGATCGCCGATATGCGCTGCAGCGCCCGTACGGGCCGGTTTCCATCCCGCTCCAAGACTTCGTACAAGGAGGCTTCGACCTCCTGCGGGCGCGGCAGAATGTCGATTGGCAGCGAGGCCCGTTCGATCGCCATGGGCCGATCGTTGGCCATACGCAGGCGCGAGATGCGCGCGACCGCTTCGCCCGAGGACAGGGCCAGCGCCACCACCTCCTCGGGCGACGGAGTGTGAACACCGCGCTCGAGCCACTCGCTTGAGGATTCAAGACCGCGTCGGTTCATGTCCTCGGTGAACGAGGTCAGCCGTGACAGGGATTGCTCGACCCGAGGCGTTCCGTCGGCCACAAAACTGCCCGAGCCCTGGCGCTGAATGACGATTCCCCGATCTACCAGATCCTGCATCGCCCGACGCACGGTGACGCGGGAAAGGCCCGTGAGGTTTGCGATCTCGCGTTCGGCCGGGAGCGGTGCACTTTCCGCCAGCAGACCATTCTCGATGCCCTCTTCGATCCGCTTGCGCAGCCGAACGTACCGAGGCCCCACGGCCTGCTGCATCCAGTCACCGGTCCTGAGGAAAGTTTCGATCGTTTCGGCGGTCATGCTGCCCCCAATCTGGCGCGCTCGGCCAGCTGTGCGGCGAGCTGCAGCGCCCCGTCAAGGGCGGTGCCCGCCGGTTCGATCATCGCGCTCTGCACCTCGGCGGAAAGATAGTCGATGTAATGCGATGCCACCCCGCCTACTACACAGACCGGCTCGTCAGCATCGCGACCAAGGGCCTGAAGCCCTGCAGCGACATAGTCGGCGCCCTCGCGCATCAGGGCCACGGCCACCACATCGCCTTTTTGAGCCGCCGCAATGATTTCGGGCGCGAAGTCTGCGATTTCGGCCGGCCGCGCCTGCCCCGCAAATCGCACGATCTGCATCGGGTCATCGTCAAAACGTCTGCGTATGGACCGCGTCAGCGCGCTGTCGGGGATTATTCCGTCCGCTGCAAGCAACACCCGCCGCAGCAACTGCTTTCCCAGCCAATATCCGGACGCATCATCACCGATGAGCGCGCCGTATCCGCCAAGCAACCGGATTTCGCCATCACTTTGCCGGGCCAGGAACGATCCTGTGCCGATCCCGATCAAACATCCATCGACCGGACCCAACGCCCCAACCACGGCCGAGCGACGGTCATCCTCGACTTGCACAATGCGCGATGGCAGGTGCCGTGCGATTTCAGCACCGGTGTCCGCGTCGGTCACGCCAGCCAGCCCTGCGTAGATCGGAATCCCGGTCAAAGCCGCTTCGGGCATCGCAGCACGCTCGGCCAGAGCCCGCAGCCCGGCATTCAGCGTTGAGATAGCCGCCGCACGATCGGAATAGACATTGGCGCTTCCCAGAACCAGATCATGCCGCCCGGTGGGGCCGACCATGGCAAACCGGCAGCGTGTACCGCCACCGTCAATTGCAATGAGATATTGGAGGGACTCATCCATATAGATACCTTTACGATACCTTTTGTCTGAAAAAAAGACCTCTTGTGTGCCGAGATCGTGATTTTTCATGCTTATCGGTCGATATTTCGTGATTTAAAACTAATGGTAGACAAAAGGTATTATATAGGTATTATCTTCGATGCCAAAGGGGAATCACATGACGCCGCACATGCTGCCGCAAACCGAAATGCTGCGCGACGAATCCGAGGGACTGGACCTGCGCCCGGACGCCGAAGTTCTGCGCCTGCTGCTGGATGCGCAGAAAGCCGCACTGAACGGGCTGGATGCATGCCTTCAGGATATCTCAAGAGGTGCGGCATTGATGGCAGAAACCATCCGCACCGGGGGGCGGCTCTATTATGCCGCCGCCGGGTCGTCCGGGCTGATGGGCTTGGCCGATGGGGCGGAGATACCGGGGACATTCGGCCTGTCTCCAGAGTCGATCGCCATCTGCATGGCCGGCGGCATACCGACCGGGGCAGAGATGCCGGGTCACACCGAAGATGACACCCGAACTGCCGAAATCGCAGCCGCCGACCTCCGCCCCACGGACACGGTGATCGCGATATCCGCCAGCGGCACCACGCCTTACCCGTTGACCTTTGCCGGAATTGCAAGGTCCCGCGGCGCCAAAACCATCTGCATTGCCAACAACGCCGACGCTTTGCTGTTCGAGCACGCCGATTGCGCAATTTGCCTGAACACCCCGCCCGAAGTCATTGCCGGATCGACCCGACTGGGCGCCGCAACCGCGCAAAAGGCGGCGCTCAACATGCTCTCGACCCTCATGGGTGTCAGGTTGGGCCATGTGCATGACGGCATGATGGTCAACGTGGTGGCCGACAATGCCAAGCTGCGTCAGCGCGCAGAAGGAATCATCCGGAACATAACCGGCGCCACACCTCAGCACGCCGCTGATGCCCTGAATCGTGCCGAAGGCAACCTGAAGCTTGCCGTACTTTTGGCCGCCGGTGCCGCAACACCGGCGCAGGCCAGTGAACTGCTGACGGCATCGGGCGGCCATCTGCGCCCTGCGTTGGACCAGATTTGAACCAAGAAGAAGACCAAAAGGGAGAATACATCATGAGAACAACCACACTGACCGCCGTGCTGCTGGCGTCATCGGCCCTGGCCGGTGCGGCAATGGCCGAAACCACGCTGACCATCGAAAGCTGGCGCAACGACGACCTGGCCCTGTGGCAGGAAAAGATCATCCCGGCCTTTGAGGCCAAGCATCCCGACATCAAGATCAAGTTCACCCCATCGGCCCCGGCGGAATACAACGCCGCCCTGAACGCCAAACTGGATGCCGGCTCGGCCGGAGACCTGATTACCTGCCGCCCCTTCGACACCTCACTTGGCCTGTACGAGGCAGGCAAACTGGCCGATCTTTCTGATCTGGAAGGCATGGCGAATTTCTCGGACGTCGCCAAATCAGCGTGGCAGACCGATGACGGCTCGGCCACCTTCTGCGTGCCAATGGCCTCGGTGATCCACGGGTTCATCTACAACAAGGACGCGTTCAACGAGCTGGGCCTGTCGGTTCCGGAAACCGAAGCCGAGTTCTTTGCCGTTCTGGACAAGATCAAGGAAGACGGCACCTATATCCCCATGGCCATGGGCACCAATGACCAGTGGGAAGCCGCCACCATGGGTTACAACAACATCGGGCCGAACTACTGGAAGGGCGAGGAAGGTCGCCTCGCCCTGATCGAAGGTTCTCAGAAACTGACGGACGAGCCGTGGGTCGCCCCCTACCGCCAGCTGGCCAAATGGGGTGCCTATCTGGGCGACGGGTTCGAAGCGCAGACCTATCCTGACAGCCAGAACCTGTTCACGCTGGGCCGCGCCGCCATCTATCCGGCCGGCAGCTGGGAGATCAGCGGCTTCAACAACCTGGCCGATTTCGAGATGGGCGCTTTCAAGCCGCCAGTCCAGAATGCCGGGGACGAGTGCTATATCTCGGATCACACCGACATCGCCATTGGTCTGAACGCGGCGTCGCCCAACGCCGATGCGGCACGCACCTTCCTGAACTGGGTCGGGTCCGAGGAATTCGCGCAGATCTATGCAAACGCCCTGCCCGGCTTCTTCTCTCTCTCCAGCTTCGATGTGGCGATGGAGGACCCACTGGCACAGGAATTCGTCAGCTGGCGGAACGAGTGCAACTCGACCATCCGGTCCACCTATCAGATCCTGTCGCGTGGAACGCCCAACCTTGAGAACGAGACCTGGAACGCATCGGCTCAGGTGATCAAGGGTGAGGAATCGCCAGAGGACGCCGGCAAGCGCCTGCAGGACGGGTTGGCCAGCTGGTACGCCCCGCACCAGTAACCCGTCTATCGTGACACAAACGGCTCTGGCCAGGCGGCCAGAGCCACCCTGAGCTTTCGAGGAACAACATGGGCAATCGCCGGATCAAATGGCACATCGTGGTGTTTCTGGCACCCGCAGTGCTGGTCTACTCGGCCGTCATGGTCTTTCCGCTGTTCAACACGCTGCGGCTGGCACTGTACACCGAGGTCGATCAGGCCCGTGTGTTCGTAGGCCTGGACAACTTCCGCACCCTGTTCGGCGACCCGATTTGGTCGGATGCGTTCTGGAACGCACTGGGCAACAATTTCTGGTTCTTCTTCATTCACATGCTGGTGCAGAATCCGATCGGGATCGCACTGGCGGCAATCCTCAGCCACCCACGCCTGCGCTTTGCTGCGTTTTATCGATCGGCCATCTTCATCCCGACGATCCTGTCCTTCGTGATCGTTGGCTTCGCCTGGAAGCTGATCCTGTCGCCGATCTGGGGCATCGCCCCCGATATGCTGGCCGCGGTGGGACTCAAATCTCTGTTCGCGCCTTGGCTGGGCAAAGAAGAATACGCGCTGACCACGCTGGCCCTGATTTCGGTCTGGCAGTTCGTGGGCATTCCGATGATGTTGATCTATGCCGCCCTGCTGTCGATCCCCGAAGAGATCCTCGAGGCTGCCGAAGTCGAAGGCATCACCGGCATGTCCGCCTTCTGGAAGATCAAGCTGCCGCTGATCCTGCCTTCTATCGGCATCATCTCGATCCTGACATTTGTCGGCAATTTCAATGCGTTCGATCTGATCTACGCATCCCAGGGCGCTCTGGCGGGGCCGGACTTCTCGACCGACATCCTTGGCACGTTCATGTACCGGACCTTCTTCGGGTTCCAATTGCAACTCGGTGACCCGCATATGGGATCGGCCATCGCAACGGGCATGTTCGCCATCATCCTGACAGGGGTCTGCATCTATCTGTTCCTGATCCAGACCCGCATCCGCCGGTATCAGTTCTGAGGGGCCCGAAGAGCATGAACAAAGCCCGCAGAAACCCCTTCAACATCGCCGCCATGCATGGCGCGCTGATCCTCTATACGCTGATCGCCCTGTTTCCGGTCTTCGTGATCGTGATCAACAGCTTCAAGTCGCGCAAGGCGATCTTCCGTGAACCGCTGGCCCTGCCCGATGCCGACTCGTTTTCGATGATCGGATACCAGACGGTGATGAAACAGGGCGACTTCTTCCTGTATTTTCAGAATTCGATGATTGTCACCGTCGTGTCGCTGTTCCTGATCCTGCTGTTCGGCGCAATGGCGGCTTTCGCGCTCAGCGAATACCGGTTCAAGGGCAACACGCTGATGGGCCTGTACCTTGCATTGGGCATCATGATTCCGATCCGCATCGGCACGGTTGCGATCCTTGACATGATGGTGGCGACCGGTCTGGTCAACACGCTGATGGCGCTGATCCTCGTCTACACCGCACAGGGCCTGCCGCTGGCCGTATTCATCCTGTCCGAGTTCATGCGGCAAGTCAGCGACGACCTCAAGAATGCAGGCCGCATCGACGGGCTGAGCGAATACACCATCTTCTTCCGCCTGGTTCTGCCTCTGGTGCGTCCGGCCATGGCGACCGTGGCCGTGTTCAACATGATCCCGATCTGGAACGACCTGTGGTTCCCGCTGATCCTGGCCCCGGCCGAAGAGACCAAGACCCTGACCCTCGGTAGCCAGGTCTTCATCGGTCAGTTCGTCACCGACTGGAACGCGGTGCTTTCGGCACTCAGCATGGCGATCCTGCCGGTCATGGTTCTGTATGTCATCTTCTCGCGGCAACTGATCCGCGGGATCACTTCGGGGGCGGTCAAATGATCCGGGTTCTGATCGCAGGTTTGGGAAACATGGGCCTCAGCCACGCGCTGGCGCATCATCACCATCCCGACGCCCAGATCGTGGGTCTGGTGAACCGATCCGGGACAGTGGATCACCCGGATTTGCAGGGGTATCCGGTCTTCACCGATTTCCATACGGCGCTTGCAGACACCAACCCTGATCTGGCCGTGATTGCCACCTATTCCGACAGCCATGCCGATTATGCCTGTGCCGCAATGGACGCCGGTGCGCATGTATTTGTCGAGAAACCCCTGGCCACCACGGTCGCAGACGCACGCCGTGTCGTCGAGAAGGCCACTGACGCCAACCGCAAGCTGGTGGTTGGTTACATCCTTCGGCATCACCCCTCGTGGATGCGACTGATATCCGAGGCGCGTTACCTGGGCGGCCCCTATGTCTTTCGCCTGAACCTGAACCAGCAGTCCGACGGCCCGACATGGGAGACGCACAAGGCGCTGATGCAAACCACCTCACCCATCGTGGACTGCGGTGTGCATTACGTCGACGTCATGTGCCAGATTACCGATGCCCGGCCGGTTCGGGTCAACGGCATGGGCCTGCGACTGTCGGACGAAATCGCACCCGACATGTACAATTACGGCCAGTTCCAAGTGGTGTTCGAAGATGGCTCGGTTGGTTGGTACGAGGCCGGTTGGGGTCCTATGATGTCCGAAACGGCGTTCTTCGTGAAGGACATCGTTTCACCCAATGGCGCGGTTTCCATTACCGAAGGCAACAAGGGCGCATCCGACGATGTGGACGGCCACACAAAGGTGGGCGGCATTCTTGTGCACAAATCCAGCGGCGACACCCTGATCGAGATGGATGGCGAACCTGGCCACCAGGAACTGTGCGACGCCGAACAAGCCTACATGCTGCAAGCCATCGCGCAGGACATCGACCTGACCCGCCACATGAATGACGCGGTGCAATCCCTGCGGATCTGCCTTGCCGCCGACCAAAGCATTCGATCCGGCCAGCCGGTCGACCTGAAGGAGACGTGACGTGACCGCCCTGAAACTGACCAATGTGTGCAAGTCCTTCGGACAGGTAAACGTGCTGAAGAACATCGACCTGACCGTCGAGGAAAACGAATTCGTGGTCTTTGTTGGCCCCTCGGGTTGCGGCAAGTCCACCCTGCTGCGCGTAATCGCGGGGCTTGAAGAGGCGACCTCGGGAACGGTGGAAATCGATGGCCAGACCGTCAACGAGGTCCCACCTGCCAAGCGCGGCATCGCAATGGTGTTCCAGTCTTATGCGTTGTATCCGCATCTGACTGTTCGGGGGAACATGGAACTGGGCTTGAAACAGGCCGGGCATCCCAAGAACGAAATCGCGCGCCGCATCACCGAAGCCAGCCGCATGTTGTCGCTGGATCCCTATCTTGAACGTCGCCCGGCCGAGTTGTCCGGCGGTCAGCGCCAGCGCGTCGCGATCGGCCGCGCGATCGTGCGCAACCCCAAACTGTTCCTGTTCGATGAACCGCTGTCGAACCTGGATGCCGCGTTGCGCTTGAACACCCGGGTCGAAATCGCAAACCTGCACCGCCAGATCGACGCCAGCATGATCTACGTGACCCACGACCAGACCGAGGCGATGACTTTGGCGGACAAGATCGTTGTGTTGCGGGACGGCCGGGTCGAACAGATCGGCAGCCCGATGGAGCTCTACAACAACCCCGCCAACCGTTTCGTGGCCGAGTTCATCGGGTCTCCGGCGATGAATTTCGTGCCCGCCGATCGGATCGGTGGGTCTGGCCGGCAACTCATCGGCATTCGCCCTGAATACGCTCGCCTTGGGCAGTCGGGTCCGCTGTCAGGCACAGTCGTTCACGTGGAAAACCTTGGCGCAGATACCAACGTGTTGGTCGATATCGGTACCGACAAGCCTTTTACCGTTCGGGCCTTTGGTCAGCATCAGGTGTCCCCGGGGACGCAGGTCGGCATCGACTATGATCCGGCCAATGCACTGACGTTCGGAGAGGACGGGTTGCGGGTTTGACCGGGCGCGTTCAGCGCCCCCAGTTGTCGGCCGGATCGCTGTCGGCATAGTCGCGCAGCAGCGGAATGTCCGAGATTTCCGCGTGGTTGCGGTTGATCTTCACCCCCACCGCCTTGAGCCGCGAAAACGCACGGCTCAGGCTTTCGGGCTTCATGCCCAGACGCCCGGCGATCAGCATCTTGTCATAGGGCAGCTCGACTTGGCAGGCGCCTTCGTCGCAGTCACACAGGTTCAGCAGGAACTCGGCCACCCGCTGCGCCCCGGTCTGGGCCTTGAGCTGTTCCAGCTGGGACACCAGCGAATGCAAATGTGTGAAGGTCGAAGCCAGGATCGAGATCCCGATCTCGGGGTCGGCCTTCATCAAGGAAATCAGCACCGGGCTGGGAATGTGCATGATCTCGCAGGCCGAGACCGCCTCGGCCGAAACCGGATAGGGCACGTTGCGCAGCGCCACCGCCTCGCCGAAACTTTCGCCGCGGGTGAAAACGCTGACCACGGCCTCGGCCCCGGTGGGCGACATGCGGAACAGCTTGACCCATCCGGCCAGGACGACATGCACAGCCTGGGCGCTTTCTTCCTGCACAAAGATCGTCTCGCCACGGTCATACTGGCGCCAGATCGCATGGCTCAGCAAGGTTTCGACATGCTGATCCGGCAGGCTTTTGAGCAGCAGCGACTGCCGCGCAATGGCTTTTTGTGCTTCATGCGCCACGAAGGCATCCCCTTTTGTCCGGCCGAATAACCGGCCCATTCATCCGTGCGCCAGCCTATGCCAAACCCGCGCGCCGCGCACCACCCTTTTCCCGGCGTCGCTTGACTATTGTCATGTTCCCGACGCGCGCGCGCCCCTAGATTTTGGTCCAACAGCCAGTTTTCCGGGGAGATCGAGACATGGATTACGAGCGTTTCTTCAGCCAGAGCCTCAGCGACCTGAAGGCCGAAGGCAACTACCGTGTCTTCATCGACCTGCAGCGCAAATGCGGCGCCTTTCCCAATGCCCGCCAGACTGATGGCGCGGCGGCAAGGAACGTGCGCATCTGGTGTTCGAACGACTATCTGGGCATGGGCCAGCACCCTTCTGTTCTGGCGGCGATGCATGACGCGCTGGACCGTTGCGGCGCCGGTGCGGGCGGCACCCGCAACATTTCCGGCACCACCCATGACCACGTCCTGTTGGAACGCGAACTGGCCGACCTGCACGGGAAAGAGGCGGCGCTGCTGTTCACCTCCGGCTACGTCTCGAACTGGGCGGCGCTGGGGACGCTGGCGGCAAAGATCCCCGGCCTGATCGTGTTCTCGGACGCGCTGAACCATGCCTCGATGATCGAGGGCATCCGCCATTCGCGGGCGCAGAAGGTGATCTGGAAGCACAACGATCTGGACGACCTGCGCGCCAAGCTGGCCGCCGCCGACCCCGAGGCGCCCAAGATGATCGCCTTTGAATCGGTCTATTCGATGGATGGCGACATCGCGCCGATCAAGGAAGTCTGCGACCTGGCCGATGAATTCGGCGCGATGACCTATCTGGACGAGGTGCATGCCGTCGGCCTCTACGGCCCGCGCGGCGGCGGCATCGCCGAACGCGAGGGTCTGATGGACCGCCTGACCGTGATCGAGGGCACGCTGGGCAAGGCGTTCGGCGTTGTGGGCGGCTATATCGCCGCCTCGGCCGCGCTGTGCGATTTCGTCCGCAGCTTTGCCAGCGGCTTCATATTCACCACCGCCCTGCCGCCGGCGATCGCCGCCGGGGCGGCGGCCTCGATCCGGCATCTGAAACAATCAAATGCGGAACGCGACCTGCAGAAGGAACGCGTGGCCCAGGTTCGCGCCCGGCTCGACGCCGAGGGCATCCCGCATCTGCCCAACCCCAGCCACATCATCCCGGTGATGGTGGGCGACCCGGTCAAGTGTAAGTTCATCTCGGACACGCTGTTGGAAGAGTTCGGCATCTACATCCAGCCAATCAACTATCCCACCGTCCCCAAGGGCACCGAGCGGCTGCGCATCACGCCCTCGCCTGTGCATACCGATGCCGATATCGACCATCTGGTCGGCGCGCTCTCGGCGCTGTGGCAGCGGTGCCAGATCGCCCGGATGCCGATGGCCGCGCAATAGATTTCTGTCCCTGAACTGGCAAGCCGCCGTGCCCCTGTGCGCGGCGGTTCTTTTTGCCTCAGACCAGGTAGAGCGCGAAGATCAGTGCCGCAAAGGTGCTCAGCACCAACGTGAAGCCCCGCAGCCAGGCGGGGCTGCATTCAAGGTCGAGATACCGCGCCAGGATGATGCGGGCCTTGAACAAGGCCAGCAGCAGGATGCCGCCCCCGACCAGCCGGGGCTCAACCGGCACGAGGGTCAGCAGGGCCGAGGCCAGGCTGAGAGCGATCAGGCCGGCCCAGGCGCGGGTCAAGCGATCCGCATGGGTGTATCGGACAAAGGAAAAACTCGGCATCGCATCACCCCAGCAGGTAGATCACCGGAAACAGCAGGATCCAGACCAGATCGACCATGTGCCAGAACTGGCCGCCGGCCTCGATATTGCGGGGATCGTCGCGCCAGGCGACCAGCAGCAGAATGGTGACCCCGGCCAGCACATGCGCGGCATGGAACCCGGTGAGAAGGTAGTAGAACAGGAAAAACGGGTGGGTCTCGTAGCTGATGCCCTGGGCGGCCTTGCCGGCATATTCCGCGCCCTTGATGATCAGGAACACCACGCCCAGCAGGGCCGCGCCAATCAGGGCCAGCCTTGCGGCGCCGCGGCGCGCTGCCTGTCGCCAGCGCAGGGCCCGCGCAGCCAGAAAGCCCGAGGTGACCAGAACCCCCGTGTTGAGCGCGGCCCCGGTACGGTACAGGTGTGATTGCGCCTCGGCAAAGCCCGCCGGGTCGGTCAGGCGGACACCCATGAAGGCGATCAGCCCGGCCCCGAACACCAACAGTTCCGAAACGATCAGAACCCACATCAGCAATTCGCCGGGCAGCTCGTCGATCAGGGACGCATCGCTCATGCGCCGACCAGTTGGCGATAGATCTGCGGCAGCGCCATGGTCAGGCGGTTGGGGTCGGGGATCACCGCGAACCCGCCCTGCCCGAACATGCGCGGGAACCAGCTTTTGCCGGTCTTGTCGATGGTGACGCCGAAGACCGACTGCCCCGCCCGGCGCGCCTCGCGTATGGCCATGCAGGTATCTTCGATACCGTGGCGGCCCTCGTAGTGGTCCAGATCGTTGGGCTTGCCATCGGTGATCACCAGCAGCAGCCAGCGTTTGCGCGCCTGCGCCGCCAGATCGGCCGAGGCATGCCGGATCGCCGCCCCCAGCCGCGTGTAATGGCCCGGCCGCAGCGACGCGATGCGCTGTTCCACGGTGGCGGTCATGGGCTCATTGAACTTTTTGCAGCGCTGCACATAGACCCGCTGGCGTTTCAGTGAACTGAAGGCGTGGATGGCGAAATCGTCGCCGCAGGCGTTCAGACCCCAGGCGAGCGCCGCCAGCGCCTCGCGTTCGATGTCGATCACCGCGCGCCCCGTGACCGCGCTTTCGGTCGAGCGGCTGACATCCAGCAGGATCGACACCGCCAGGTCGCGCGCCTCGGGGCGGGATTGCATCCAGATACGCTCGTTGCCCTCGCCATTGGCGTGGCGGTCTACGGCGCTGCGCACGGCGGCCTCGATATCCAGCTGGTCGCCGTCCAGATGGCCGCGGGTCATCACGCGGCCCGGGCGCAAGGCCTCGAACTGGCGCTTGACGGCGCGGATGCGGCGGGCGGTGGCCGGGTCCTTGCCGAACTCGGCGGCATCCTCGCGGATCTCGGCATCCGAGGTCAGAACGTTGACGTGATCGGGCAGATACTGCCCCGTGCGCACGTCCCATTCGGGGTAAAGGATGCGGCCCGAGAGGCGTTCGCGGTCCACGTCCTCGGGGGCGAGGTCGAGGTGCAGCTTCAACCGTGTCGGCGGCGCCTTGGAAATCTGGCCCAGCCCGATCTCGTCCTGATCGTCGGCAGCCTTTTTCGCGTTGTCCGGGTCGTCATCGTCGATCCGGCGGTTGAGGTTGAGGAACTCGGCCCAGCTGAGGATTGCCTCGAACTTGTGCAGGATCAGACTGTCCTGCCGCTCGGCCTGGTCGGATTTGCGGCGACGGGCGCGGTGGGTCTTTTCGCCCGATTCCTCGGGTGGGCCGTCGGTGTCGCGGCTTTCGACCTCGGTGTGTTCGGAAAAGGCGACCGCGCGCAGTTCGGGCCACAGGGGCACCGGACGGAACGGCTGGTACCCGCGCGGGGCGGCCACGTCGTCGCCCAGGTCGTCGTAAGCATGGGCGCGGGTGGACAGAGGCGCAGGGTCGCCCAGCATCCGGCGGATCAGCTCTTCGACGGCGGCCTCGGCCGTGGGCAGGCCGGGCAGGTCACGCTGATACAGCACGCCCTTGCACAGTTCGGTGTAAAGCGGGCGCAGGCCCGGCGCGTCTTCGAGCGTTGCGGCGACCATCGCGCGGGCCGCCTGCAGGGCGCGCAGATCGGCGCGCAGGGGGTCGTCCTCGTCGATGCGGGTTCCGGCATGGGCGGCCACCGCCGCCAGCCAGACATAAAGCGCGCCATTGGCTTCGCGCGCGGGAAACACCGCCAACCGGTCGGGCAGGCGCAGGACCTCGCCGTCGAAACTGGCGCGTGGAATCAGCTCGGCCTCGGTGGCCAGCTTGCGCCGCCAGCCCAGCCGGTGGCGCGAGAGCTCGGGCGAAACCGGGCGCAGCTCGACGCCCGGACTGCCGCCCAGCCCCCGGAAAAGAACGGCCAGCCGCCCCGCGACCTGCGACAGGTCGACCGCGGCTCCTTCGTGCACCTCTGGTGCATCAAGGCGGCTGGCAAGGGTGTGCCACAGTTTCCCGATCGTTTCTTCGGGTTCCCATGGCTCAAAGTCGATCCTGACCATCGCCGGCCTCACCCAAAGACGGCGGTGACAAGATCGAGGAGCCCGCGTTTGATATCCTCATCATCGGTCAGAGGTTCGATCATGGCGGCAAGGATGGCGCGGTCGGTGGACATGCCCTGCGCGATCAGCGTCGCGGCATAGACGACCAGGCGGGTGGATACGCCTTCCTCGAGGTCCTGACCCTTGAGCCCGCGCAGTTTTCCCGCCAGCCGCACCAGCGGCTTGCAGCGTTCCAGCGGCAGTCCGCTTTCCTGCGCAACCACCTCGGCCTCCATCTGAGGCGAGGGAAAGTCGAATTCCAGCGAGATGAACCGTTGCCGGGTCGAGGGTTTGAGGGTTTTCAGAATGTTCTGATAGCCGGGGTTGTAGGACGCCACCAGCATGAAGCCGGGCGCGGCTTCAAGCTCTTCTCCGGTGCGGTCGATCGGCAGGATGCGACGATCGTCGGTCAGCGGGTGCAGCACCACGGTCACGTCCTTGCGCGCTTCGACCACCTCGTCCAGATAGCAGATCGCGCCTTCCCGCACCGCGCGGGTCAAGGGGCCATCGACCCAGACCGTCTCGCCGCCTTTCAGCAGGTAACGCCCGATCAGGTCGGCGGCGGCCAGGTCGTCATGACAGGCTACGGTATAGAGCGGCCGGCCCAGGCTGGCAGCCATATGGGCCACGAAGCGGGTCTTGCCGCACCCTGTTGGCCCTTTCAGCAGGACCGGCAGCTTGTTTGTATAGGCGGCGGCGAACACGTCGCATTCATCGCCTTGGGGCAGGTAGAAGGGGGCGTCCGCCGCCCCCTTTCCCAGTTGCATCGATCCATCCATGTTCATGACTCCGCTGCCACGTGGTCAGGATCGCTTTCCAGGCGCTCGCGTTCGACCGGTCCGGGTTCGACGATCTCTTTGCGCGGAACCCAGATCGAGTAGATGAACAACAGCGCACCGATGACCGCGACCAGACCGGAGCCGAAGCGCATCCAGTAGAAGATCGCGATCTGATCCTGCACATCCATGTAGTAGTCACCCACCACGCGCTGCATGTGCGTCTGGACGGTACCGGCGAAGGTCAGCACGAAGGTCATGAAGACCATGCCGCTGGTCATCAGCCAGAACGAGGCCATGTTCAGCACCTGATTGTACGGATCCCGGTTTTTCAGGATCGGCATCGCATAGGTGAAGATCGCCAGGTTGAGGCAGACATAGGCGCCGTAGAAGGCCAGGTGCCCGTGAGCCGCGGTGATCTGCGTGCCGTGGGTATAATAGTTCACCCCGTGCAACGTGTGCAGGAAGCCCCAGACCCCGGCACCGAAAAAGGCCAGCGTGGCACAGCCCAGCGACCACAGCAGTGCGGCCTTGTTGGGATGGTCCCGACGGCCTTTCCAGACCATGACGAAGGCAAAGGCCATCATCGCGAAGAACGGGATTACCTCGAGGCTCGAGAAGATCGACCCGATCCACTGCCAGTAGCCCGGCGTACCGATCCAGTAATAGTGGTGCCCGGTGCCCAGAATGCCCGAGAACAGCGCGGCGGCGACGATGACATAAAGCCATTTCTCGACCACTTCGCGGTCAACACCGGTCAGCTTGAGCATCAGGTAGGCCAGAATCGAGGCCATGATCAGCTCCCACACGCCTTCGACCCACAGGTGGACGACATACCACCAGTACTGCTTGTCCAGCGACAGGTTGCCCGGGTTGTAGAAGGCGAACAGGAACAACAGAGCCAGACCCCACAGGCCCAGCAGCAGGATGTTTGTGATGGCGGTCTTCTTGCCCTTAAGAACGGTCAACGACACGTTGTAGAGGAAGATCAGCGCCGCCACGACGATGCCGGCCTTGACCCATTTGGGTTGCTCAAGGAACTCGCGCCCCTCTTTGCCCAGCAGCCAGTTGCCTTCGAACAAGTTGAAGACATAGGTCAGCACCACACCCAGCGTGCCCAGGATCAGGATCGCCAGCTGGATATAGGCCAGCTTGGTCGAGTGGATCTCGCGCTCGGCCTCTTCGGGGATCAGGAAATAGGCCGCGCCGAAAAAGCCGGTGATCAGCCATACGATCAGCGCGTTGGTGTGCAGCATCCGCACGATGTTGAACGGCAGAAGCTCGCTCAGAAAGTTGGGGGATACATAGATCCAGCCGGCCAGCAGACCGCCGATCACCTGGATCGCGAACAGGGCCATTGCGAATGCGAAATAGGCATAGGCCACTTTTTGGGATTCGTATTTCATTGCTCCGTTCCCTTCTCAGCCCGCGTCATTCGGGGGCCAGTCCTGAGCGTCGATATTGTCCGTCCAGATCAGGAAGTTGGCCAGATCACGGATCTCTTCGTCGCTGAGGTTGAATTGGGGCATCTGCCGGCGACCGGGAATGCCGGTGGGTTGCGCCTCCATCCAGCCCTTGAGGGATTCAAAGGCCGATTCCGGGTCGTCCAGAACGCCCCAGCGGGTCATCACGTTGGCGACCTCGGGGGCGAAATAGGCACCCTCACCCATGATCGAGTGGCAGTTGATGCAGGCGTGTTTTTCCCAGACATGCTTGCCCCGGATCACGCTTTCATCCAGCTTCGCCGAGTTCGGCGAATTGACGATGTACAAGTGTGAATGGGCCGACAGGGCCAGAAAGATTAAGATGAAGAACAGTGACCCGCCATAGAATATGTTGCGGGCCATGCTCTTGGTCATGACTTCTCGCATTGCGCTCTCCTTTGCGCCGCTTTGCTGGTAGTGGGACAATGGCGGGATGGGCGGTTTGCCGCCTTAACGAAAGTCAAGACTCTGTCCTGCCACGCGGCCAATAGGCTACATTCCCTTAAAATAAGCGTGAAATGCCCCGAAATCGCCTTGAACCGCTGCTATCAGGGTGCCAAGTCAGATGGAGTTGCCGGATCTGTGTTGTGCGGTTCCGGTGTCTTTGAATGAGTGAGTGAACGAGTAAAAGATGGCGAACTATTCCTATATCGGCTACGCGCCGGGGGTGATTTCACTTAGTTTTACCGGGTTTAACTCCGGTACCATCACTCTGAGTTCAGGCTACGATCCGAACACCGATCGCCGGGTATTTGACGTAACCGATGCGGCCGGTGGAACGCTCGTGAACGGGGACCCGGACAATGGAACTGATTTTAACGGCGACCGTTTCAACAACGAAGTCGGCGATGACCTGACACAGACAGGCGTTGTCACCAGTCTTGACGGATCAACCACCTTTGATTCCGGCGCTATCTATCTGGAAGAATCCTACGCCCTGACCAAACCGGGCGGCGGTACGATCGATGTTTTTCGGGTCGAGGTTGAAGGAAGTCTTGTAGGATACATCACGTCCGAACCTTTGGTACCCGGTACCGCCTATTCCTTCATTCGTTCGAATGTGACCCCGTCGAACGCGCCGGACACCACCGATCCTACAGCGATCGTCGACGTGCCCTGCTTTACCGCCGGTACGCTGATCGATACGCCCACCGGCGCCAAGGCGATAGAAGATCTGGCCGAAGGCGACCTGGTTCTGACGCTCGATCACGGCCCGCAACCGATTCGCTGGATCGGCTCGCGCACCTTGACGTCGGCCGAGCTGCGAGCCAAGCCACGGCTGCGGCCGGTCTGCGTGTCTGCGGGTGCGCTGGGGGCGGGTCTACCGCGGCGCGATCTGCGGGTCTCTCCGCAGCACCGGATGCTGGTCCGCTCGGCGATTGCCGTGCGCATGTTCGACGCCCAAGAAGTGCTGATCCCCGCCCATAAGCTGGTCGGCGTTCCCGGCGTTCATGTCGATGAAACTGCCAGCAGCGTGACGTACTACCACATTCTGTTCGACCGCCATGAAATCGTGACCGCCGAGGGGGCTCCGTCGGAAAGCCTGTACACCGGGCCCGAGGCTCTCAAAAGCATTGGCCGCGATGCCCGAGACGAGATCTTCGAGATATTCCCCGAGCTTGACGACCCGGATCATGTCCCGATCGCCGCTCGGCCCATTCCCGAAACCGGCAAGCGTGCGCGGCACATGATCCATCGGCATGTCAAAAACGCGCGACCATTGATCGACCGGGCCTGAGCCTCTCAGGACGGTACCGCACGCGGACCCACCAAGGCCGGCCACATCGCCACCACATACAGCGCCATCGCGCTGATCCACAGCCCGTCGGCGACCAGCATGGTGGTCAGAAATTGCGCGTCCAACCCGGACCCAATCCAGCGCAAGATCGCAGCCAAAGCCATCGCTCCGTAGGCGACGACCACCGGAGCGGGGGCGACCAGCGCCCGTCCGCTATGGCCAAGCGCAGCGCGGCTCATGACCGCCAGGGTCATCCCTCCCACACAGCCGATTCCCAACACATGCAGCGCACCAAGTTCACTGCCGAGGCCAAACAGGCCCATTCCCCACAGAACCAAGCCAAGGCCCAGCATCCCCAGGGCCAGATGCAGCGCAAACAGGATCGGCTGCCGGAGCGCCCAAGCCCCCCGCCAACCTGACAGGCGCAAGCCCTGTATCACTCCGAGGACCAGTGCCATTATCGCGACTGCGTACCCGGCCCCGAAGATCAGCATCGCAGCGGGCAGCAGCAGGGCCAGCACCATGTTGCTTTTTTCCATCCAATCACGACTGACAGGCCAGTCAGCTTCGGGTACGCCTGCGCGCTTCATTGCGTTGCGCGTAAAGGCCGGAGTGATCCGACCTCCCAGAATGGCGATCATGGAACACAAGGCAAGCAGTCCTGTGCGGAGGCCGACATCGAGGGTTCCGGTCGTCACACCGCTCCAGTCCAGATGGGTCAACAGGTTGGACACCCAGATGTAGGCCAGCAACAGAAGAAAGATCATGTTCTGCGGTTTTGGTCGCCGGATCAACTGGGTGGCGATCTTGGCCGCAAGAACCGGCACGAAGGCGAGGTCGAGCACCGCGACAATCACCGGGTCGATCGCACCCGAGAACCACAGTGCCACGCGCCCGGCCAACCACAGCGCCGCTGCAGCGGCAATAAACAAGCGCCGCGCCTCGGGGGCGCCGGTCCAGTTGGGGACGGCGGTCAGAAAGAACCCGCCCAGTGCGGCACTGGCATAGCCGAAAACCATCTCGTGCGCGTGCCACATCGGCGGGCTCATGGCATAGGGCGCCTCGGTCCACATTTCGACCCCGGCCAGCGTTGCCAGCCACCCTCCCCAGGCCAAACCGGCAAACACGCCGTAAAGACCTGCAAACAGAAAAAAGACCCGGAACCCCTCACCCATAACGCGCGTGATTGCCGATGGCATGCCTGCTCTCCTTGGCCAAACTGTTCGATGGCCAAGCACTAGCAACCGCCGGGCCCGCCCCCCTTAACCAAAATCAAGCGTCGGCGAAAACATGACCCCAAAAAGCACTTATTTTCATGGCTTTTTTCGGCCCCATTTCCGTCTGAACACCCCCTCCGTTGACTTTCGTCAAGGAGAAGACGCCCGTCCCGGCGCAGTGTCCGGCCTGCCTCACCAGCAAACGGAGAGTGATCATGTCACTTGGAATCAGCCATTACACCACCGGCCGCGCCTTCAGGGTCGGTCTGGCCATGTTGTTGGGCAGCGTCGCTGCTCCGACATTCGCCGAAGAGCCAACCCTGAGCGACGAGGCCTTCGAGGCTTCGAAACAGCTCTACTTCGAACAATGTGCCGGTTGCCACGGCGTGCTGCGCAAGGGCGCCACCGGCAAGAACCTCGAGCCGCACTGGAAGAAAACCGCAGCCGACGGCACCGTGACCGAAGGCGGCACCCTGCAACTGGGCCAGGAGCGCCTTGAAAAGATCATCGCGTGGGGCACCGAAGGCGGCATGAACAACTTCTCGGACATCATGACCGAGGAGCAGATTCGCGACATGGCGACCTACATCATGATGGACGCGCCCAAGCCGCCGGAAATGTCGCTGGAACAGATGAAGGCGACCCGCAAGGTCTATGTCGAAGAGGCAGACTATCCGACCGAGCCGCTGCACGGTCGCAACTGGGAGAACTTCTTCGTCGTCATCGAACGTGACGTGGGCAAGGTTGCCGTAATCGACGGCGACACCAAAGAGGTACTGACCCACATCCCCACCGGCTATGCCGTGCACGTTCTGAAAGCGTCCGAACACCATAGCCTGACCGAACCGGAACACCCGGGCCGTTTCTGGTACACCATGGGTCGCGACGGCAAGATGACCAAAATCGACCTCTGGCAGACGCCGGACAAGATGTTGGTCTCGGAGGTCAAGATCGCCTATGACGCCCGCGACGTCGCAGTTTCCGGCGATGGCAAATACGTCATCGGTGGTGGTTACTGGCCGCCGCACTTCGCGATCGTTGACGCCAAAACCATGGAACCGCTCAAGGTCGTTTCGACCCGCGGCGTGAACGTGGACGGCGACTATGTCGAAGAAAGCCGCGTGGCCGCGATCTACACGACACCGAACGAACCCACCTGGATCGTCGCCGTGAAAGAGTTGGGCCAGTTGTGGCAGGTCGATTACACAGACCTCGACAACCTGCGCATCGACAAGATCGACAGCGCCAAGTTCCTGCATGACGGGTTCTTTGACCCGACGGGCCGCTATTTCCAGATCGCCGCGAACGCGTCGAACAAAATGGTGGTCGTCGATACCGAAACCCACAAGCTGGAAGCGATGATCGACACCGCTGCCTTGCCGCACCCCGGACCGGGCGCAAACTGGGTCGATCCGAACTGTGGACCCGTCGCCGGTACGACCCACCTGGGTGTGGGTACCGTGACCGTTTGGGGCAACGACCCTGAAGGCCACCCGGATCAGGCTTGGAAGGTCTGCTACGAAGTGGAGACGGACGGCCCCGGCCTGTTTGTCCGCACCCACCCGAACTCGGACTACATCTGGGCTGACCAGACCAAACACCCCGAGCCGGAAATCCAGCAGTCGGTGCAGGTCATCTCGAAAGAGACCGGCGAGATCGTGAAAACCATCCAGATCACCGAAGACGAAGGCAGTGCCGCCGTTCACTTTGAATTCAATGCCGACGGCACCGAGGTCTGGGTCTCCAAGTGGAACCTGTCGGACTCCAAGGAGCCCAACGGTCAGATCGTGATCTTCGACGCCAAAACGCTGGAAGAGATCGGCCGCATCGACGGGCTCTATGCGCCGACCGGCAAGTTCAACGTCTACAACCGTTCGAACCACGTCACCTGACGGGTTCGGACCAGACACCGGAAAGGGCGGGCCCCTCGCCCGCCCTTTCCACGTTCGCGGGGCCGCTCTGGCCCGGTGAAACCTCAGCCAATTTCACCGGCCTGACACCCAAGGCCAGACAAGACAGCCAAAACGGAGCCTGGACATGACCCAGTCCGAACCGGAAAAGAAAAAACCGATCTGGCGCCGGTATTTCCTGTGGGGAATGCCCGTGGCCGGCATCGCCGCGGCCTTTGTCGCCGGCATCATCTTCTGGGGCGGGTTCAACACCGCAATGGAAGCCACCAACACCGAGAAATTCTGTGTCTCGTGCCATGAGATGCGCGACTATATCTATACCGAGTACAAGGGTACGATCCACGACGTGAACCGCTCGGGCGTGGGCGCGGTCTGTTCGGACTGCCACGTGCCCAAGGACTGGACGCATAAGATCATCCGCAAGATCAAAGCGTCGAGAGAGCTGTACGGCAAGATGGTCGGCTCGATCAGCACGCCCGAGAAATTCGAGGCCAAGCGCATCCACCTGGCCATGAACGAATGGCAGCGGATGAAAAAGACCGACTCGCGCGAGTGCCGCAACTGCCACGATTTCGAGTCGATGATGCCCGAGTTCCAGAAACCGCGGGCACGGCAGCAGCACCTGAACGCGATGGAGCTCGGCCAGACCTGCATCGACTGCCACAAGGGTATCGCACACTCGAACATCCGTGACCGCGCACCCGAAGATTTTCTGGAAGAGCTCGAAGCCCCGAACCCGGCCTTCGCCCGTCCGATCCCGCCGGAATACCTGGCCAGCCTGGAACGGATCGAAGCCAAGGAGGCCGCCGAGGCCGAAGCCGAGAAAGCCGCCCGCAAGGCCCAGCAGGAGGCTGTGCAGGCGCAGATCGCCGCCGCGGTCGACGCTGCAGTGGCCGAGGAGCGCGCCAAGGCCGATGGCACCGCAACCGACGCCGCGGCCTCGGGCGGCAGCGACGTGGGCGGCAACATCGACTGGAACGCCGTGGCCAGCACCGATCTGAAACTGTTCTATCCGGGACAAGCTTCGTTCGAATGGGTGCAGAACGGCAAGACCCACGGCGGCGCACGCCCGCTGACCAAGGGTGGCGACCAGTGCTCGACCTGCCACGCCAAGGAACTGGACGCGATCGGCAACAAGATTGTCGCCGGCGGTGATCTCGAACCGACCCCGATCCCCGGCAAGCGCGGGGTGATCGACGCCACGGTTCAGGCCGCGCATGACGACGAAAACCTGTATATCCGGCTGCAATGGGCGGATGCGGGTCACAATCCCGTGCCCTTCGTCGACGGCGGCAAGATGGACCCGGACAACCCGATCAAGGTCGCCATGATGATCACCGGTACCGGGATCGAGCTGGGCGAACAGGTGGGGTGCTGGGCCTCGTGCCACGCCGACAACACCTATATGCCCTTTGCGCCCGATGCCGAAACCATCGCCGCCAACCCGGACGTGGCTGGACGCCTGACGGCCAAGGACACCGTCACCAAGTACATCAGCGAAAGCCGCACCGAGGTCGAAGTCAAAGGCCGGCGCGGCAAGCCGCTGGGCGGCTGGGACAAGCTGCAGGCCGAAGAGCAGATCGCGCAGTACCTGCAGGACGGCACTTTCCTTGACCTGATGCGCGTCTATGCCGACGGCAGCGCCACCAACGGCTATCTGCTGGAACAGCGCGTGGTCAATGATGGCGAGATCTCGGCCTCGGCCAGCCTGTCGGGCGGCATGTGGACGGTGGTGTTCTCGCGTCCGCTGAACTCGGGCGCGCCGGGCGACGTCCCGCTGGAGCCGGGCAAGACCTACACGGTGGGCTTTGCCATCCACGATGACCATACGGCGGCGCGGTTCCACCACGTCACGCTGAACACCAGCCTCGCGCTGGATGACGACAGCGCCGACATCAACGTGGTCAAACAGTAACGAAAAGGGGCCGGCGATCCGGCCCCTTTTCCACAGCCGAGGAGACATGGGACCATGACGACCAAGCCCCTTCTGACCGCAGTCCTGGCCCTTGTTGCGGCCCTGCCGGCCCTGGCCGATGAAACCGACCAGATCTGCGCCGAGGCCGAGGCGCGCTATGTCGAACTCTTCGGCGAACCCTCTGACGCAGCGCAGGATGCCGAGGTGGTGCTGATGTACAAGTACAACTTCTGCCCGGCCCGGATCACGGTCAAGCCCGGCACCACGGTTCGCTGGGTCAACGTGGACAAGCGCACCAGCCATTCGGTGCTGCTTAAAGATGGCAGTCAGCCCGAATCCGACCGCATCTTCCCCGAGGAGTCGGTCGAGATGACGTTCCTTGAGCCCGGCCCGCAGGACTATCTGTGCGGCCCTCATTGGGAAACCCAGAACATGGTCGGTATGGTCACCGTCGAACCCTGAACGCAGCAGACATACAGGCAAACAACAGGAGCGCGGGCGCAAATCCCGCGCTCCTTAACTTATGTCAAGGAGGCCCCTTTGCGAATGCGCCAGTCTGCGGCCATGACACGCCCGGCCACCCCAGCAACGTCCCGATCCGCCGCTCTGTCCGCGCTCGGAACCTACCGGAACACCCGGGTCCCGATGACATTCAGACCAAGCGAGATTGCACCATGAGCGGTAAGGTTTTTCTGATCGGCGCCGGACCCGGAGACCCCGAGTTGATGACCCTGCGCGCCCTGCGGATGCTGCGCGAGGCGGATGTGGTGGTCTACGACCGCCTGGTCTCGGACGAGATCCTGGCCATGCACGCCCCCGGCGCGCGGCTTATCCCCGTGGGCAAGGCGCCCAAATGCCATACCGTGCCGCAGGACCGGATCAACCAGATCCTGCTGGAACAGGCCCGCGCGGGCCACAGGGTTGCCCGCCTCAAGGGGGGCGATCCGATGATCTTTGGCCGCGGTTCGGAAGAGGCGGCGTTTCTGACGGACCATGGCATCGCCGTGGAATACGCGCCCGGCATCACCGCGGCGCAGGGGGCAAGCTGTTCGACCGGCGTGCCGCTGACCCATCGCGGGTTGGCCACATCGGTGCAATATGTCACCGGCCATCGTCAGGCCGACAAGGTGTTGGACCTCGACTGGAAGCGCCTGGCGGACCCTGACACCACTCTGGTCATCTACATGGGCGTCGCCAATATCGGCCAGATCGCCATGGGCCTGATGACCGAGAATCTGCCGGGATCGACCCCCGTCCTGGCCGTCGGCAAGGCGACCACCCCGGACGAGCGCCGCCTTGTCTCGCGTCTGGACCGTGTCGCCGCCGACGTGCGCGCGGCCGGTCTGGCCGCCCCTACCCTGTTCATCATCGGCAAGGTCGTGTCGCTGTATGCCGAACGGCCCGTTGCCGAGTTGCTGGAGCACGCTCATGGCTAGGACTCTGCCCATTGAACCGGCCCGCCGGGACTGGCCCGGGCGCGCGGTGCTGACCGCCGCCGTGCTGGTGGCCACTTCGGCCTTTGCGGCCGATGCGCTGGACCCTAACGCGCTGAAACGTCTGGTGCATCAGGATTGCGGGTCCTGCCACGGCCTGACCCTGAAAGGCGGGCTGGGCCCCGATCTGCGCGCAGGAAACCTGCAGCACTATGACCCCGAAATCCTGACCGGCGTAATCCTGGACGGCATCCCCGACACGGCCATGCCGCCCTGGCGGCCCCTCATCACCGAGGAAGAGGCCGAATGGATCACCCGTTATCTGCTGAAACCGGAGGCGCAATGAAACAGTTTGTCCTTGGCCTCGCGGCCTCGCTGCTGATGACCGCAGCCCATGCCGAACCCACCGCCACCGGAGACCTGGGGCTGGTGATAGAACGGGCCGCCGGTTCGGTCCTGCTGGTCGATCAGTCCGACCGCGCCGCGCTGGCCCGGATCGAGGGGCTGGGCGATCTGTCCCATGCCTCGCTGGTCTATTCGCCGGATGAACGTTTTGCCTATGTGTTCGGGCGCGACGGCGGGCTGACCAAAGTCGATATCGTGACCCGGCAGATCGCCAATCGAGTCGTACAGGCCGGCAACGCCATCGGCGGGGCGATCTCTGACGACGGCACGCTGGTTGCGGTGTCGAACTATGAACCCGGCGGGGTCCGCGTCTTTGACGCCGACACGCTCGAGATGGTGGCCGACATCCCCACCGGCAGCAAGACCATCGGCTTGGTCGATGCGCCGGGCCGCCGTTTCGTGTTTACCATGTGGGATACGGGCGAGACCTGGATCGCCGATTTCGCCCGCGGCACCGACCCGCAGATCACCAAGATCACCGACATGGGCAAAAACCCCTATGACGCGCTGATCACCGCCAATGGCCGCACCTACATCACCGGTCTGTTCGGGCAGGACGGGCTGACCGCGCTGGACCTGTGGGCAGACACCCCCGAACCGATCCGGGTGCTGCCCGGCTATGGGCGCGGCCAACAGGAGATGCCCGTCTACAAGATGCCCCATCTGGAAGGCTGGGCGCATACGGGCGCCGAATTCGTATTGCCGGCCGTCGGCCATCACCAGGTGCTCTGGGTCGATGCCGACACACTCACGGAAACCGGGCGCACCCAGACATACGGCCAGCCCGTCTTTGCCATGGCGCGGCCCGACGGCCGGCAGGTCTGGGTGAATTTCGCCCACCCGCTGAACGACACGATCCAGGTGATCGACACGGTCAGCAAACAGGTCATCCACGAGTTCAAACCGGGCCCGGCGGTCCTGCACATGGAGTTCACCCCGCGCGGGCACGAGGTCTGGATCAGCGTGCGCGATGCAAACACGGTCATGGTCTATGACACCCACAGCTTTGAAAAGCTGCGGGAAATTCCGGCCGACAGCCCCTCGGGCATCTTCTTCACCGCGCGTGCGCACAGAACGGGGCTGTAAGCGATGTGCCACATCACCGACCCGATCGACCGCAGGCTGCTGGATGACTGGCAGCGCGATTTTCCTGTTGCCGACCGGCCGTTCCAAGTGCTGGCCGCGGCGCTGGGGCTGGATGAGGCCGAGGTGATCGACCGCCTGTCCCGCATGCGCGCCGCCGGGCGCATCACCCGCGTCGGCGCAACGGTCGCGCCCGGCGTGGCGTCGGCCAGCACGCTGGCCGCCGTTGCCGCGCCCGAGGAGAAGGTGGAACAGATCGCCGCTCTGATCGACGCCGAGCCTGGCGTGAACCACAATTACCAGCGCGAGGATGACTGGAACCTGTGGTTCGTGGCCACCGGGCCTGACCGGGCGCATGTGAACGCCACCCTGGACCGGATCAGCGACCGCACCGGGCTGCGCGTGCTGGATCTGCGGCTGGTCCGCCCGTTCAACGTCGATCTGGGTTTTCGCATGTCGGATTGCTCGCGGCGTGTGCCACGGCCGCGTGCGGTCGACCGGAGCGTTCTGCGGCAAGGCGACCGCGACATCCTGCAGGCTCTCAGCGCGGGGCTGCCGCCGATGGCCGACCCTTACGCGGCGCTGGCCCGGTCCTTGAACCGCACCCCCGAGGACGTAATGAACCGCATCCGGGTGTTGCACAAGGCTGGCGTCATCTCGCGCCTGGGGGTTATCGTGCGGCACCGGGCGCTGGGGTGGTCGGCCAACGCCATGGTCGTGTGGGACCTGCCCGCCGAGCGGATCGACCACGCGGGCCCCGCACTGGCCGCCCATCCCGGCGTGACCCTGTGCTATGAGCGCCAGCCGGTCGAGGGCGTGTGGCCCTATCGGCTCTATTCCATGATCCACGCCCGGTCGCGCTCCGAGGCGCGGGGCATCCTGGCCGGCGCCGCCGCCCTGCCCGAACTGTCGGGCGCCGCGCACAAGGTTCTGTTCTCGACCCGATGCTTCAAGCAGACCGGCGCATTGATCAAACCGAAAGAGGCCGCCGCATGACCCCACTGGACGACACCGACCGCCGCCTGCTGAACCGATTGCAAGAGGACCTGCCGCTGACCGCCCGCCCCTATGCCGACGTGGCGGCTGAATTGGGGGTCACCGAACAGGACCTGCTGGACCGGCTGGCGCGGATGAAGGCCGACCGGATCATCACCCGGTTCGGCCCGTTCTTCGACGCCGCCGCAATGGGCGGGGATTTCTGCCTGTGCGCCATGGCGGTGCCGGAGGCCGAGTTCGAAACCGTCCTGACCAAAGTCAATGCGCACCCTGAGGTGGCACATAATTATGAGCGCACGCACCGGCTGAACATGTGGTTCGTTCTGGCGACCGAAACGCCCGAAGCGATCACCGCCACGGCCGACGCGATCGAACGCGATACGGGAATCACGGTTCACCGGTTCCCGAAACTGCAGGAATTCTTCATCGGCTTCCGGGTGGCAGCATGATAGACGCAACCGACAGACGGATCATCGAGGCACTGCAGGGTGGGCTGCCCCTGGTGCCCGCGCCCTATGCGCAGGTCGCCGACGATCTGGGGATCGAGGAAGCCACCCTGCTGGACCGGCTGGCGGCGCTGAAGGCGCGCGGGGTGATCCGGCGGATCGCCGGGGCCCCCAACCACTACAAGCTGGGCATGACATCGAACGGCATGACCGTCTGGGACGTGCAGGACGACCTGATCACCGAACTCGGCGCCCATATCGGAGCACTGCCCTTCGTCACCCATTGCTATGAACGGCCCCGCGCCCTGCCCGACTGGCCCTACAACCTGTTTGCCATGGTTCATGGCAGCTCGCCCGATGAGGTCGAAGACAAACGCGACCAGATCGCCGCGATCCTGGGATCGGCCTGCCGGGGCAGCGACATCCTCTATTCCACGCGCATCCTGAAAAAAACCGGGCTGCGCCTGAAAGCGAAAGGCTGAGACCGATGTTCCGCCTGACAGAATACATGCAGCAGCTGGTCAACCCGACGCCGGTGCGCAAACGCCGCCCCGGACCGGTGAAGCCGGTGGTGATCTGGAACCTGACCCGGCGCTGCAACCTGAAATGCCGCCATTGCTACACCGTGTCTGCGGATGTGGCCTTCCCGGGCGAGCTCAGCCACGAGCAAGCCATGGTCACCCTTGAGGATCTGGGCCAGTTTCGCGTCCCGGCCCTGATCCTCTCGGGCGGGGAGCCTCTGGACCGGTTCGATTTCTTCGACATCGCCCGGCGCGCGCGCCAGCTGGTGCCGATGCTGGCGCTATCGACCAACGGCACGCGGATCCACGACGAAACCGCAGACATGATTGCGGAAGTCGGATTTAATTACGTCGGTATCTCGCTGGACGGGATCGGCGCCACCAACGACTGGTTCCGCGGGGTCGAGGGTGCCTTCTCTGACGCCCTGCGCGGCGTCCGCGAATGCAAGAAGCGCGGCATCAAGGTGGGCCTGCGGTTTTGCCTGACCGAAGGCACCCGGCACCACCTGCCCGACCTGCTGAAACTGTGCGACGACGAGGGGGTAGACAAGTTCTATCTCTCGCATCTGGTCTATGCGGGGCGCGGCGACAAGAACCGGGGCGAGGACGCGGAACATCAGCGCACCCGGCAAGGGCTCGACCTGTTGCTGGACCGCGCATGGGAGGCTGCATCGGGCGGAAGCCCGCTGGACATCGTGACCGGCAACAACGACGCGGATGCCGGGTATTTCCTGAACTGGGCCGCCGCCCGGTTCGACGCCGACGCCGTCGCGCATGTGCGCGAACACCTGGCCCATTGGGGCGGCAATTCCAGCGGTCTGGGCGTGGCCAATATCGACAATCTGGGCCGCGTCCATCCCGACACCTACTGGTCGGACTACACGGTGGGCAACGTCAAACTCACTCCGTTTTCCGAGTTGTGGTCCGGGGATGACCCGATGCTGGCCCTGCTGCGCACACGGCCGCGCCCGTTGAAGGGGCGGTGCGGCGCCTGCCGGTTGCAGGATGTCTGCGGCGGCAACACCCGCATCCGGGCCCTGCAGCTGACCGGCGACCCGTGGGCCGAAGATCCGGCCTGCTACCTGACCAATGATGAAATCGGCGTGGACGGTGCCGGCGAGCGCCTGCAGGTCACGCCTTTCCGGGGGAAAAGCCATGATCCGGCGCATCAGTTCTTCTGACGACCGCGGCCCTGACGCATCGAAAAATGCCGCGCGCAGACGCATCACCCGCACCACGACGGTCGCCGTGATGTGCTCGCTTCTGGCGGTCGGGGCGGCATTGGCCGACCCGGAGGCGGATTATGCCGAACACTGCGCCAGCTGCCATGGCGAGGCCCGGCTGGGCGGCGTCGGTCCGGCGCTGATCCCCGAAACGCTCAAACGCATGCGCGGCCCCCGCGTGGCTGCCGTCATCGCCGAGGGGCGCCCGGCCACCCAGATGCCCGCCTTCGCGCACGAGCTGGGCGCGCTGCAGATCGAGGAACTGGCGGGCTGGCTGAAATCTCCGCTGGAGGTGGACCCCCAATGGGATGCCGAACAGATCATGGCCAGCCGCACGCTGGATGCCGATTACGCACCGGTCGATGCGCCGGTTTCGGACAGCGACCCGATGAACATCACGCTTGTGGTGGAAACCGGCGATCACCATGTCAGCGTTCTGGACGGCGACACGTTCGAGGTTCTGGAACGGTTCGAGACCCCCTTTGCCGTACATGGCGGCCCCAAGTTCAGCCCCGATGGGCGCTATGTGTTCATCATGTCACGCGATGGCTGGGTGCAGAAATACGACATCTGGGCGCTGAAACAGGTGGGCCGCATCCGCGCCGGCCTGAACAGCCGCAACATCGCAATGTCGGGCGACGGCAAGTGGCTGGCCGTGGCAAACTATCTGCCCAACAGCCTGACCCTGCTGTCGACCGAGGATCTGTCGGTCGCCAAGGTAGTCGAGGTCAAGGGCAAGCAGGGCAAGCCCAGCCGGGTCTCGGCCGTTTACCAGGCCCCGCCGCGCGAAAGCTTCGTGCTGGCGCTCAAGGACGTGCCCGAGATCTGGGAAGTGTTCTATGGCGACAACCCGCCGCAATTCGGGCTGGGCCATGACTTCCGGATCGAGGGGCAGTTCAAGAACCCCGACCCCTTCCCGGTGCGCAAGATCACCACGCCCGACTATCTGGACGATTTCTTTTTCGACCAGAGTTATGAATACGTCATGGGCGCGTCGCGCGATGGCAAGGGCGGTCAGGTGATCGACCTCGTGATCGGGCAGAAAGTGGCGGATCTGGACCTGCCCGGCATGCCGCATCTGGGCTCGGGCATCACCTGGCAGCGGGGTGGCACTACGGTGATGGCCACGCCGCACCTGACCGACGGCATCATCTCGGTCATCGACATGGGCACCTGGGAAACGATCAAGCGGATCGAGACCGAAGGCCCAGGCTTTTTCATGCGCAGCCACGAGAACTCGCCCTATGTCTGGGCCGACGTATTTTTCGGCCCCAACAAGGATGCGATGCATGTGATCGACAAGCAGAACCTCAAGATCGTCAAAACCCTGCGGCCCGCGCCGGGCAAGACCGTGGCGCATGTGGAATTCACCCGCGACGGCGCCCATGCGCTGGTGTCGATCTGGGAGGATGACGGCGCGGTGATCGTCTATGACGCGCAGACGCTCGAGGAAATCAAACGCCTGCCGATGCGCAAACCTTCGGGGAAATACAATGTCTGGAACAAGATCACCTTCTCGGAAGGCACCAGCCACTGACGGGCGTTGGCCGGTCTGGAAGCTGGCCATTCTGTTGTATCCGGCGACGGCGCTGACCGTCGCCATCAACCTGTTTCTGGCCGGGTTGATCGCCCATGCGCTGGGGTTCGGCGCCGTGACACCGGTGGCCGCGCTGATCTGGTGTGTGCCCCTTGGGGTTCCGGCCAGCTGGCTGGCGGGGCGCTGGGTGCGGCGGCTGATGGATGAGGCCGACGGCTGATCGCGGGCGAACGGCCGCCAAACCGAAGTGCCATTTTTTTGACCACCTGATCGAAGTCAAGTCGCGCCGCCAACAATTCACTTACGACTCGGGCAACATCAAATTCGAGTCGGAGTCTCCATGCCCGCCGCCCGCCAAAACCACAGCCTCCCTGTCCGCGCGATACGCGTGGCACCCGGGCTGGCGGGCATCCTTCTTTTGATGTTGCAGGTGCTTGGGCCAGCGCTGGCGAGTCCCGGCCAGGGCACCTGGATGGAGATCTGCTCGGAGGCAGGCGCGGTCTGGGTGCAGGTGGACCTGGAAGGCGACACTGGCGACCCGACCGCGGCCTGCCCGAAATGCGCCGATTGCGCCCTGTGCGCGATCACGGCGGCGGCACCGGTCCCGGACCTGCCGCAGGTGCAACAGCCCGGATTTGTGCAGATAACACGTTGTGAGTGCGCCGATCTGTTGGATTCGTACAGCTCCGAACGGCTGTGGCCCGAAACCCGCGGCCCCCCGGCCGCGCCCGAAATCAGAACCGAACGCGCGCCCCGCGCGTCCATGGCGTCAACCCGAACCGAAGGAGGTGCGCCGTGGTCGTGACCCGCGCTGCCCATTTCCTTGTTGCCCTTGTCCTGTTTTGCCTGCTGGCGCTTGGCGCGCGGGCCGACAGCCTGGCCAGCTTCCTGCCCGAGATCGATCCCGCCGAACTGGCGCCTGGTGCCGATGCCATCGGTCCGGTGCGTGATGACGTGCCGGTAGCCCCGGTGCTGAAGGGCGGCGAAACCGTCGCCTGGGCCTTTCTCACATCCGATTTCGTGGGCACCACCGGCTATTCCGGCAAGCCCATTCACGTCGTCGCCGCCATCGACGGTGATGCGGTGCTGACCGGCGTCAAGCTGGTCAAACATTCCGAACCCATCGTTCTGATCGGCATTCCCAACGCGCGCATGGTCGAGCTGACCGAAGGCTATGCCGGTCTGGACCTCAAGCGCGAGGTCGAGACAGGCGGCGAGGGACATGATCTGGACATCATCTCGGGTGCGACCGTTACGATCATGGTGATCGATGACAGCCTTGTGCGCGGCGGCATCAAGGTGGCCCGCGCCTTGGGTCTGGGCGGTCTGTCCGAAGTGCAAGCCGACGGCCCCCAGCGCCAAGTCGACATGACCAAGGCCGACACTCATGACTGGTCAACGCTCTCGGGCGACGGCTCGACCCGGCGGCTGACGCTGGACGTGGGTCAGGTCAACGCCGCCTTCGAGGCCACCGGCGACCAGCGCGCGATCAAGCGCCCCGAGAAGGGCAACCCCGAGGACACCTTCATCGACATGCATGTGGCGCTGGTCTCGGTGCCTTCGATCGGCAAGTCGCTGCTGGGCGAGGCCGAGTACCAGAACCTGGTCAACTGGCTGGACGAGGGCGAACACGCGATCTTGGTGCTGGGCCGCGGCAAGTACAGCTTCAAGGGCTCGGGCTATGTGCGCGGCGGGATCTTCGACCGGATCCAGCTGATCCAGGGCGACAATTCGGTACGGTTCTTCGACCGTCAGCACCGTCGCCTGGGCACGGTGGCCGCCGAGGATGCGCCCAGCTTTACCGAGCTGGACATCTTCAAGATCCCCGCCGATGCCGAGTTCGACCCGACCGAACCGTTCCGCCTGCAACTGCTGGTGCAGCGGGCCATCGGCGCGGTGGAAAAGACCTTCCTGACCTTTGATCTGGGTTACAATCTGCCCGAACAATACCTGTTGCCGGTCGCGGCGGCGCCCAAGGTCGTGAATGATGCCACCGGCGAGGCCGCCGCCAAGTCGGCCCTGTGGCAGCGCATCTGGAAGGACCGCCAGGTCGAGATCGCCGTCTTGGGCGCCATGCTGCTGGTGCTGACGATCACTTTCTTCTTCCAGTTCCACGCCACGATGAACGCGCGGGTCTTCTACTGGTTCCGCATCGGGTTCCTGACGATGACACTGTTCTTCATCGGCTGGTACGCGAATGCGCAGCTGAGCGTGGTGAACATCATGGCGCTGGCCGGCAGCCTGCGCGGCGGCTTCACCTGGGATGCCTTTCTGCTGGACCCGCTGGTGTTCATCCAATGGTTTGCCGTGGCCGCCGCGCTGCTGTTCTGGGGGCGCGGGGCCTATTGCGGCTGGCTGTGCCCCTTCGGTGCCCTGCAAGAGCTGACCAACAAGATCGCCCGCGCGCTGAAAGTGCCGCAATGGACCCTGCCCTGGGGCCTGAACGAGCGCATGTGGCCGATCAAGTACATGATTTTCCTGGCGCTGTTCGGCCTGAGCATGGTGTCGATCCCGCTGGCCGAGAAATATGCCGAGGTCGAACCGTTCAAGACCGCGATCATCCTGAAATTCATGCGCGATTGGCCCTTCGTGGTCTTTGCGGTGGGTCTGCTGGTAATAGGTCTGTTCATCGAACGGTTCTATTGCCGCTATCTGTGCCCGCTGGGCGCGGCGCTGGCGATCCCCGCCCGAATCCGCATGTTCGACTGGCTGCGCCGCTACAAGGATTGCGGCAATCCCTGTCAGACCTGCGCCAACGAATGCCCCGTTCAGGCCATCCACCCCACTGGCGAGATCAACCCGAACGAGTGCGTCACCTGCCTGCATTGTCAGGTGCTCTATCAGTCCGAGAGCAAATGTCCCGTCGTCATCCGCCAACTGAAACGGCGGGCCAAGACCGGGTCGGTCAAGATCAAGACCCCCCTCGGACAACCACCGGCGAACCATCCGAACGCCAAACCGCAAACCGTTTCCTAAAAGGAGGAACGACCATGTCGGACCACGACACCAAACTGAACATCACCCGCCGCGGGATGCTGGGGGCCACGGCCACCGGGGCCGTGCTGGCCGGAACCGGCCTTGGGTCCACGATGATGACCGCCAAACAGGCCAGCGCCGCGGCCAAGGTCGAACTGGCGCCAGGCGAGTTGGACGAGTATTACGGCTTCTGGTCTTCGGGCCAGACTGGCGAGCTGCGCATCATGGGCTTCCCCTCCATGCGCGAACTGATGCGGGTGCCGGTGTTCAACCGCTGCTCGGCCACCGGATGGGGCCAGACCAACGAGTCGCTGAAGATCATGACCGAAGGCCTGCTGCCGGAAACCAAGGAGTTCCTGGCCAAGCGCGGCATGAAAACCTATGACAACGGCGACTTGCACCACCCGCACATGTCGTTCACCGACGGCACCTATGACGGCCGCTATCTGTTCATGAACGACAAGGCCAACACCCGCGTGGCCCGCGTGCGCTGCGACGTGATGAAATGCGACAAGATCATCGAGATCCCCAACGCCAAGGCGATCCACGGTCTGCGCCCGCAGAAATTCCCGCGCACCGGCTATGTCTTTGCCAATGGCGAGGACGAAACCCCGCTGATCAACGACGGCAGCGTGCTGGACGATCCGTCGCAATACGTCAACATCTTCACCGCCATCGACGGTGACACGATGGAGATCGCCTGGCAGGTGATGGTGTCGGGCAACCTCGACAACACCGATTGCGACTATCAGGGCAAATACGCCTACTCGACCTCGTACAACTCGGAAATGGGCATGAACCTGGCCGAGATGACCGAGAGCGAGATGGACCACGTCGTCGTCTTCAACCTCAAGGAAATCGAGGCCGGCATCGCCGCGGGCGACTATCAGGAGATCAAGGGCGTCAAGGTTCTGGACGGGCGCAAGGGGTCGAACAAGAAGTATACCCGCTACATTCCGATCCCGAACTCGCCGCACGGCATCAACACCGCGCCCGACGGCAAACATGTCTGCATCAACGGCAAGCTGTCGCCGACCGTGTCGATCATGGACGTGACCAAGCTGGATGCCCTGTTCGAAAGCGACGCCGATCCGCGGTCGTGCATCGTGGGCGAGCCGCAGCTGGGCCTTGGCCCGCTTCACACCGCCTATGACGGTCAGGGCAACGCCTTCACCACGCTGTTCCTGGACAGCCAGATCGTCAAATGGAACCTCGACAAGGCCATCCGCGCCTACAACGGCGAGGACGTCGACCCGATCATCTCGAAGGTCGACGTGCACTACCAGCCGGGCCACAATTCGACCTCGATGGGTGAAACCAAAGAGGCCGACGGCAAGTGGCTGATCTCGATGAACAAGTTCTCGAAGGACCGGTTCCTGAACACCGGCCCGCTCAAGCCCGAGAACGAGCAGGTGATCGACATCTCGACCGACGAGATGAAGGTGGTCCATGACGGCCCGACCTTCGCCGAGCCGCATGACTCGATCATCGTACGCCGCGACATCGTCAACCCGGTCAACGTCTGGGACCGCAACGACCCGACCTGGGAAGATGCGCGCAAACAGGCCGAGGCCGATGGCGTCGATCTGGAGGAAGGCGCCGAAGAGCCGATCCGCGACGGCAACAAGGTGCGGGTCTACATGGTCTCGCAGGCGCCGACCTTCAGCCTCGAGAAGTTCACCGTCAAACAGGGCGACGAGGTCACAATCTACGTCACCAACCTGGATGACGTGGACGATGTGACCCACGGCTTCTGCCTGGGCAACTACGGCATCGCCTTCGAGGTCGCGCCACAGGCCACCGCCTCGATCACCTTCACTGCCGACCGTCCGGGCGTGCACTGGTTCTATTGCCAGTGGTTCTGCCACGCGCTGCACATGGAAATGCGCGGCCGGATGCTGGTCGAACCGCAGGGAGCCTGACCCATGCGCTGGCCCTTGCTCATCCCGCTTCTGCTCGGCTCGCCGCTTTGGGCGGCGGACTGGGACGTGCCCAACCGGGCGGGGGCCATCACTGAGACACTGGCGCAGGCGGCGGATGGCGACACCCTCCGCCTGAGCCCCGGCGTCTATGCCGAACGCTTGGTTCTGGACCGGCCCGTCACCATCGACGGGCAGGGCCAGGCCACAATCGACGGACAAGGCACCGGCAGCGTCATCACCGTGACCGGACCCGACATCAACCTGCGCGGCCTGACCGTGATCGGGTCGGGGTCGGACCATGGTGAGATCGACAGCGGCATCCAACTGACCAAGACGGCCCGCGCCGCCGTGGTGGAAAACAACGTGCTACTGGGCAATCTCTATGGCATCGACATCCACGGTGCCGATGACAGCATCGTGCGCGGCAACCGCATCGAGGGCCGGCAGGACCGCCGGATGAACGACCGCGGCAACGGTGTTTATGTCTGGAACGCGCCTGGCGCGGTGGTCGAAGGCAATGACATCCGCTTTGGCCGCGACGGAATCTTCGTGAACTCGTCGAAGAAGAACACCTTCACCGGCAACACCTTCCGCGATCTGCGCTTTGCCGTGCACTACATGTATGCCGACGATTCCATCGTCAGCGACAATCTCTCGATCGGCAACGATCTGGGCTATGCGGTGATGTTCACCTCGAACGTGCAGGTGATCAACAACGTCTCGGTCGGCGATCGCGAACACGGGGTCATGCTGAACTATGCCAATGACAGCGTGATCTCGGGCAACGTGGTGAAAGGCGCCAAGGAGAAGTGCACCTTTCTGTACAATTCCAACAAGAACGAATTCACCGACAACCGGTTCGAAGGCTGCGGCATCGGGATTCATTTCACCGCCGGCAGCGAACGCAACCGGATCGTCGGCAACGCCTTTGTCGGCAACCGGACACAGGTGAAATACGTCTCGACCAAATGGGTCGAGTGGTCGGAAGACGGCCGCGGCAACTACTGGTCCGATTTTGCCGCCTATGACGTGAACGGCGACGGCATCGCCGACTCCCCCTATCGCCCCAACGATAGCATGGACCATGTGCTGTGGACCCAACCCGCAGCCAAGCTGCTGCTCGGCTCGCCCGCCGTGCAGCTGGTGCGCTGGTCGCAATCGGCCTTCCCGGCGCTGCTGCCGGGCGGCGTGATCGACAGCCACCCCTTGATGCAAGCCCCTCAACCCCCAGCCATGAAAAAGGTGCCTCATGACGGATAAGGCCCTGACCATCGAAACGGTCTGCAAGGATCGCGGCAAGACCCGCGTTCTGAGCGATATCTCCCTGACGCTCGAGCCCGGACAGCGCGTGGCGCTGCTGGGCCACAACGGCGCCGGAAAATCCACCCTGATCAAGTCGATCCTGGGCCTGACGCCTATCCAGGCCGGCACGATCCGCATCGGCACCGCCGCCCCCGGCAGCGCGCAGGCGCGTCGCGACACGGCCTATCTGCCCGAGGCGGTCTCGTTCCACCCGGCCCTGACCGGGCGCGAACAACTGACCCTGTTTGCCAAGCTGTCAGGCACCCGCACCCACGTGCCCGCCTTGCTGGACCGAGTCGGGTTGGGCGACGCGATGGACCGCCGGATCGGCGCCTATTCCAAGGGGATGCGGCAGCGGCTGGGCCTTGCGCAGGTGCTGCTGGGCCAGCCGAAACTGGCGCTGCTGGACGAACCCACCTCGGGATTGGACCCAATCTCCCGCCAGGACCTGTACGCCATCATCGACGAGCTGGCCGCGCAGGGCACCGCCGTGCTGATCGCCAGCCACGCCCTGACCGAGGTCGAGGCCCGCACCGACCGCATCGCCATCATGCGCAAGGGGCGGATGGTGGCCGATGACACGCTGGCCAACCTGTCGGCGCTGGCAGGGTTGCCGATCCGGCTGCGGGTCCGCGCCCGCGCCAATGCCGACGCGCTGGCCGCCGAACTGGGCGGCAACCGGATCAACGGCGCCTCGGTCGAGCTGCTGTGTTCGCCCGCCGACAAGATGCAGGCCCTGCGCCGCATCGCCGGGCTGGGCGATGCGGTGGCCGACGTGGAAATGACCCCGCCCAAGCTGGAAGACCTCTATCGCCACTATGCTCAGGAGGCGCTGCAATGACCCGTTTCCTTGCCATCACCCGCACCGAGATGTTGATCCTGCGCCGCAACCGCTGGCTGCTGGTGGCCACGCTGATCATGGTTCTGTTCGCGCTGGCCCTGACTTTTGCCGGCAGCGCGCCCACCGGCACGCTGGGGGTCGACATGCTGACGGTGTCGGTCGCCTCGATGACCACGCTGTCGGTATATCTAGCGCCGCTCTTGGCGCTGATGATTTCCTTTGACGCCATCGCCGGCGATGTGGACCGGGGCAGCCTGTCGCTGCTGCTGTCCTATCCGGCGGGGCGGGGCGAGATCTTGCTGGGCAAGTTCACCGCCCATCTTGCGGCGCTGGCCTTTGCCATGACGGTCGGTTTCGGCACCGCCGGGGCGGTCGCCGCGTGGTTCGGCGGCGCGGGCGCGGACAGCCTGTTCGCGCTTGGCCGGCTGATCGTCACCTCGATTCTGCTGGGCGCCGTGTTTCTGGCGCTGGGATACCTGCTGTCCGCCCTGGCGAGGGGCGCAACGGCGGCGGCAGGTCTGTCGGCCGGGCTCTGGCTGGTGTTCGTCGTCCTCTATGATCTTGGGCTGTTGGGAGCCGTCGTCATGGACAAGGGCGGCGTCTTCACCCAATCCGTCTTTCCCTGGGTGATGGTGGCCAACCCGGCCGACGCTTTCCGCCTGTGGAACATCGCCGCGACCGAGGGCGTGGCCATGGCGTCCGGCATGACCGGCGCGGCGCAGGCCCTACCCGCCTGGGCGGCGCCCGGCTCGCTGCTGATCTGGCCGGTGCTGGCCTTTGCCCTGGCCCGGTTGGCGTTCCGGAGAGTCGAGCCATGACACGCCTTGCCCTGATTGCCTTGATCGCGCTGGCAGCCTGCAAGGAAGAACAGGCCGCCGCCCCGCCGGATCCGGTCGATCTGACCGAAACCGCGCTCAGCTATTTCTGCCAGATGAACGTGGCCGAACACGGCGGGCCCAAGGGGCAGATACATCTGGAGGGCTATCCCGCGCCGCTGTTCTTTGCGCAGGTGCGCGACATGGTGGCCTATCTCAAAAGCCCCGAGCGGGATGCCGAGATCACCGCGGTCTATGTCAGCGACATGGGCGCGGCCCCCAGCTGGCACGAGCCGGGCATCTCGAACTGGATCGCCGCCGATCAGGCCACCTTCGTGGTGGGCGCCGGCGTGGCCGGCGGCATGGGCGCGCCCGAGATCGTGCCCTTTGCCACGCCGGACGCCGCCGCGCGGTTCATCGAATCCTATGGCGGTGCCGCCCTGCCCCTGACCGACATTCCCGACGACGCGGCGCTTGGCCCCGTCGATCTGACGCAATCCCTGGAGACACCCGCATGACCGCCCTGTCCCGCCGCCGTTTTCTGACCATCTCGGCCGCCTGCGCCGCCTTGCCGACCATGGCGCGCGCCGCCCCGGTTGCCCGCTGGCGCGGCATCGCGCTGGGGGCACCCGCCAGCCTGCAACTGGTCGGGCTGAGCGACGCGCAGGCCGCGCCGATCATCGCCGCGCTCGAGGCCGAACTGGACCGGCTGGAGAACATCTTCAGCCTGTACCGCCCGGACTCGCAGCTGAGCCGCCTGAACCGTGACGGCACCCTGCCCACTCCGGCGCCGGAACTGCTGCAGGTGCTGACCCAAAGCGCCGCCCTGCATGACGCGACCGGCGGTGCGTTCGACCCGACCGTTCAGCCGCTGTGGATGGCGCTGGCCACCGGCGCGCCGGATGCCGAAGTGGAACGGTCGCGGGCGCTGGTCGGGTGGCAGGGGGTTTCGGTATCGGCCGAAGCGATCCGCCTGCCCCATCCTGGCCGCGCGGCGCTGACACTGAATGGCATCGCGCAGGGCGCCGTGACCGACCGCATCGCGGCGCTGTTGCGGGCGCAGGGGCTGACCGATGTGCTGGTCGACATGGGCGAAATCGCCGCCATCGGCACCCGCGTCGACGGGTCGGACTGGCGTGTCGGGCTTGCCGGACCCGCGGGCGTGACCCGGCGCATCGAACTGCGCGACCGGGCGGTGGCAACCTCGGCCCCTGATGCGACGCAACTGGCCGGTCGTCATGGCCACATTCTGGGCCCGCAGGGTCAGCCGGTCCGACATCGGGCGGTTTCGGTCTCGGCCCCTGACGCGGCGCTGGCCGACGGGTTGTCGACCGCGCTGTGCCTGCTGCCCGCCGACCGGATCGCGCCGGTTCTGCAACGCTTCCCTGAGGCCCGGCTCGAGATGCTGATCTGACCGGAATGGCCGTACCGGAACTCTGCCGTTGAAATTTGTCGCGCGATAAGAAAAGGTAAAACACCGACAAATTCAGAGTGGCGCGGGCCGTATCCCGCGCCAGAGGCAAGGCATGGCACCCAGAAAAATCCGGAACATGGAGGAGTTCGCCGCCGTCAGCGGGATTTCGCGCCCGACGGTCTCGAAATACTTCAACGATCCCGACAGCGTCCGCCGGTCGACGCGCGAACGGATCGAGCAGGCGCTGGAGCGGTTCGACTATCGCCCCAACATCTTTGCCATGAACCAGAACCGCAAGCTGACCAAGAATGTCGGCATCGTGGTGCCCTATCTGGCCGACCCGTTCTTTGCCGAGATCGCCCGCAACATCGAGGAAAAATGCATAGAGGCCGGGTTCCGCCCGACGCTCTACAGCGCCTATGGCGACCCCGCGCAGGAGGCCGAGATTCTCGACAGCCTGCGCGCGCTGAAACCGGCCGGCGTGCTGCTGGCGCCGCTGGGGCGCGATTCCGACCGATCATTCATCGAGAAGTTCTGCAAGGATATCCCCACCATCCTGTTCGACAGCAACCTGGAGGGCATGGGCGCGGCCTTTGTCGGGTCGGACAATGCCAGCTTCATCGAACAGACCGTCGATTACCTGTGCCGCAGCGGCGAACCGCCGGCGTTCTTCGAAATGCGGCATCCTGCCAACCCCAACGCCAACAAGCGCCGTATCGCCTATGTCAATAAGATTGAGAGCCTGGGCTTCGAACCGCAGGTGATCAAGGTCGATGGTCGCGGCTGGGGGTTCGAGGAAATCGGCCGCGAGGGCGCATTCAAGCTGTTGGAGCAGCCCAGGCTGCCCTCGCGCACCATTCTGTGCAGCAACGACCGGCTGGCCATCGGGTTCCTGTCGGCCTGCTATGAAAAGGGCCTGCGGGTCGGGTTGGGCGACGACTGCGACCTGCGCGTCGCCTCGCATGACGACCATCCGTTTTCCAAGTTCACCTGCCCGTCGCTGACCACCGCGGCGCATGACTACAACGCGGTGTCGAATCGCTCCGTCGAGACGCTGACGCAACTGGTCGAATCCGGCGGGCGGCTGAGCGCGCGCACCGAAACCCTGTTTCCCGCGCGTCTGATACTGCGGAGTTCGGCCTGATTTTCGACACTTTTTTACGCGCGTAAAATTTTAGTTGACGCGCGCCAAATAATTCGTGATGCTTTCCTCCAGGTAATTCGACACCAGGGAGGAAAGAATGTACCTGAAATCTGTTCTATGGGCGGCCAGTGCCGCGGCCCTGACCGCCGGCGCCGCGTCGGCCGAGACGATCACGATCGCCACCGTCAACAACGGCGACATGATCCGGATGCAGAAATACACCGACAAATTCACCGAAGCGACCGGCCACGAGGTGGAATGGGTCACGCTGGAAGAGAACGTATTGCGCCAGCGTGTGACCACCGACATCTCGACCAAGGGCGGCCAGTTCGACATCATGACCATCGGCATGTACGAAACGCCGATCTGGGGCGCGAACGGCTGGCTTGTGCCGCTAGACGGCATGTCGGCCGAATATGACGTGGACGACATCCTGCCCGCCATGCGCGGCGGCCTCAGCCACGACGGCACGCTGTACGCGGCGCCGTTCTATGGCGAAAGCTCGATGATCATGTACCGCACCGACCTGATGGAGAAGGCCGGTCTGGAGATGCCTGAGGCGCCGACCTGGCAATTCATCCGCGAAGCGGCAGCTGCGATGACGGACCGGGACAACGACATCAACGGCATCTGCCTGCGCGGCAAGGCCGGCTGGGGTGAGGGCGGCGCCTTCATCACCGTGACCGCGAACTCGTTCGGCGCGCGCTGGTTCGACGAAGACTGGAAACCCCAGTTCGATCAGCCCGAGTGGAAAGAAGCACTGACCTTCTTCGTCGACATGATGAACGAATCCGGCCCCGCCGGGTATGCCACCAACGGTTTCAACGAGAACCTGTCGCTGTTCCAGCAGGGCAAATGCGGCATGTGGATCGACGCCACCGTTGCGGCATCCTTCGTGACCAACCCCAACGACTCGACTGTCGCCGATCAGGTTGGATTTGCTCTGGCACCGAACTCGGAAGGCGTTGACAAGCGCGCCAACTGGCTGTGGGCCTGGGCCCTAGCCATTCCGGCCGGCACCCAGAAAGAGGATGCCGCCAAGCAGTTCATCGAATGGGCCACCTCGAAAGACTATATCGAACTGGTTGCCGAGAACGAAGGCTGGGCCAATGTTCCTCCGGGCGCACGCCAGTCGCTGTACGAGAACCCGAACTACAAGGACATCCCCTTCGCGCAGATGACGCTGAAGTCGATCCTTGCGGCCGATCCGGAAAACTGCTGCGTCAAGCCGACGCCGTATACCGGGATCCAGTTCGTCGCCATCCCCGAATTCGCGGGCATCGCCACCCAGGTGAGCCAGGAATTCTCGGCGGTCTATGCCGGACAGCAGTCGGTTGACGAAGCTCTGGCCAAGGCTCAGGCCTTCACGGCCGAAGAAATGGAAGCCGCAGGGTACTGAGGCCTCCTCCCGGCGGGTGGGCAGGTTTCTGTCCCCCGCTCTCCCCCCTTCCACAACCCGTGTTAGTCTCGCAGGCAACAAGCCGCCTGAACAGAGAGGTCTTGCGTCATGGCAACTCAACACTCCCGATCCGTCGCACGCCTGATGATGGCCCCCGCCGTGGTCCTGTTGCTGGGCTGGATGCTGGTTCCGCTGACGATGACCATGTATTTTTCCTTCAAGAAATACCTGCCGCTGCGCGGCGGTGATCTGGGTTGGGTCGGATTCGACAACTACGTCCGGTTCGTAACCTCAAGTTCCTTCTGGCCCGCCGTTCAGGCGACGCTGGTGATCGTGGGCGGTGTGCTGGCCATCACCGTGGTGCTGGGCATCCTGCTGGCACTGCTGCTGGATCAGCCGATGTGGGGCCAGGGCGTCGTGCGCATTCTGGTGATCGCCCCGTTCTTCGTGATGCCCACCGTTTCGGCGCTGGTCTGGAAGAACATGTTCATGGACCCGGTCAACGGTCTTTTCGCCCATCTGTGGCGGTTCTTCGGGGCCGAGCCGATCTCGTGGCTGTCCGAGGCGTCGATGCCGTCGATCGTGATGATCGTGTCCTGGCAGTGGCTGCCGTTTGCCACCCTGATCCTGCTGACCGCGATCCAGTCGCTGGACAGCGAACAGCTGGAGGCCGCCGAAATGGATGGCGCGCCGCCGCTGAAACGCTTCTTTTTCATCATCCTGCCGCATCTGAGCCGCGCGGTCACGATCGTCATCCTGATCCAGACGATCTTCCTGCTGTCGATCTTCGCCGAGATCTTCGTGACCACAGGCGGCGCCTTCGGCACCCGCACCCTGACCTACCTGATCTACCAGCGCGTGCTGGAAAGCCAGAATGTCGGGCTGGGCTCGGCCGGCGGGGTCTATGCCATCATCCTTGCCAATATCGTCGCCATCTTCCTGATGCGCATCGTCGGCAAAAACCTGGACGCGTGAGGAGGACGACATCATGGCCCGCACCGTCACCACACAACGCAAGCTAATCAATACCGCCTTTGCTTGGGCTGTTGGCTTGCTGATCTTCTTCCCGATCCTTTGGACGATCCTGACCAGCTTCAAGACCGAGGCCCAGGCCATCGCCAGCCCTCCGATCTTTCTGAACTTCGACTGGACGCTGGAAAACTATGCGGTGGTTCAGGAACGGTCGAACTACACGCGGTTTCTGTGGAACTCGATCATCATCGCGGGCGGGTCCACCCTGCTGGGCGTGATCGTCGCGGTGCCCGCCGCCTGGGCCATGGCCTTCGTGCCCTCGGCGCGCACCAAGGACATCCTGCTGTGGATGCTGTCCACCAAGATGCTGCCAGCGGTGGGCGTTCTGTACCCGATCTACCTGCTGTTCATCCAGCTGGGCCTGCTGGACAGCCGCGCCGGGCTGGTGGTGGTTCTGATGCTGATCAACCTGCCGATCATCGTCTGGATGCTGTACACCTATTTCCGCGAAATCCCCGGCGACATTCTGGAAGCCGCGCGCATGGACGGCGCCACGCTGAAAGAGGAAATCCTCTACATCCTGACGCCGATGGCGGTGCCGGGCATCGCCTCGACCGTGCTGCTGAATTTCATCCTGGCCTGGAACGAGGCGTTCTGGACCCTAAACCTGACCGCCGTCGACGCGGCCCCGCTGACCGCGTTCATCGCCAGCTATTCCAGCCCCGAGGGCCTGTTCTTCGCCAAGCTCAGCGCGGCATCGACCATGGCCATCGCCCCGATCCTGATCCTTGGGTGGTTCAGTCAGAAACAACTGGTCCGCGGCCTGACCTTCGGCGCCGTGAAGTAAGGAAAGACACATGGGACGCATCGTACTTGAGAAAGTCAGCAAGAGCTTTGGCGACGTGGAAGTCATTCCGCCGCTGGATCTCGAAATCAACGACGGCGAATTCGTGGTGTTCGTGGGCCCCTCGGGCTGCGGGAAATCCACCCTGCTGCGCCTGATCGCGGGGCTGGAGGACGTAAGCGGCGGCCGCATCCTGATCGACGGTCAGGACGCCACCGCGGTGCCGCCGGCCAAGCGGGGTCTGGCCATGGTGTTCCAGTCCTACGCGCTGTATCCGCACATGACCGTGCGCAAGAACATCGCCTTTCCGCTGCGCATGGCCGGGCTGGACAAGGCCGAGCAAGACCGCCGCGTCGAACAGGCGGCCGAGGTTCTGAACCTGACCGACTATCTGGACCGCCGCCCCGGCCAGCTGTCGGGCGGCCAGCGCCAGCGGGTCGCCATCGGCCGCGCCATCGTGCGCGAACCGGCGGCCTTCCTGTTCGACGAACCGCTGTCGAACCTGGACGCGGCGCTGCGCGTGGGCATGCGGCTGGAGATATCCGAGCTGCACAACCGACTGGAAACCACGATGATCTACGTCACCCATGACCAGGTCGAGGCCATGACCATGGCCGACAAGATCGTGGTCCTGCAGGCGGGGGTAATCGAACAGGTGGGATCGCCGCTCGAGCTGTACCGCGCGCCGCGCAACAAGTTCGTGGCCGGCTTCATCGGCTCGCCCAAGATGAATTTCATCGAAGGGCCCGAGGCCGAAAAACACAGCGCCCACACGATCGGCGTACGTCCCGAGCACATTGCCGCCTCACCCAGCGAGGGTCTGTGGAAAGGCACGGTCGGGGTATCCGAACATCTGGGCTCGGACACGTTCTTTCACGTCCATGTGGACGGGTTTGCCGAGCCGATGACCGTGCGCGCCGGCGGCGAGGTCGGCCTGCGCCATGGCGACACGATCCATCTGACACCGGAAGAAGACAAGATCCACCGGTTCGACGCGGCGGGGCTGCGAATCGCATGAACCGGCTGGTCGGCAAACGGGCCCTGATCACCGGGGCCGCGCGCGGCATCGGGCTGGCCTTTGCCCGGACCTATGCCGCCGAGGGCGCGCAGGTGGCGCTGGCCGATATCGACGTGCAGCAGGCGCGCAAGGCCGCGCGCGAGATCGGGCCGCAGGCGATCGCGGTAGAAATGGATGTCTCGCAGCAGGACAGCATCGAGGCGGGCGTGGCCGACGCCGTGGCGCGGATGGGCGGGATCGACATCCTGATCAACAACGCCGCGATCTTCACCGCCGCCTCGATCGTGGAAATCACCCGCGCGGATTACCAGCGCGTTTTCGACATCAACGTCGCCGGCACCCTGTTCACCCTGCAGGCGGTCGCGCGACACATGATCGGGCAGGGCACCGGCGGCAAGATCATCAACATGGCCAGCCAGGCCGGCCGCCGCGGCGAGCCACTCGTGGCGGTTTATTGCGCCAGCAAAGCGGCGGTGATCAGCCTGACCCAATCGGCGGGGCTGAACCTAATCAAACACGGGATCAACGTGAATGCCATCGCCCCCGGCGTGGTGGATGGCGAGCACTGGGACGGCGTCGATGCCTTCTTTGCCAAATACGAGGGCAAGGCGCCGGGACAGAAGAAGAAGGAAGTGGGCGAAGCGGTGCCCTTCGGCCGGATGGGCCGGGCCGAGGACCTGACCGGAATGGCGGTCTTTCTGGCCTCGTCCGAGGCCGATTACATCGTCGCTCAGACATACAACGTGGATGGTGGAAATTGGATGAGCTGATGGTGGAGCGCCCCGCGGATACCCGACCGGTCCAGTTGTGTCAGGCCAATCTGGGCGCGTTGCCCAAAGGTGTTCTGCGCCCGGAATACGATCGCGCGGCGCTGACGCCGGGGATCGTGCATATCGGAGTGGGCAATTTTCATCGCGCGCATCAGGCCTGGTATTTGCACCGGCTGATGCAGCAGGGCGCGGCGCAGGATTGGGGCATCATCGGTGCCGGCGTGCGCGCCTATGACGCCGAGATGCGGCGCAAGCTGCTTGCTCAGAACTGTCTGACCACGCTGGTCGAGCTGACCGAAGGCCAACGCCGCGCCGAGGTGACCGGCGCGATGATCGACTACCTGCCCCCGCAAGAGGACAACGGTCCGCTGATCGCGCAGCTGGCCGACCCGGCGATCCGCATCGTCTCGCTGACCGTGACTGAGGGCGGCTATTTCGTGCACCCCGTTACCAAGGGGCTGGACACCGACCACCCCGACATCCGCCACGATGCCGCCAATCCCGACCGTCCGCGCACCGCCTTCGGCGCAATCGTCGCGGGCCTGCGACGGCGGCGTGATGCGGGCGTCGGTCCGCTGACCGGGCTGAGCTGCGACAACCTGATCGGCAACGGGCAGGTTCTGCGTCAGGCGGTGTTGGGGCTGGCGCGCCTGTCGGACCCCGATTTGGCCGACTGGATCGACACGCAATGTACCTTTCCCAATTCGATGGTCGATTGCATCGTGCCCGCCACCGGCCCGACCGAGCTGGAGTTGGTGCGCGCGCTGGGGATCGACGACGCCGCTCCTGTCACCCATGAAAGCTTCCGCCAATGGGTGATCGAGGATGCCTTCTGTGCCGGACGTCCCGACTGGGACAAGGTAGGCGCCACATTTACCGACCGCGTTCATGACTATGAGGTCATGAAGCTGCGCATCCTGAACGCGGGCCATCAGGTTCTGGCCAATGTCGGCGAGATCCTCGGCCTGAATACGATCGCAGACTGCATGGCCGATCCGTTGGTTTCAGCATTCTTCCGAAAGGTTTTGGTCGAAGAGATCGCGCCTTTCGTGCGTCCGGTGCCCAATCAGTCGGTGGCGGACTACATCACCTTGATTGAGGAGCGGTTCCGCAACCCAGCCATTGTCGACACCACGCGGCGCGTTGCTTTTGACGGATCATCCCGGCATGTGGGTTTCGTACTTCCCACCGTCTATGATGCGTTGGCTGCCAGCGCGCCGGTCAACGGGCTGGCCTTGGTCGAGGCGCTGTGGGCCCGCATGTGCGCCGGCACCCGCGAGGATGGAAGTATCATCGAACCCAACGATCCCAACTGGTCCGATTTGGTCACCTCGGCCAACGCGGCCCGCGACAACCCGACCAACTGGCTTGAGCAAACCCAGTACTATCAGGACCTGTCACAATCCGGCGCGTTTCGCGATGCGTTTGACCGTTGGCTCAGGGTGATCTGGGATCAGGGAGCGCGTCAGGCCCTGACGACGTATCTGGGCGCCCAACTCTGACCGGTGCATGATCTAGCTGTTTGCGGCTTTGCCCAGGCCCTCTTCTGCATCGAACAGGGTTTCGGCAACCGACGCCGCATCGTCCAGATGCCGTTCAACGGCTCGGTGCGCGGCGGAGGGGTCGCCTGACTGAATCGCGGAACAGATGGCCTCCATATGCTCGATTCCGGGGCGGTCGCGTTCTGTTGCCGTCAAGGTCATCATCCGCAACCGGCTGATCCGACCGTTCAGGCGCTGGACCACATCCCAGGCCACATTATGCCCTGCCCCCTCAAAAATCTCTGAGTAGAAATCGGAAGTGGCGCGGAAGATCGAGCCCGGCGTCTTGTCCACGAAGCCCTGCTTGAGCCGCACCAGCGCCCCATGCAGGCTACTGGCCCTGTCTGATGTGATGTTGCGCGCGCAGTTCTCGGCGGCCGCGGTTTCCAGCATGCGGCGGATATCGTAGATCTGCCGTGCCTCGTCCCGTGTGATCGAAGCCACGATCGGCCCGCGCCCGGGCAGAATTTCGACCAGGCCTTCGGCCTCGAGATAGCGGATGGTTTCCCGGATGACTGTCCTGCTGACACCAAGCTGATCACATAGCGGACGTTCCACCAGCCGTTCGCCGGGCTGGAAAACACCTTCGATGATGGCCTCGCGCATGCGCTCCTGTACCATGTCGCGCAGGGTTGCCGGGGGATGATCGATCTTGGTCAGTCTTGGCGATGTCATGGACGGGAATCTATCGGTCGCGCGTTGCCTCAGCAAGGTATGATTGACATTCTGTCTTATGGTATACCATCATGCCGGAAACGGAATCACAGGACCTTTGCGATGCCCGCCACCATTCGTAAAACACTGCTGCATGTCGAAAACACGCTGATCGAAGGTGGCAAAACCGCCGAACGCCCTTTGACCTTAATCGCGGCGGTCGCCGTTGTGACCAACCCCTGGGCCGGCCGCGGCTTTGTCGAAGATCTGCGTCCAGAGATACACGATTGCGCTCCGGGGCTGGGCCACATGCTGACCGAGATGATTCTCGAGGCATCCGGCGGCGGTGACCGGGTTGAAGCCTATGGCAAAGCCGCCGTTGTCGGAGTGAATGGCGAGGTCGAGCACGGGTCGGCCCTGATCCATACCCTGAGGTTCGGAAATTCCTATCGCGAGGCGGTTGGCGCAAAATCCTACCTTGCCTTCACCAACACCCGCGGACCGGCAAATGCGGCCATGCAAATTCCCCTGATGGACAAGAATGATGGTGGGCGGCGCAGCCACTATTTAACCATCCACCTGCAGGTCGCCGACGCTCCGGCCCCGGATGAGATCATGATCGCTTTGGGCGCTTCGATCGGAGGGCGCCCGCATCACCGCATTGGGGATCGTTATCAGGATCTGAAGGATTTGGGCCATGACGTCGACAATCCGGCAGCTGTCTGAACCATTCGGACGCCTTGGCTTGCGCTTTGCCGGCCTCCCCGATGGCGAACCTCTGGTCCTGCTGCACGGGGTCGGTATGCAGTCGGAGGCCTGGGCACCGCAGATCGATGCCTTGTCCGACTTGCACGCGGTCTACGCACTGGATCTGCCAGGGCATGGCCAATCCGACCCGATCGCTGTGGGGGCGCAATTACCAGCATTTGTCGAGTGGCTGCGGGCAGCGCTGGACGCTTTGAACCTGGATCGCGTGAACCTTGCCGGCCATTCGATGGGCGCACTGATTGCCGGCGGGTTTGCGGTCGAACATCCCGATCGGGTCCGACGCGTCGCCTTGCTGAACGGAGTGTTTCGTCGGGACGATCAGGCCCGGGACTCTGTGCTGGCGCGCGCCGGCTTGATCAGCGCCGGAACGTTTGATCTGGAAACCCCGCTACAGCGCTGGTTTGCAAACAGTCCGGCCGACCGCACCGCTCGGGATAGGGTCGCGGCATGGTTGGCCGCGGTCGACATAAACGGCTATGCGACGGCCTACGATGCCTTTGCCCGCGGCGACATGGTCTACGCCGATCGCTACCCTCAGATCTCTTGCCCCTTGCTGGCGTTGACGGGTGCTGAGGATCCGAATTCCACACCCGATATGGCCCGCGCCATCGCCGCGGCCGCCAAGGGGCAGGCGGTTGTCGTCGAGGGTCATCGGCACATGGTGAACCTCACTGATCCAAAGACTGTCAACGCGGCCCTTGTTCAATGGCTGAAGACCCCAACGCACGAAAGGTCGCCCGCATGACCGATTTCGACCCTCGCGCCCTGCGCAGCGCGTTCGGAACCTTTCTGACCGGTGTCACGGTGGTCACGACCCATGACAAATCCAGCCGACCGATCGGCTTTACCGCCAATTCCTTTTCCTCGGTTTCGCTGGACCCTCCGCTGGTATCGGTCTGTCTTGCCAATACCTCCAGCAATTTCAACACATTCTCTGAAGCCGCCGGTTTCGCCGTCAACATCCTGTCGGAGGATCAGATCAGTGTTTCGAACACCTTCGCACGCCCTTCACAGGACCGGTTTGCCGGTGTCGAGTGGAAGCCCGGACCCAACGGCGCACCAATTCTTGCCGGGGTTTCAGCTTGGTTCGACTGCTCGGTTTTCAAGACGGTCGAGGCCGGCGACCACCTGATCCTGATCGGTCGGGTCGAGGCATTTGACCACTCGATCGCACCGGGCCTGGGCTATGCCCGCGGCGCCTACGTGACGCCTGCCGCCGAAGCCCGGGCGCTGAACCGTCGCGCGGGCGTCGTGGTTTCCGCGCTGATCGAGCGGGACGGCCAGATTCTGCTGCTGGACGATGGCAACGGCGGACTGACCATTCCGGCAACCGAGGACATGGCGAACGGCGCCGATACTGCGCTGGCCCAGCTGATCGCGGGATGTCGGATCAAGGCAGAACCGGGCTTCATCTATTCGGTCTACCAAGACAAGTCGCGACGACAGCATATCTCGTTCCTTTGTCAAGCCGAGGACGGCTCCCCAGCCAACGGGGCTTTTACGCAAATCGTCGAGTCGACGCTGATGGATGTCGCGGACCCAGCCATCTGTACGATGCTGGAACGTTTTGCCCGAGAAAGCCGTTTGGGCAATTTCGGCATATACTACGGAGATGAAACCAGCGGACGGGTTAAACCGTTGGTTCGGGGGAGTTGAAATGAAGTTCTCGCTGTTTGCGCATATGGAGCGGATTTCGCCAGAGCAGGACCAGAAGCAATTGTATGACGAGTTCATCCAACTGTGCAAAATCGCCGACGACGGAGGGATGCATGCCGTCTGGACAGGCGAACACCACGGGATGAACTTTACAATCGCGCCCAACCCTTTCCTCAGCCTGATTGACGTGGCTCGGCACACCCGGAATGTCCGGCTGGGCACCGGCACCGTGATCGCGCCGTTCTGGCATCCGATCCGGTTGGCAGGCGAGGCCGCGATGACGGACATCATAACCGACGGACGGCTGGATCTGGGCATTGCCCGCGGTGCCTACAGTTACGAATACGAACGCATGATGCCTGGCATGGATGCCTGGGAAGCCGGGCAGCGCATGCGCGAACTCGTCCCCGCCGTGAAACAGCTCTGGCAGGGAGATTACGCCCATGACGGCGAATTCCACCAATTTCCCAGGACCACCTCGTCGCCCCTGCCCCTGCAACCTGGTGGGCCGCCCATCTGGGTGGCCGCACGCGACCCCAACAGCCACGAATTCGCCGTACGCTCAGGGTGCAACGTACAGGTCACGCCATTGTGGAACGGCGACGACGAGGTCATCGACCTGATGGCCAAGTTCAATGCCGCCTGCGCAAAGTTTCCTGACATGCCGCGCCCCAAGATCATGTTGCTGCGCCACACTTATGTGGCCGAAGATCAGAACGACGTGAAACAGGCCGCCATCGAGTTGAACCGGTTCTACTGCTATTTCGGCGCATGGTTCATGAACAAGCGTGACGTCACACATGGCCTTATTGCCCCGCTGAGTGACGCCGAAATCGCCGAGCATCCGTTCTATTCGCCCCAGAACATGGAGCGGGACCTAGTGATCGGAACAGCCGATACCGTTATCGACCGGCTTCGGAGATGCGAGGAACTGGGGTATGACGAGTATTCATTCTGGATCGACTCCAGCATGCCGTTTGAACGCAAAAAGGCCTCGTTGGAGCGTTTCATCAAGGATGTGATGCCGGCCTTTCAATAGGGGAATTCTGGATGCAACGGTTTCAGAACTATATCGGCGGCACTTTCCGCGATGGCGACACCTGGTTCGAAAGTGTAGATCCATCCACAGGTGAGGCTTGGGCGCAGATCCCCGCCGCCAGCCAAGCCGATGTGGACCAGGCGGTGATGGCTGCGGACAAGGCCTTCAATTCCCCGGAATGGGCGTCACTGACCGCAACGGCGCGGGGCAAGCTGCTATACCGATTGGCAGATCTGATCGCCGAAAACGCGCCCGGACTGGCCGAGCTGGAAACCCGCGATACAGGCAAAATCATCCGCGAAACCTCGGCGCAGATCGCCTATGTCGCGGATTACTATCGTTACTACGCGGGACTCGCGGACAAGATCGAAGGCGCCCACCTGCCCATCGACAAGCCAGATATGGAGGTTTGGCTGCGGCGAGAACCCGTAGGGGTTGTCGCGGCGATCGTGCCTTGGAACTCGCAATTGTTCCTGTCGGCGGTCAAGATCGGCCCGGCCCTGGCCGCCGGTTGCACTGTGGTGCTGAAGGCTTCGGAAGAGGCCCCTGCCCCAATGCTGGAATTCGCGCGGATTTTTCACAAGGCCGGATTTCCCGAAGGCGTTCTGAATGTCCTGACGGGCGGGCCCGATGTCGGCGCTGCCTTGACCCGGCACGAAAGAATTGCCCATGTCGCCTTTACCGGCGGGCCGGAAACGGCTCGGCATATTGTGCGAAACTCGGCAGAAAACCTGGCCTCTACCTCTTTGGAGTTGGGTGGAAAGTCGCCCTTCATCGTGTTCGAGGATGCGGATCTGGATAGTGCGGTCAACGCTCAGGTCTCCGGAATTTTCGCAGCGTCGGGTCAAAGCTGCGTTGCCGGGTCGCGGCTTGTGGTTCAGGCATCGATCAAGGACGCGGTCCTGGACCGTCTGCGGCAAAAGGCCGAATCGGTCGTGATCGGCGCACCGGATGAGATGGCAACCGAAGTCGGACCTCTGTGCACGCAGCGACAGCAGAATTGGGCCGCCGAACTTGTCACCCGGTCGCAGGCCCAAGGCGCGCAATTGATTACTGGCGGCCAGCCACTTGATCGCGCGGGATTCTACTTTCCACCGACCATTCTGGATTGCAGTCGGGCGCGCGATGCTGATTGCCTGACGCACGAATTCTTCGGCCCCGTCCTGTCGGTTGTTTCTTTCGAAACAGAGGATGAGGCCATCGCGATCGCAAACGATACCCGGTTTGGCCTGGCCTCGGGCGTGTTCACGCAAAATCTCACGCGGGCCCATCGGATGGTTCGGTCAATCCGAGCCGGCATTGTCTGGGTCAACACCTATCGCGCAGTCAGTCCGATCGCTCCGTTTGGGGGGCATGGATTGTCGGGGCATGGGCGCGAGGGCGGGTTGCAGGCTGCCCTGGACTACACAAAAATCAAGTCCGTTTGGCTGCGCACCAGCGACGACCCTATTCCTGATCCTTTTGTCATGCGGTGACCCGCTGGACACCGGAAAATGCGCAATATTCAGCAGAAAACTCAGAGACGTTCGAGACTACAAAACGTTTCGGCTTGGCAGTAGATTGCCCACCTTTAAACACTGCGCATCCCGGTTGCAGCCTACCCAGGTTGCAAACAGGGATTCAGAATCCACAAGCCGATTTCAAGTAATGCGTGCGCTTCACCGCGCCCGCGTTCACTTCGCTCTGCCCGATGAAGCGACAGTCTGACTTTGCCCATCTGGCGATCGATTACATTCCGGGGGACCGGCTTGTCAGGTCGAAGTCGCTGAAACTGTTTCTGGGATCGATCCGAAACCACGGCGCCTTCCAAGAGGACTGCACCGGTTCCATTGCCCGGCGCCGAGTCAGGTTTTTGACGCAGCGATGGTTGCGGATTGGTGGGTATTGGTATCCACGTGGCGGCATCCCTATCGACGTGTTCATGCAGACATGCGCGATGCCCGAAAATGTCTGGATCTCCGATCAGCGCGTGCGCCCTATCGCGGACACGGTTAATCCTTTGAAAACCCTGCGCCTTGATCAGTCGACAAATGTCGCGGGCGCAGGGTCTGCGGTTTGGTCAAACCTGAACAGAAACAGCCTTACTTGGTGGCGCTGACATCTCCGGGAATGCACCCACGGGCGCAGAACCTCATGTCGCTGGGCGCAACAGACCAAACGTCAACATCATTCGGCGGCTTGTTCTTGAAGTCGATATCAAGGCAACTTGCGGCCTTCGGAGTGTAGTACTTGTTTCTGGGGTCGACATTGCCGAGTTGGTCAAACCCGGAAATTAGACGCATATCCGGTCCCCATCTTTCGCCATGCAGTGTCAGATTGGAATAATATGCCATCAGCTTGATCGATTTACCCTGCGCGAACATCTTGTAGTTCATCTGGACCCCACCGATTGTCTTGTCGATCGGCCCCTGTTCCAACCCAGAACCAATCGAGATAACCCACCGGCGCTTGAGCGGGATGGAAATATCAACTCCGTCTTCACTGCATTCCAGCAACTTGTACGAAAAAATGTTCAGCACGGCGTTTGTTCTAATCGGGTTCGTGTGAAGCCTCAAAACGCTGTAAACCGGCTTGATGGTTGCACTTTGGATCGGAGCACCGTTGACGACACAATTCTTCTGCAGCACCGCAAGTTCTGTCAGAACCATGTCCGAAAAGGACGATGCAAAACCGCCTTCCAGGGACTGCGCCATAAGCGCCGACATTCCGGGGGCTTCTAAAACCCGTGTGGAGTCTCCGTATTCCCGGAAAAGTTCGACGGGATCCAAGGAAACCAACTGACGGTCCGCCGAAAACAACAGGTTCTCAGGATCATTTTCGTCGACGACTTGATGATACTGAAAAGTAAACAACTCGGTGCCGCCGGAGTACTGCGGTATCCCATCTTCAAATTTTACGGTTCCGTCTTCGGACAAAATCTCCTGTGCCGTTGCTGGTCCGTGGATTGCAAGCGCCATTGCTGCGCCAAGAATTGAAACGCCTAAAGCCTTAAGTCTGAACATGATTATCCCCAGTTTTTTGATCTAAAAATCGAAACAATGCCATCAAACACTATCAAATTTTCGTATATGTTTCAATAATTGCACCTTTCGGCGGCCCTGCGGAAGTTATGTCTAGACCATAGATCTGGCGCGAAAAGGGCGTCGAACTGGGTGGCTCACTTCATTGCGACTTCGGACTGTGCATTGCGCAAGGCCGCCTCGACCCGGTCGGTGAACGGGAGCTGATACCGGACACTCCAGGATTTCTCACCCGCTCGCACAAGTTCGATCACCTTCAAGCCCTCGGCAATCTCTCCAGCCATCAAGTGCGCGTCTGCGAGCAATGTCTGAGCGTAGAGAACGATCTGAGTTGAACCTGTTTCAACATAGGCGTCGATCCCGGCCGCGATCTCGGCGATCCCCTCAGCATGGTGGCCTTCTGATGCCTGCGCCCAGCCGTGCAGGATTCGGCCCCAGGCATCCCAGTAGTGGAACTCCCGTTGCCCACTGATCTCGAGAGCCTGGTTGACCATATTCAGCAATGCACCCGTGTCGCCCAAAATCTGATAGATGGTCGCCAGGATGTTCAGCCCGTAGCACCGGGTGAAATCGTGTGGTTCACGACCGATCCGCCCAGCCAGTTCCGCCAGCTCGGCGCGAAACGTTCCGCCGTCTCCGCTTTGCAGCGCCATTGCCCAGCACCGCATCGCCTGATCAACCAAGTATATGTCTGCCTCGTGATAATTCAGCAGATCGTCCGGGCCGGTTGCCCCGCGCAACACAATCGCACGATCGAAAGCAGAGATTGCGACCTCGAGACGCCCAAGCATGAAGTTGCTCATGCCGATATTGTGCGCCGCGAGCGCCTCCATCGTCGGGTTTTCCGCGCGCCGTGCGACCTCCTCCAGGTAATCACACAAAGCCAACGCGCCCATCGGGTCGCCCAGGGTCAACTGAGCACCGAACTGCACATGCACGGCCAGAAACGCATCCGTCACACTGGCGGAAGAACGGTCAAGCAGGTGGCGGAACCGATCCAGATTGGCCAAAACCTCTTTCGACCCGAACGCCCTGGTACTGAGGGCCACGTTCAGCATCTTGCGCAGCGAAATCTCTTCTCGATCCCGGTCGGGGCTTGGGGCGATTTTGTCGTTCTCCGTCAAGGCTTCATCAAGATGGTGGATGGTCTCTTCGTTGGCAAATCGCTCGCCCGAGATGACTGCCGCCCGGCGCCACGCGTCCCGGGCCTGTTTGGGCATGTCCGCGCGGGCATAATGCTGCGCCAGCAATTCTGGGTTCTGACCCACCAGATCACTGAACGAAGTGTCCAGCACCTCGGCGATCCGGCTGTGGACCGCCCGCGCCCGACTGGGCAACATCAGGTCATAGGCCGCGTCCCGTATCAAAGCGTGGCGGAATGCATAGGCGCCTCCCATATTGACCCCGCGGCGCACCAATATTTGCGCCTCGACCAACTCGTCCAACATGCGCAGAGTTGCCTCGTACGATTGACCGCTGACCGAACTGACCATCGCAGGCAGGATGTTGCGATCAATCGCGGCGCAGACCGGCACTATATCGCGGGCCGTGCTCAGCCGGTCAAACATGGCCCAGAAGAGTTCCTTGAGCGTCGATGGCAGTGCCTGTTGCATCTGCATTGCGGACGCGTCGGTCTGGTCAAAGAACCCACCTTGGATCATTCGTGCCATCTCTTCCGCAAACAGAGGGACGCCATCCGTCCTGTTCGCGATCCGGTCCTTCATGGTCTGTGTCACTTGTTTGGACTGCAAAAGCGCATCCAGCATCTGGTGGACGTGGTCCCGGTCAAGGCGGGAAATAGTCAGTGGGACCACTCCATCCAGGCCTTCCCACGGTGGATGGTAGGACGGGCGGAACGTGCACATGATCATGACGGGCATGGACCTGAAGCGCTCGATCAACAAAGCGATGATTTCCTCAGTCGAGGGATCGATCCAATGCAGGTCTTCAAACAGCAACAGAACCGGTCGATGCCGCGCCAGCGCAGCAACGGTCTGCACCATGGCATCCTGAAACTGTTGCTTGAGCCGGTCAAAGGGCAGTTTCAGCAGGTCTTCCTCGGCCTCCACCGGCAAGGACATGGCATAGGCAAACAGAGGAAGGTAGTCTTCCGGAACCTCCGACCACTCCTGAAACAGTTGCCTGAGTTTGCGTAGCTTCCGCTGGTCGGAGTCGGTTCTGCGGAAATCGGCCATGTGGCTGATCCAGCTGAGCACCGGGAAATGGGCACTTCGCTCGTGGTTGGGCGAGCATTGGAACCCAAGCCGCAGATATTGTTTCTCTTCGAATCCGCGGGTCGCTTCTTCGACAAGACGCGATTTTCCGATGCCGGCCTCACCGGAAACCATAACCGCCTGCCCTGCCCCGTTCAGTGCGGCCTGCCAATGCGTCTTGATCGTCGCGATCTCATCAACCCGGTTGACGAAGGGCGAGCCTTGAACCCCGGGACGCGCCTGAAACCGCAGCATCGGCTCTTCCGCACTCAGAACTTTCCAGATGCCGATCGGGTTCTCAAACCCCTTGAGGCTTTGTTTTCCCTTCCACTCGCAGCGAAAGTTGCTGCCGATCAGTAGCTTGGTGTGCTCGCTGATGGCGACCGTCCCAGGGTCCGCCAGTTCCTGGATACGGGCCGCCAAATTCGGCACCTCACCGACCACCAGACCTCCCAAAGTCGAGTGATTGTCGACCACGGCTTCCCCGGAAGAAATCCCGACCCGAACCCCGATGACCTCACCCTTGCCGTGTTTGATACGGCCAATGGAGCCACAGATTTCCAGTCCGGCGGCAACGGCCCTTTCCGCATCGTTCTCTTCGACCGTCGGATATCCGAAATAAGCGACCACTCCATCTCCGATGAATTGGGCAATGTGCCCCTGGTGCCGGGTCACGACATCAAAACAAAGGGCTTGATAGTCGTGCAGAACGGAGCGGTACTCCTCAAGATCCAGATGACTGGACAATTCAGTCGATCCAACGAGATCGACAAAGACCAAAGTCAGATACCGGCGCTCGGGGACACCTTCCAATGCCGTGGGTGGAGGCGCCTGAGGCCCAGTTTGCGATGACGTGAGAGCATTCTCGGAATGTGATACGTCACCTTGATCCGAGCGAAGCGCCTCGATCGCCCGCATCATGCGTTTGCGATCCCCGAGGTTCAGTCCAAGCTCGACCAGGTCATTTTCAGTGAGGGTGGCAAGAACATCCAATTCGATCGCGTTCGAGGCAAACACATCATGGTATTTCTCAAGTGAATACCTCTCCAACCACGCCCTGATGTCAGCCATCTTCAGTCCTCGGTCGAAATTACTTCGATGTGTTTTGCCTTTTGTTCAATCGGCGTCGGTCAGAGGGACCTGGTTTCTGACGAAGCTAAAATATGTCCGACCGTATGCCGGCCCTTATAGTCAGCGCGTTGCGTATTAATTGCCAATGCAAGGCAGAACGTCCGCATTGTTGCCCCAACAAGAACCTATCCCAAGTCGGAATTTGCGTCTACTGGCTGGCGAAATGCACCTGCGGGCCAAGCGGGATTCAATCAAGAACGCATCCAGCCGGAGTTGGCCCAGCCGACGTTCACACTATCCGAGTTTCAGTCTGTCTTTCCGCTATTCATAGCGGAGGCAGTTTGGCGTCAAAAGGGCTTAACGCCGGCTTATTGGAAACAAAGCTAGCGTCCGCCATAATGATCATAATTATACCATTTTGCACACTACAAGGAAAGTGGCGGAAAGGTACCTGTTTACAGGAAGGTTTGGCCGGTGGAAGCACAGGCCAAACCAATGGTTAAAAATGGTCAGCCCAAATGCTCGGCCAGCCGGTCCAACAACAGCGCGGCTTCGTCAACACTCAGAGTCCGACCGCGAAGATGAATCCGCAATTCGCCCGCCGATACCTCTGCTCGCAATTCTCCGCCTTTGGGCAGCGTCTGAATTGGCAGCCGTTGAATCTGTTTCGGGCGGCCCCCACGCGGCTTTTCCTGAGTCGGTGCTGGCGCTTCCTTCAACGCAGCCTCTATCACGGCCAATTCCGATTTCGGGTCCGTCGCCTCACCCCGAGACAAGGCCTCCCTCAGCTTGGTCTGCGCGCCATCCCGAATAGCCGCGGCAATCCTGAGACCCGCCTTTTCCGACAACGCAACCGGGTACTGCAGTAAGTCGCCCAAGGCTTCATGAACCACCGCAAAGCTGCGGACCTTGGACCTTTTGGCCTTGGAGGCTGCGGCGAACAGAACATCCACGGCGGCTTCGGTTGACGGGAAGACACCCTGCCCCACGGCGAGGACTGCGATGCGCCCACGTTCATACGGGCTGAGGTTTGATCGAAGTTCGTTCTCCTCGACCATCGAAACATAGGCGCCCTGCCCTGCGCCAGCCTGGCGCACGAACGCGGGAATTTGGGCGAATTTCGGGTCACCGCCAGCCAAGCGGCGGAAGGCTTCCAACCGGCGATAGCCCGAAATCAGGCCATAACCATCCTCGGTTTTGGTCACCTCGATCGGCGTCCTCAGTCCATTGGAGCGCAAAGATTCCAGCAGCTCGGACATTGCCTCTTCGTCATCGACCATGCGGTCGCGCCGCAAGAAATCGGCGTCGATCTGGTCGATGGGTAACATCTCTGCGACCAAGCCCGCGTCCTGGGCATCCCGCCAACGCGCAGCGTCGCCCTGGTCTTTTGCAAGGGTTGCGCGGTCGGTCACTGCTGCCATGCCATTCAGCGTTGCGGCCTCGGCCGCGACCTGCGCGATTGGCGGAGTTGTCGGGTTGGCCTCGAACGGGCTGATCGAGGGTTTCGCGGCGAAACCAGCCTCGAGTTGTTCAAGTTCCGCCGCATCCGGCGCCGTCAGTCTTCTGCGTTTAGCCATCTGCCTGTCCTCCCATCTGGGCGTCGCGCCACCAACACCCGATCAGTACTTCTTTGAATTCCGCGTAGGTCCGATCGAAGGTCTCTCGCCCTCGGACATAGGTGTCGCGGTTAAAGTCACGGTAGTCCGCTTCATAGATTCCGTTCACCTGTTCTCCGGCCTGACCGACCAAGGCGGTGTAATCCTGCCGATAGGCGTTCATGAAGTCACCGAAATACGCCTGTATCACGTTGGCCATGTCCGTCTGCTGGCTGGCGTCGAACCGGGTGATGATCGCGCGCACGACATCCCACTCGAACTTCAGTTCGGGCAACCCAGCCGCCCTTTGTGCCGCGTTCTCGCCATCCTCGATGCTGGCGAACGTGGTGTAGAGCATGTCGAAGAAGCGCCCGGTGGAGTCAAACTCGAGGAATGAGGCTCCGAGCGGCACCAGCAAAATGTCCGCTGCGGCCAGCGCATTGATCGTTAGGTACCCAAGTGCAGGAGGAGTATCGAGGAACACGATGTCGTAGTCATTCAATACGGCCTCGTCCTGCAAGAAGTTGGTGAGCCCGTCCCACAGCGGCCAGCTGCGAAGGCCCATCCGCCAGACCGGGATCTGAAATTCGGCCCAATACAGGTTCAGTTGAGCGCCAATGAGATCAATGTTGGGCCAGTGGGTCTTCTGAATGACATCCTGAGGTTGGGTCCTCAATGCCTCTTGCAGAGTTTCGTCCAACGGAATTTCGGGTTGACCGGCAGCGGCGCGGACCCTGTTCTCTTCCTGGACCGCGCGCGCATAGTCTTTTGCGATCAAGGGGAAGACCGTCTGCCATTCATCCGCGACGCGACCACCCAGGATGGACGTCATGGATCCCTGGCTATCAAGATCAATCACCAGCACTTTATAACCGTCCAACGCAGCTGACATTGCCAGATGAGCAGCAGTCGACGTCTTGCCCACTCCACCTTTGAAATTGGCAACGGCAACAACTTTTGCCGGCAAGTTTTCCGGTCGGTAAGGCAGGTATTCCTTGGTGCTTACACCTTCAGCAGCGAAATGGTGCCTCAAGGTCAGAACTTCTTCGAGCGTGAACCATTTCGATCCCGCTTCGCCTTCGCCTTGCGGAAGGTCAGGATTCGCCTTGAGGACACGACGAAGGTGGGCCGGAGCCACCGGGATCAGATATTTGGTAATCTCCCAAATCGAAAACCGGCGAAGGCGCTTTTCGCCATCGGGCGCATACCCGCGGCGGGCCAGATCTTCGCGCCCTTTGGCACAGAAGGTTGCAGCTTTTGCGAATCGTGATGTCCCGATAGGATCGGGTAACTTTGATGCAGCCTTGGCCGGATCCAGATTGAAATACGGCGGTAGAGCAGGTTGTTTAGATTTTGTCACTGTCGATGCCTCGAATAATGTTCGCCTTTCCGGCGTATATCGGGAAATGTACCGAACATTTTCTTTCTGCGCTATCCTCGAAAGAGCAGTTTTCCACTGAAGAATGCCTAAGAGCTCGGTTTCGCGACGAAACCTGCATTAATTCATGAAGAGGTGCACACCAAAAAGTTTATTTTTTTTAAGAGTTTTAGATTCTTTGCATACCGAAAACATAGAAAAAACAAATATTTGCGTCTGCTTTGGCACCCGGATACAGGACCAAGGGTTCCTGGCTTCGGGATCAAAGGCACCTGTGTACAGGATCAAAGGGTCCCGAATCCGGGGAGAAGGGCACCGATTCGCGGTTGGGCTCTATCGTGGACTATTTAGGGTCTAATCCGATTGCGATGACCGCCGCCCACGCGGGACACGACTCCAAGTTTGAACCAATTGCCCCCCACTTCTGTGGATAACTGGGTCGCCGATTCGGATAGGTACCTGTCTACGGGATTCACTCCGTCCTGCATATGGGGACCCAAATTCAGTTGATCCACGGGTACCTTTTGTGTCACAAACTTGGGAAACGAGCAGCCGGGCAGAATCATGCCGGATACACAACTGGACATGGATCACCTCTCAGGCGCTTTGCGTCGGGAAACGGTGAAAAAGAATGTGGCCGCGATCCATATCAGCGGCAAGCTGACGCTGTTGCAGCGCAAGCTGTCCAACGTGTTGCTTCTCAATGCCTACGACTCACTGACCACCGCGCAGACCCATACGATCGATGCTCGCACCCTGGCGATGATGGTAGGCTACAACTCGAACGACTTCGACACACTGCGCGCCAGCCTGAGAGCGCTTGCCGAGACAGTGGCCGAATGGGACATGCTCGACGAAAAAGGTCGGCAAGAGTGGGGCGTGTCGTCGTTGCTGAGTTTCGCCAAGCTCAAGGGCGGGATCTGCGAATACGCCTATTCCCCGGCCTTGGCGCAGAAGCTGTACGATCCGAAGATCTATGCGTTGATCAATGTGCATATCCAGCGCAATTTCAGCTCGGGGCACGGGCTGGCCTTGTATGAAAATTGTTATCGTTTCGTCCGTACCGGGTCGACCGGGTGGTGGGCGCTCGAGGTGTTCCGCAAGTTGATGGGTGTGGACGGCAGTGACTATTACACGAGCTTCAAACACCTGAATGCCAAGATCATCAAACCCGCTGTGGCCGAGGTGAACAAGAGCTCGGATATTCTGATCGAGCCCGAGTTCCGCAAGAAGGGCCGAAGCGTCACCGACATTCGGTTCCTGATCAAGGCTAACCCGCAGAAGGCAATGTTCGAGATCGACGACAGCGATGGGGTGCGCAACCTGGCGGTCTACAAAACCTTGCGCAAACAAGGGGTGTCCGATCGGCTGGCGCGGCAGTGGATCTCTGAGCATGGTGAGGATTACGTTCAGCAGAAGCTGGACTATGTAGCCGGGCAGGGGGACGTGAAATCAACGCTGGGATATCTTTCGGCCGCCCTGCGCGATGACTACAAGGCTCCCGCGGCAGAGACCGTGAAGCCGCCTAGTCCCGAGGCGCTGGCCGCAGCCAAGCAGCGGGAGGAAGAGAAAGCGCGCGAAGATCAAGCTTATGCCGCGCGCGTGGCGGAGCGCGCCGAGCGTGCCCGCAAGTTGGCCATAGTCGAAGACCTGGTTTCGCGGCGAAACCCCACTCAACGGGATGCCGACAAACGCTTGTTCATGTCGACTCTGTCGGACGAGCTAGACCGAGAGAACTTCCGGCAACACGGATGGCGATCAGGTTTGAACGCCAATGCCATTTTTGCCTTTTGGGAGGAGTTGGAGCCCGATGCGTTCCAGACGGAAACCCCCGCCTGAACTTCAGGCGGGGCAGGGGGCTTATTGATTTTTAAATGCATTTCGCAGCGCATCCCCAATCGCACTGTGCTGCGCATTATGTGGTGATTTTGCGCGTTGTGATTTCGGTATGCCTGTATTCTTTCCGCGCGCGCTCTGGCCTTTGACGTCGCGATCTTGCCGGTCGGAGGCAGCGCCATCCTTGCGCATGCTCAGCCCGATCCGCTTGCGCGGCACGTCGACCTCAACGACACGGACGCGCACGACCTGACCGGCCTTGACTACCTCATGCGGGTCTTTCACGAACCGGTCGGCCAGCTGGCTAACATGCACCAGACCGTCCTGATGCACGCCGATATCGACAAAGGCGCCAAAGGCCGCCACATTGGTTACGGTGCCTTCCAGAACCATGCCGGGTTTGAGGTCGGTGATCTCTTCGACGCCCTCCTTGAAACTGGCGGTCACGAAGCTGGGGCGCGGGTCGCGGCCGGGCTTTTCCAATTCTGCAAGGATGTCGCGCACCGTGGGCAGGCCGAAGCGGTCATCGACGAACTGTTCGGCGCGCAGGCCACGCAGCGCACCGTCATTTCCCATGATCTGACGGATGTCGCGGCCGCAGGCCTGCACGATGCGGCGGGCCACGTCATAGGCTTCGGGGTGGACGGCCGAGGCGTCCAGCGGCTCATCCTCGTCGCGGATGCGGAGGAAGCCCGCGCATTGCTCGAAGGCGCGGGGGCCAAGGCGGGCGACCTTCAGCAGATCCTGTCGCGACCGGAACGCGCCGTTCAGGTCGCGATGCGCCACGATGGCTTCGGCCAGACCGGGGCCCAGGCCCGAGACATGGGCCAGCAGCGGCGCCGAGGCGGTATTCAGATCGACGCCAACGGCGTTCACCACGTCCTCGATCACCGCTTCCAGAGACTGGCTCAGCCGGTGTTGATCGACGTCATGCTGATACTGGCCGACGCCGATGCTCTTGGGTTCGATCTTGACCAGCTCGGCCAGCGGGTCCTGCAGGCGGCGGGCGATCGACACCGCGCCACGTAGCGAGACATCCAGGTCGGGAAACTCGCGCGCGGCCAGTTCCGAGGCCGAATAAACCGAGGCCCCGGCCTCGGACACCACGACCTTGGTGGGCGCCTGCACCCCCTTGGGCAGCAGTTTCAGCGTGTCGGCCACCAGCCGCTCGGTCTCGCGGCTGGCAGTGCCGTTGCCGATGGCGATCAGTTCGACTTTGTGGGTGGCGATGAGGTTCAGAATGGTGGCCTGTGCGCCGCGCAGATCGTTCTTGGGTTGGAACGGATACAGCGTGTCGGTCGCCACCAGCTTGCCCGTGGCGTCCACCACCGCGGCCTTGACGCCGGTGCGGATGCCCGGGTCCAGCCCCAATGTAGGGCGGGGGCCCGCCGGGGCGGCAAACAGCAAGTCCTTGAGATTGCGCGCAAAAACCTGAATTGCCTCCTCCTGCGCGCGGCTGCGCAGATCGGCCATCAGCTCGACCATCATCGACAGCGACAGCTTCACCCGCCAGGTCCAGCCCGCAACCTTGCGCAGCCACACATCGCCCGGCCCGTCGCCGCGTGTGTGCAGATGGGCGGCCACGATCGCCTCGGCCCGCGCTGCGCCGGTTTCGGGGTCGGGGGCAATGTCTAGCGTCACGATCCCCTCTTTCGAGGCGCGCAGCATCGCCAGCGCCCGGTGCGAGGGCACCTTGGCCCAGGGCTCGGCATGGTCGAAATAGTCGCTGAACTTGGCGCCTTCCTGTTCCTTGCCCTCGATCACCTTCGAGGTCAGCAGCGCCTCGGCCTGCATGAAGCTGCGCAGCTCGCCCAGAAGGGCGGCGTCTTCGGTCAGACGCTCGGTGATGATGTCACGCGCGCCGTTCAGCGCGTCTTTGGTGGTGGGGACGGCCTCGGTCACATAGGCCTGGGCCAGACCCTCGGGGTCGGCGCTGCGGTCGGCCAGGATCGCGTCGGCCAGCGGCTCCAGCCCGTTTTCCCGTGCGATCATCGCCTTGGTGCGGCGCTTGGGTTTGTAGGGCAGGTAGATGTCTTCCAGCTGTGCCTTGGTTTCGGCGCGGGCAATGGATTTGGCCAGCTCGTCGGTCAGTTTGCCTTGATCCTTGATCGAATTCAGGATCGTATCGCGCCGCGCCTCGAGCTCGCGCAGATAGGCCAGCCGGTCGGACAGGGTGCGCAGCTGGCTGTCGTCCAGCCCGCCCGTCACCTCTTTGCGATAGCGCGCCACGAAGGGCACGGTGGCGCCTTCGTCCAGCAGCTTGACCGCCGCGTCGACCTGCTGCGGCCGGGCATTGATTTCGGTGGCGATGGTCTGGGCGATGCGGTCCAACGGGGCCTCCTTGATCTTTGGTTGGAGGACCGTCTTAGCCAGCGCCTGCGCCGAGGAAAAGGCGTCGCGTACCGTCGGGGATTGAAAATGCGGGCATTTGCGCGGTTTTGCGCGAACTGGGTCAAAATGCGCGTTCAGATGCGATTGATCCCGGGCCCCGGGTGATTTATGGGAAGCCCTGTCAAACCAGAGTCACCCCGAAGCGGTATTGACCCGAAGCTTCGCGCGCTCCACGCAGATCGTGGCGCAACTCTTGGATCGCACGCCCCTGAAAGGCTCAAAAAGGTAAGGGAACATGGCAGAAAAATCGAACTTCGACATATTGTATACCATCGTAGACGAAGCGCCGGAGCTGGCCAGTGCCTCGTTCCTGCCCATCATCCGAAAATTCGCCTCGGCTGCAGGCGTCAGTGTCGGCACCAAGGATATTTCGCTGGCCGGGCGCATCATCGCGGCCTTCCCCGAAAACCTGACCGAAGAGCAGCGTCAGCCCGACGATCTGGCCGCCTTGGGTGAGCTGGTGAAGACCCCCGAGGCCAACGTGATCAAGCTGCCCAACATCTCGGCCTCGGTGCCGCAGCTGGTCGCTGCCATCAAGGAACTGCAGGGGCAGGGCTATGACATCCCGAACTATCCCGAGGACCCCAAGACCGACGGCGAGAAAGAAATCCGCGCCCGCTATGACGCGATCAAGGGCTCGGCCGTGAACCCGGTTCTGCGCGAGGGCAACAGCGACCGCCGCGCCGCCAAGGCGGTGAAACGTTATGCGCAACAGCACCCGCACTCGATGGGCGAATGGTCGGCCGACAGCAAGACCAAGGTGTCGTCGATGCCGGGCAATGATTTTTATGCCAACGAGAAATCGGCCACCATCACTGCGGATCAGGCCGGTGATGCGCGGATCGAATTCGTGGGCAAGGATGGTGGTGCTACCGTCCTGAAAGACGGCTGGACGCTGGAAGAGGGCACCGTTGCGGACGCTACCTTCATGTCAGTCAAGGCGCTGTCGGAGTTTCTGGATGCCGCGATCGAGGACACCAAGAAAGACGGCACGATGTTCTCGCTGCACATGAAGGCGACGATGATGAAGGTCAGTGACCCGATCATTTTCGGCTACGCCGTAAAGTCGTGGCTGGCGCCGGTGTTCGAAAAATTCGGTGACCGCATGGCACAGCTGGGCGTCAACCCTAACTCGGGGCTGGGCGATCTGCTGAACCGAGTCAAGGACGATGCCGAGATCATGGCCGCGATCGAAGCGGTCAAGGCCGAGCGCCCTACAATGTACATGGTGGACAGTGACAAGGGCATCACCAACCTGCACGTGCCGTCGGACGTGATCATCGACGCTTCGATGCCCGCCGTGATCCGCGCGGGCGGCAAGGGCTGGGACGAGAGCGGCAAGAAGGGCGACACCAACTGCGTGATCCCCGACCGCTGCTATGCGCCGGTCTATGACGAGACCATCAATTTCTTCAAAGCCAACGGTGCGCTGAACCCGGCCACCGTCGGTTCGGTCGCCAATGTGGGCCTGATGGCGCAGAAGGCAGAAGAATACGGCAGCCACCCGACCACCTTCGAAGCGCCCGCAGACGGCACAATCCGCGTCGTTCTGGCCAATGGCGAAACCCTGCATTCGCATGAGGTCGAAAAGGGTGACATCTGGCGCGCTTGCACCGCCAAGAAAGCCCCGATTGAGAACTGGATCCAGCTGGCAATGGACCGCCAGCGCCTGACCGGGTCCGAGGCGATCTTCTGGCTGGATGCGAACCGCGCCCATGACGCCGAACTGATCAAATACGTCAAACCAGCGCTTGAGGCTGCGGGCGTAGCCGACAAGTTCCTCATCCTGGCGCCGCGTGAGGCGACCCGCAAGTCCCTGGAAACCATCACCGCCGGCAAGGATAGCATCGCGATCACGGGCAACGTGCTGCGCGACTATCTGACCGACCTGTTCCCCATCCTCGAACTGGGCACCTCGGCCAAGATGCTGTCGATCGTCAAGCTGATGAATGGCGGCGGCCTGTTCGAAACCGGTGCAGGTGGCTCGGCGCCCAAGCACGTTCAGCAACTGGTCGAGGAAAACCACCTGCGTTGGGACTCGATGGGCGAATTCTGCGCGCTGGGTGAATCGCTGAACTTCCTGGCCGACAGCCGCGGAAACGCCAAGGCCGCCGTTTTGGGCGCTGCGGCCGAGGCCGCAACGCAGGGGATCCTGGACCACGACCGCTCGCCCAGCCGCAAGGTTGGCGAGCCGGACAACCGCGACAGCCACTATTGGTTCGCCCGCTACTGGGCTGAGGCACTGGCCGTGCAGTCGGATGATGCCGAACTGGCCGCGCATTTTGCTCCGATCGCCAAAGAGCTGGCGGAAAAGGAAGAGCAGATCCTGTCCGAACTGCTGGCCGCTCAAGGCAAGCCTGCTGATCTGGGCGGCTATTACCATGGCGATCGCCCCAAAACTGCGGCTGTGATGCGTCCCAGTGCGACACTGAACGCGATCATTGGCTGACCACAGAAGGCCGGGCGAATGAGCCCGGCCTTTCTTATTTCGTCCGATCAGGCGACAGTTACTATTTTCCTGAGCTATTGTTTGCTTTGGCTTGATTGGCCGGACCCGAACTGTTCCAGCGCGACCTAGGTTGGACAAAGGGAGTTGCGGCACGGCTCTCAGCCGGTATCATCCCAGAAAGATTGCACCGTCGAGCGTTTCGGCCGGACTGTGCAGTTGATTTGTTAAAGGATGTTTCAGAGCGCCTGTGTTCCCAGTGATTGGAACCAGGTCCGGCGCTTGATTTGGATTGCCGGACATGGTCGGCGGAGAGTGGTCATGAGTACGCTGAAGATCGCGGTACTGTCCGACATACATGGAAACGCCACGGCGTATGCGACCGCGATCCAAAAGGCCGAAGCTTTTGCGCCGGATGTCGTCGTCATGTTGGGCGATCTGTTGACATATGGTGTGCGCCCTCGGCAGGTGTTGGAACTGACCGACCAACTGATGGCTCGCCAAAACTGCGTGTTCATTCGCGGCAACCACGATCAGTTCTATTTCGATCTGGATAAAGGCAACCCGTCTTTCTACGACAACATTGCAGGATTTGTGTTGGAGTCCGTCGAGTGGACGCATGGTGAGGTCCGGGGCGACCCACCGTTGGCCGACCGATACCCCTGGGCCGACCGCCATAGCATGGGGCCGATCCTGTTCTCACATGCCAACCCTTACGATTATGGGGACTGGTCCTATGTCTCGAAACCGGATCAATGGGCACCAGCGGCAGCGGTCTTGCGACAAATGGGAAAAACGGTCGGGGTCTTTGGGCATTCGCACCGGGCCTTTGCCGTCATGATCGACGAAGCCGGAAGACCGACACCTGCGGATCAACGCAAGTGGGTAAGGATTCCGAAAGGGTCAGTGCTGCTGCTGAACCCCGGAGCGGTCGGGCAGGGGCGGGGCACGGGCCTGTCTTATCTGACCCTCGAGCTGGATGGCGACCGGGTGAGAATCGACATCCCGTCGATCAGCTTTGATCTGGAACAGATCCGCGCGGATATTCAGGCCACTGACCTCAGTCAGGGGACAAAGGAACGGCTTATTTCATTCATGGAGAAATGAATTGATCACGGTTTTGGTTACAGGTGCGGGTGGCGGAGTGGGCCAGGGCATCATCAAGTCGCTCAGGCTGATTTCTGATCTGCCGCTGCGTATTCTTGGAGCCGACATGTCTGCCCTATCCGCCGGCCTTTATGCCTGCGACAAAGCCTTTCTGGTCGAAGGGTGCCGCTCGCCGGGATACCTCGGCTCACTGGCACGGATATTTCAGGCAGAGTCCGTGGATTACTATTTCCCCGGTACGGATATCGAACTGGCATTGTGTGCCGAAAACCGGGATCGCATCGCGGAACAGTTCGGGACAAAGGTCGTGGTCAACAGTCCAGAGACGGTGCGTATTGCCGATGACAAGGGACTGACCTCGGCTTTTTTGGCGAATAACGGGCTGCCCTATCCGCGCACGTGGCCCATGGCCGAGGCCTTGGAAATGGATGATCTGATCTACCCGGTCATTGCCAAACCGGCGGTCGGGTTTCGGTCCATCGGGGTCGAACGGGTGAATTCTCGGGACGAGCTGGCCAACTACCCCGGTGATCCGGCGGCAACCATCGTACAGGAACTGATCGGCGATGACTCGCGCGAGTTTACGTGCACGATCGTCGGGGCGAAGGGGAGTCTGTCGCCGGTTCTGGCACTGCGCCGAGTGCTTCGGTCGGGCGATACATATCGGGCCATTCCCGAGCGGAATCCGGTGATCGAAGTCTATGTCACAGCTATCGCGCGCAAGCTGGACGTCGAAGGGGCCTGCAATTTTCAGCTGCGCCTTGGCGACGACGGAGTACCCAAGGTGTTCGAAATCAATGCCCGGTTCTCTGGTACTACACCGTTCTGTGCTCAACTGGGTTTCAACCCGGTTGAATGTTACCTCAAGACCGACCGCGGCCTTGCCTATGAGCCAGAAATCGCTTGGGACAGCATGGTTCTGCGGTACTGGAGTGAGCTGGTCGTTCCGCGTTCAATGACAGCTACATTGGATCAGGCCGGACAGTCGGAACCTCAGATCCCGGCCCAGTTCAGCCTCTATGGCGGGACGTCATGAAAGTTGCCCTGACAGGGGCGACCGGCCTGCTGGGTCGCCATCTTTTGGCCTGGTTAAGCCGACGTGACATTCCTGTTGCGCGGATCGACCGGTCGGACTGGGATCTGCAGGACGCGATCGCCCATGACAGGCTGGATCAACTGGCGCAAGGTGCGGATGTATTCGTGCACTGCGCGGCCCGGATTGACCTTGCCGGGCCTGCGGGTGACGGCTCGGCTTGGCAGGTGCTGTTTGACAGCAATGTCCGAGCCACGTTGAATGCGGCGCGTTGGGCGACAGATCGTGATGTGCACTTCATCTTTGTGTCCAGCGGGTCGGTTTATCGCGATCCTCATGCCCGCAGAATCGACGAAAGCGCGGAAACCGCCCCGGGGCCGCTCGGGGGTGATTACGCTACAACCAAGCGTCTGGCTGAAGCGGGGCTGGCTGAGCTTGCCCGGACTTCTGGAGCGCGGGTGACCGTGCTCAGACCGTCGGCGCTCTATGGTCATGGGCTGCCTGATGACAAGTTTCTTGTGCGGATGCTGAATGATGCGGCCGCGGGGCAAAACATCACAGTAACCGGTCCAAAGAACAGCATTGATTTCGTACATGCGCATGACCTGAGCCGGGCGATTTTGCAATCGGCCCAGGCCGCAGCTTGCGGTGTATTCAATATCTCCGGCGGAGATCCGGTTTCCTTGGCGGATTTGGCGCAGGAGGTCATGTCCGTCGCAGGTGGCCGGGGTATGATCGAAACCCGATCCGGAGACAGTCCGCCATTCACGAGATTCGATCTGTCCTCAGACGCAGCCCGGGCTGCATTCGGCTATGCGCCGGTCGTGGACATTGCAACGGGTCTGGAAATGACGTTGAGGGGCCAATTGCTGCCGGCAGCGGCATGACCCGGTCCGGCAGCCGGGTGATTGGAGCCGGAAACATGTTTTTTGAAGGTATCTTGGGTGATACCCTTGTATTTCGGGTACCAGTCTGTGGGCCAGGTAACCCACCGCCGTTTGGATTGTAGAATATGGTGCCAGTCAACAGTATCAGCCGGCGTAAGCCGATTTTGGAGCAGATCGAATTCGCGTGTCTGATGACTGCGTTGCTGTTCAGCACGTTCACTGCCTTTCGCCATCCGGCGGTTCTGTTCACGGCCAGCGACATGTTTCTGACGATTGCCGTGATCCTGCGGTGCAACCGCAGCCTGCCGCTGTTTCCGTTGCAATCCGCGTCCTCGATCTGGTTTATCGGCATGCTGATGATGGTGGCGGGACTGTCGATCGGCTCTATCGCGCACGGCGATCCGGTGTCGGCTTTCGTGGTCATCGTTCAGTATTTCTTTTCGTTTGTCCTTCTGCCTCTGGCTATCCTGGGCCGCCCGTATGAAGAGGCGGTTACGCTTGCAAAGGTCGGCGTGATCTCGATTGCCCTGAACTGTCTTGTCGGGATGATCGCCTATAGCGTTGGCTATTCCGGTGGCGAATCCCGGTATTTCATGCTGGTCAGCGGCAACTACCGCGTGGCGGGGCTGGTGGATAACCCAAACGGGTTGGCTGGACTGATCGTCCTTTGGTTTCCGGTGTTGTGGTATCTTGGGTTGACGGGTGCGCTAAGAAAACTGCCATTCTTGGCCCTCTTCGGGCTGCTCGCCATCACTTTGATCTACGCAAGTTCGAATTCCAGCCTTGCGGGTGCGGTCATCTGCGGTGCTTTGTTCCTGCTGCTGGTCGGAAATCAGCGCGTGCTGATGATCTGGGGAACAGCTGTGACGACGATGGCTTGGATCAGTATCCAATGGGCCGAGTTCATCTTTCCGCCGACGTTTCGCAACCGGGTATTGTCACCTCTGCTCGAGGGCGACCTGAGTCATGCGGGTACATTTGAAGACCGTGCCGATCTCATGATCGAAGCCTGGCGGTTTCTGCCGGATTACTTCTTGGTCGGTATGGGCGCGGGACAGTATCGCGAACTGAGCAGTCAAGGCATTCCCGTTCACAACCTGTACCTGTTGCTGGCCAACGAAGGGGGTATTCTGGCCTTGCTGGGATTGTGCTTCGTTTTGGGGTCCGCCATCGTCTACGCTGTCATGGCTCGGCACAACGTGCCGAACAGGGTGTACGGGCGCGCGACCGTTGTGACGGTCACGCTGACCTTTGCGGCGCTGTCAATGAACTACACCCATGTTTACCAGCGCGGTATGCTGATCCCGTGGATCGTGGCATTGGGGCTGTTGGCTGCGTCCGATCGGTACCGGCGCCGCTAGCGTTACACGTCAGGGGTTGCTTTGTCCCATGCCGTTCCCGTCGCCAGCCAATTCGTGCAGGAACTCCTCAAGGTTGGTCCAGCCATCGTCGTCCGAATCCGCAGTTGCATCCGTCGGGTCGGTGGGATTCAGGCCCCGTTGGGTTTCCCATTCATCAGACATCCCGTCGACATCGCTGTCTGCATAGGGCAGGGCGCTTTCAAGCTCGGGCCAACCGCCGACCTTTTCAGGGTTCTTCTTTAGGATTTTGCCGGAACGGTCACGGACCTCCTGAACAACCCTCTGATCCACCGCGTCGCGAGACGGGCGTGTCGCTCCGGCGTTTTGCAGGACCGTTTCGAACACTGTCGAAACCGGATCGGCCTGGACCAAAGGCGGGGTGACCGGCTCATCAACGACATAGACACGATGTTCGGGGGCAAGGACCAGTTCTTCGGGAAGGTCCAGGCTGTTGCGGTTGTCTTCATCAAGGTTGTCCCGAAGGTACAACCGGTAGCCATTCTTGAAGCCGTCGAACAAGTGCACCAGTAGATTGGAATCGATGCTTTCACCCGAGAGCTTCAGGTTGCCAATGATATTGGCGTCCAGCTCGGTCCAGCGATTGTCCAGCGACACGACATATTGCCAGATCGGTGAGTACATCAGGTTGTTTACGATTTCGGTCGTGGTACCCGGAGTCTGCGGTGCGATTTGCGGGTTTCTGAACATCCCATGAGAGAACAGGTTGTGATGGATGCTGAAGTTGCCGCCCTTTGTCAGCAGCATGTTGCGGGCCCGGTTGCTTTTGCCTGGTCCGCCATGCAAGAGGGGCTCGCTGACGATGCTCCACTGAAAGGTCAGCCGTTCGGCGTTCTCTGAGTCAATCGTCTCGTCGCTGCCCCAACTGGCCGAAATGTGGTCGAAGATCACGTCACGCGCGGCTTTGGTGTAGACGCCAATGGCCCCTGAACAGCAGGATTCTACGTCGTGCGGTCCGGGCCGGAACCGAACATGGCGCACGATGACATCGTGCGTTCGGATTTCCAGTGATGGGCGCAATTGACGTGGGCCGTTTCGGATCGCAATCCCACCGCCCGGAGCGGTTTCTCCGGCGATGGTCAGAAAAGGACTGTTTGCGATCAGAGACGCCTTTTCCAGTGTAATCGTTCCGCTGACCCTAAAGATGCAGGTTCGAGGTCCTTTGGCGTCGATGCATGCACGCAGGGAGCCGGGCCCGAATTCTTCGGTGTTCGTGACATAAATCGCGCGCCCGCCGCGCCCACCTTTGGCGGCGGCGCCATGCCCTTCAGCGCTGGGAAATGCTCTTTGGGAGCCATCTGGCAATTGCGCCGAAAGTGACCGGTTCGCGTTCTCGGCCAGCAGCGTACCGGGGCCGCAACCGATCGCCAGAACAGTCGCAAATAGCGAACCATGGAATACGGCGAGCAGTCTTGGCCTTTTTGCAATGGGCATTCTGAAAACCTTGGCTGTTGTCAAAAATCTTTTGTCTTTTGCCTTTGGTCTAGGGCGCGGTGTCCCGGGTTTGGGCTTTGGTCGCGCAGACCATCATTGAATCCCGCAGGTGCACTGGGATCACTAGGTCAGCCAGCCGTGCCGGAACCTTGAAGCGCGCCCACCTGGGTAGATAACGATGCACTCTTTCAACCAGATATCCTAACGGAAAATACCATGTTGGACGATGAAATTCGGTTTGCTGTAAGCCAGCTTTGGCCAAGGCAAAGCGCAGTGTTTCAGGGTCGAAATAGCCGATATGCGCAACACGATAGTGCCACCATTGGTCTCCCATGATACGCGCCAACAGGGACGAGCGGTCGGGCGTAACGACGACCAGTACTCCATCATCGGCCAGCAACCGCGCAGCCTGAGTGATCAGTTCCAGCGGATCCGGAACATGTTCGACCACGTCTACCAGAGTGACTACATCGTAGGGGCCGGTCAGATCGGGATGTGGAAGAACGCCTTGGACCACTGGCAGGCCATGGTGTTTTGCCCGGACGCAAAACCGTCGCGACGGCTCAACCCCGATCGCGTCGTAACCACCGGCGATGGCCTCCTCGACCAGAATACCGGTTCCAGCCCCCACATCCAACAGCCGGTTCGCGCCGGCAGTGGGTCTTGGCAGCCTGTTCAGCAGTACTCGCTTCTGCCGCGCCCTCTGCAGGCGCGTCATCTCATAGGCCGGGTCTTCGAGGTCTTCGTAGAATTTAAGGACATCGACCATATCCGTGCATTGGCAAAAACCGCAGCGGACGCATTGGTCGATCGCGGCGGTTGTACCGTAGTCGGCATTCGAAATTTCAAAGTTCCGCGACGTCGGATCCCCGCGTAGGGTGCTTTCCTTTATCCTCCTGAGGCCGCCGGTGCCGCACAGCCAGCATCGCCGGATCGGTGCGGATACAACATCATCTGAAGGCTGGTTCACCATGCGCGCATCACCTCCAGTCTGGCAGCAAGCCGGTCCGTTGCCCGGCACCTATGACCCGACTGGCCGGATTTCAAGCAACTGTTCAAAGAACGGAAGCTTGATCTCGAGCAGAACGAACATGACCACCACCAGCAGAATAACCTGAAAAACAAGGCCGCGTTGTTTGTACAGATTTTCGGGGGCCTGTGCGATCGAGTCCCGGGCCAGCCCGACGGCAAGATAGCGCCCGAACAACATCGCCACGAAGGGCAGAGACAGCAGAAGCTCGACCTTGTACTTTGTCAGGAAAACGCCCAGGAAAGCGGTGGACAAGATTGCGTAGACCAGCGCCGACACCAATAGCTTCGACTCGTCATAGTCTTTGAAAGATGCGCGGTACCGCGCGGCAAGTGCCGGGTCGTCAATGGTACGATATTCGGCAAAGCGCTTGATCGCCATCAGATACGCGCCGCCGAACCAGTACGAGATCAACACGCTGGACGGTGCCACGATCGGCGGAACCATAATGAACCAGCCCGCAAAGAACCGAATGGGGTTGTTGATGGCCTCGCTCAGAACGTCCAAATAGGCGCGGTCCTTGGACCGGATTGGTTTGACGTTGTAGATGATCCCCATGATCAGCAGGGACAGCGCGGTCAGGAAGAACGGCGTATTGATCAGTAGCGCGAGTCCGAGACCGACGATCGCCAGACCCAGCCATTGCAACCAGACGATCCGGCCATCGATCTCGGTCACGACCGAGGCACGCTCTTTCTTCTTCGGGTGGTGTCGGTCGAATTCGCGGTCCAACCACTCATTTATAGTATAGTTGGCCGACGCGATCAGACAGATCGAAAATATCCCGACGGCGAGGTCGATTGCCGACCGACTGGTGAACTCGGCACCCATGATGACCGCAAGAACGGCACCCGGCAGAATGAAGATGTTCTTGAACCAATGGTCGATGCGCGCAATGGACAGATAGTCTTTGAATCCGGCTCTTACCATTGCAACCACTTTCACCGACACAACAACATTTGCCGGGCCCGAAAAGGCGGGAAACAGAACACTACGGGCGGCATGTCAGATTTCCAGACTGCGCCTTGCGTGCTTCTTCCGGCGATCATAAAGCTTCAAAACCACAAGAAAACTAGCACATATGACCACCGCGACGATAGGCCAAAGTGCTGCAAGATACCTTACCGACGCGATGGATAGTGTTGCAGACAGAAACAATAGCGCGTGCAGGCTCAGCACCCCCAACCCGGCCAAAGTCAGTATTTGACGTCCGGCCCAGTTTTGGCGCAGCCAAAGGATTGAGGCCGCCAGGATCAAGATCGAAGCCAGCCAACCTATCGCAAGCGCGGAATGGATAAGACGTGCATACGGCGGATCAAAAACATCGCGGGTGATGTAGCCGAGCGCATTGTCCATCGGGAACGGCCCATTCTGCGCGATGTAGGCGGTGATGTCGTTCGCGGTCACGGCATGGTAGAAGGGCTGCCAGAGGGCGACATAGTGCTGTAGCGGCAACCGCAGAAACCCCGTCGGGTTCGCCAGAATTCGTTTTGAACCGATTTCGGCCATGAGTTCGGTCTTTGGGATGCCAATTCGGTCGGCAATGGACTGCAACCGGTCCTTCTCGTACAGAAACATCAAACTGGCTTCGTAGCTGTGCATCAGAAAGAAGGAGACCGGTCCAAATGGCGCCCGGGAAATCGCCTCGCGTGCGTCTGCCGGACCCTCTTCTTCAAGAATAATCCAGACGTCGGTTCGTGGGTCATCGGGGGCATAGGGGCTTGGGCCTGCAGCGAACATGGCGCTTTTAGCGAATACGACGTTCCCCAGCACACTTTCGCGAGGTTCATCGTGGCGAAGATCGTAAGCGGCGCGGTCTGCAAGCAGCACGAAGGTAACGCCCAGAACCGCCAGAGCCAATCCAGCCCACGGGCGCCTGCCATTGATATAGCTCGCGCAAAGAACCACCACGATAAGGATGGGCAGAAGAGCAAAACCAACTGGACGGATCGCGATCATGGCGCCGACTGTCATGCCCAGGGCAGCAAAGTGCCAGGGCTTGGGGCCGTGGATCGCTTGCACCAGACAGGCAAGATAGACGCATGTCGCGCTTTGGAACAGAGACTCGGACAGGATGCTGTAGTTGAAGTAGAACGTCATCGGGTTGATGATCAGAATTCCAAGCAGGACCAGACCGGCACGGGGATGGCCAGTGGCCCGAGCCAGTGTGACCGACAATAGACATGCAGCAGCCGAGAATACCCAGATCTGGCCCACAACAGCGGCGCGCAGCGGGTCTGCGAACCCGTCGAAAAGGTCCAGAAAAAAAGGATATGCAAAGCCGCGATAGGCGGCGGCTTGAACGTAGTCTGCCGAGTCACTGGAGAAGTTTACGTCAACCAAGGGAAAAGCCGTCTGAATCACCGCCAGGACCAGTGCCAGCGCGATGATTATGAGCCCCCCGTTTTCATCTGCCCTTGAAGAAGCTTTCCCCAAAACCCACTCCAAGCAAAGTCCGGTATTTCCGACCGCGCCGCACGTCGATCAGTACCCGCGCGCAGCATCCGGTACTCGCATGGTAGCACAGACTCGGCCACCAGACATCCCCGATGGCCGGAACGGAGCGGTCGCCAGATTTTCTAGTAGTCGTCGTAAGTGCCGTAATACCCTTCGTAAGTGGTCCAGCGGTACTTCTTGGGATCGACGTCATTCAGAATCGTACCCAGCACATTGAAGCCGGATGACTGAAGCCGTTTTGCCGCGGCTTGCAACGCATGCTGTGGCGTTTTTCCCCAGCGCGCGACCAGCAGAACGGCGTCGGCGAGGATGTCGTTGCGGTACACTTCATCCATCACCAGTGCCGGGGGTGTGTCCACGATAATGATATCGTATTGATCCAGCAGCGTTTCTTTGAGTTGCTTGAGCTTGTTTGACGCGGCATCAGACAGCTCGTGCGTAGGCGAGGCTGCGGTGATCAGATCCAGTGACCCCTTGGTTTCGGTGGTCAGAGCATGTTGCAGGGTTACACTGTCAGAATAGATTTCCGAAAGTTGCACCTCATCCATGTCCGGAATGAACGTCTTCGTCGCGCCGCGACGGTGCGTGTCCAGATCAATCAGCAGAGCGTTCAGTCCGTCGACCGCCGCCGAGGTCGCCAGAACGCTGCTGACGAAGGATTTGCCCTCGTTCGGCAGGCCTGAGGTGATCAGGATCACCTTGGAATGCTGGAACTTGATACAATTGGTCAAGATGCCTCGGGCGGCTTCGGCCAGCGGCGATTTCTGGCTCTGCAACAGGTTTTCGATCGCTTTGTTCTCACCGGCGAACATTTTGCTGCGTCGCTGCCGGGCGATATATCCCAGGTTGCTGAGACCGGTCATCCGGATGATCTGGTTTTCGCTGCGCACCGTTCTGTCCAGGCCCTCGCGCACCAGCGCGATGATGAAGCCAACGATCATGGCGAACAGGCCGGCCAGCACCGTGATCAACGACCTGCTGGGGGCATAGGGTTCAACCGGAATTCGCGCTTTGGAAACCTGAACTGTGCCGTCCTCAAGCTGGCCGATGCGGGTTTCCAGCAAGGTCAGGTTGTCGATCGTGGTTTGGTAGCGAGTTCGCAGTAGTTCGACCTCGCGTTCCCGGCGCAGCAACGACAGCTCCAGACGGGTGCGGGCCTCCAGCTCCTGCTCAGATGTGATCAGCTGCTCCTGGAGGGCCAGAATTTCGTCTTCCGGTAGGTTGCGTTCGATGCCGATGCGCAGCTGGGCCTTGCGCCGCTCAACCTCGGCGCGCAGCCGGGTCACGAACTGTTCGTCGTCCAGATTGTCCTCACGGATGAACTCGGCCAAATTCGATTCCGCTTGGGTCAACTCTTCGCCAAGGATACCGACCCGGCGTTTGAGATTGTCGATCGATGTCATCAAGCGATTGACGCGTGCGTCGCGCTCGTTCGCGATATAGACGGCAATGACGGTATTGGGCAGGGCTGCAGCCAGCACCGGCGATGTGGATCGGCCTTCGATGCTGATGGCGAGGCTTTCTCCCGCGCGGGAGACGGAATAAGAGGCCAGAACCTTGTCAGCGACCGCAGCGCGGTGAATCTCTTCATCCGCCTCGCTGTCCGCGCCGGGGGCACGGCGCACAAAGCTGGGGTCGTCGAACAGACCCAGGCGGTCTGCCACCTGCTCGGCAAAGTCGCGAGACCGCAGTCGGGCCAACTCGGTTTCCACGCTCGACCGGTTCAGTTCATAGGTTTCCAGCTGTCCGGTTGACTCGCTGAATCGTGTTTCCGTGAGAGCCAGAACCATCTGCGCGTCCGACCGATACTGGTCGGGGATGGTCGACATGTAGAAGGCTGTTGCCGAGACCGCACCGACGACCAACAGAAAGATGACCAGCAGGTTCCGGCGCAGCAGCAACCAGATATTGATGAAATCGTTGGTTTCATGCTGGCTGGCAATTGCGTCGTCACCGGATTGCACGAGTGTTCTCCATTTTTTTCGGACCGTGAATACGGCTTAAAATCGGCGTCAGAATCGAACTGTTATTTATCATATTGTTTTACCTGTACTTTGATCGGCTCGATAGATTTATCTAGCCATATCAGGCCAAAAGGCCGTCCCTGTGCGTTTGGCGGGCAAAAAAAGCGATGCAAATCCGAGAGCAGAGAGTTTTTGGCCATTCTGGCGTCGGGCGAAGAGCTGCCTTTTTGAAGTTTTAAATTCGTGAACAAAGCGCTTTGTTGCCGGCGTTGTTGCCAAAGCCGATACAGTGGGTTTGGTCCGGCATACCTACCTTCCGGCGTCCTGCGCCCGGGCTTCCGGTGGTTCAGCAGCAGGCTCGCGAAATGTGATTTTCCAGTTCAGGGTAAAATTCAGAAGGAATATGCACCCGGTCACGAACGCCTGAATGATCAAGTAGTGGAAAGGCAACAACGCAAAGAGAAGAGAGAACAGCGCCACGTTTATCGCCGACGTCGTCGCCGTGACCAGAATGAACCTCTGCAAGGCGCTGCGATGTGGAACGCTGGACCGAAACACCCATAGTCTTTGGATGCAGTAATTGAAGGTGGCCCCCATCAGGAACCCGATTGCCGAAGCGATCGTTTCGTAGATGCCCAAGACCTCGACCGAGAACGCCATCGCCGAGAAATGGATGATGACGGCCGTGCACCCGGTCACGAAATAGCGACCGACCAGAACCGAGACGTGTTTGAGGTCTTCAAACTTCATCAAGCAATCCTTCAGGGCGTGAATGCAGGGCCACCCGATTGAATATCATCGATCCTATCATTGTTCGGCCGCGAGTGTTGGAACAAGCTTCATGATAAACGATCCTTCATTCGATCGGTTTGAAACTGGCGGGAGATCCATAGATCCGCCCGTCGGCCTCCTCATAGAGCAGCGTCAGATCGGCTTCGCGGATCAGCCGTTCCTCATTGACCAGATAGAACCGCCAGTCGACCTCGTTCAGGATGGCGACAACCGCGTTTTGGTCGGCCACGCGTTCGCGGACCTCCTGAATTTCTTTTTCTGGCGACGTACCAGGGTCCGGCCTGCCGGTTCTGCGCTCGAACAACTCAGGGGACTTGAGCGCATCCACACCCTTGACCAGCCGAATGACGTCATAACCGTTGGAATAGACCACGACACCGTCCCGCAAATTGTCCAGATGCGCCAAGGTCGGAGAGTTCCGCCAGACCGGTGAGGCATAGAAATTCCCCTCAGTCATGTGGGTGCGGGTCATCGCTGCCGTGCGTACGGCATAGGTTCCGGTCAACACCAGCGCAAGTATGAGGGCTACGGGACGCAGCCGGTTCATCATATCTGTTCCGGGCTGACCGCCAACCAGAGCAAACCCCAGAACCAGAGTCGAAATGAACACTGGCAACAGGTATCGGGCATGGATGGTCAGATTCGCCTCGATAAACAGGGCCAGAACCAGGAAAGGAACGTAGACCAACAAAAAGAACGAGATCGGACGCGCAACGGGCAGACCGGGAAGGTCATCAGGGTTGGTCTGAACCTTCAAAGCTGTGCCGATCAAAACAACGACGAACCCCAAAACCAACACCAAAGCGGTCAACGTGATAATTGGCGGCAGGGAGCTTGGCAGCACGTAGGCTGAAAGCGTGGTCAGTGCAGCGCGGAAGGTCTCGGCGTCGGGATCCCCAAGGAACGCTGCTTGACGCCCGATGCCGGTCCCGCCAGAGGTTTGATTGTACAGGTACCACCCGATGATGATTGCGGATGCGATCAGGCCGAACACAATCGCCGAAACCAGTCGACGGCGCAGGTCGCCGTGACCATAAACAAGGATTGTCAGCGAGCAGGCCGCGATCAGAGGGACCAGTGCGAACCGGGTCAGCACGCACAGGGCGGCCACAAAGCTTGCCAACACAAAGGCGGACACGTTGTCGCCGCGCAGGTAACGGGACATGAAGAAATAGGTGCCCAGCAAGCAGTTTGTCGTGAGCGGTTCTGACAGGATCGTGACATGCGCGTACATGAACTGGGGGCTCAGGACCATGACCAGTGCTGCCAGAAAGATCATCCGTGGCCGAACCTTGCAGTCGTTCAGGATCAAGAACATCAAAGCGATGTTCAGGACCAGGCTGAGGATATTCAGCACCGTGGCCGCAAGCACGGGCTGGACACCCATTCCGGCCAGCAGATCAATCAGCGCGGTATAGGTTGGCGCCTGTTGAAACCGGTCGGGGGACAGCCCCAGATAGGCCATAGAATCCGGACGCATTCCGATTCCGTGCCATGTGCCGGCCGCAAAAAGCCCGGCGGCACAGGCAACGAGGAAAAAGAAAAAGACCTTCAGTTCGGTGGACTGCCGCATGAATTCAACCCAAAAAACACTTTTACAACCAACAGCGTGAAACACTTCCGAACGGCGCAAGTAGCAGTTTGCGAATTCGGCGTATCCTTAATTTTTCACCGGCGGAGACGATGACCCAAAACGCTAAGTAGGGTCACTTTTGTTGTCAAGTTTATCCACAGCCGCCGCCCAGACCGGCCTAGTTTCGACCTCCGTGCGGACAGCATTGCACCGGATCGAACGAAGCCGGATCCGCAAGAGGCGGTACATTCACATACAGGCTGAGCGCCACAATTCCACTCAACAGCAAGACTAGTCCCGGCTTTTCCCTCAGCAGAATGACCGAACCCAGGATAAGGGCCGTGGTCCAGTGAGAGCTGTAGAGCAGTACTTCGAGCGGGTTGAAAAACAGGTAGAACACAAAGAACGTGCCCACCAACGTCCACACTGCCAGCACAAGCGGGGCGCGGCCAGCTGTTCTTGCGCCGGAAACAATTGCCCATCCCACCAGGATTGTCGCCAGAATTGTCAGGGCCAAGCGGCTTGGATCGCGGAGAATCTCCCATAGTCGATCCAGCAAAAAGCGGCACTGAACGGTTTCGGCCGGCGCAACCCAGGAAAACAGGAAGAAGCCAGCGGCATAGTCTTTGATGATTTCCGGGTTGGTGAAGTTCGCGGCGTCCGCGTAGCGGCCAACCATCTCGGTCGGTTCCATGAAAGGATCACCGTCCAGAACGATGCCAAGAAAAACGACCGGAGCCATCATGCAGATTACGGCGATCACCGACGGAACCGCCACTCCGAACGTCAGTTTCCGCCCGACACCTCCGCTGAGAGAAGCCCATGCAAATCCAGCATAAACCAGTGAGAATGCGGCCGCCGGCAAATGGGACCATCCGGCCAGCACACCGCAAGCCAGGCCAGCGATCACGCTGGTAAGGGCCGGGTACTTGGCGCAGTGTCTGGCCATCTCGGCCATGATCAACAATGACATGGCGATCGCCCAGAGTGAGACGCTGTAGGTCTCAACAACGCTGAGCGTGGTGACGGTTCCGAAGGTCAGAAGAACAGCAAGCGTCGCCAGAATGGAAACGGAGAGCGACAGGCGTTGGCGCAACAGGAATAGCGCGATCGTGACAGACGACATGGCCGCCCAGAATGCGAGGCTGATCGAAATCGCGACAGGCTGCCGGATGCCCAGCCAGGTCAGCGGCTCGGCGATGGCGGCGTTCAGCATCACCACCAGCGGGTGGCGCGCAAGGTGGAACGCCAGGTAGTGCCCCTGAAACAAGCCATGCGAGTAACGGCCAGGGTCCGAGGCAAGGATGCAGTCGTCGTTGTAGAACGGTTTGCCCGACGGTGCGGGCATGTCCAGAAACTGCCGCGCGAATTCCAGCCGGAAATAGAAAAAAGCAAAGACCACGCCAAACAGAAGCAGTAGCGCGAGGCCCGCCTGCCGTCTCGTTGCAGGAGAGTGTAAAGACCGAAATTCGGACCGGATATCGCGCCAAAGGCCCGAGCAGGATGCAATCAGTTCAGTCATGAACAGACTTAGGCACGTCGGTACGGCGCGTGACAAACGATAGGGGCGTGCACCTCTGTTTCGCATGACAATCGTCCGGATTGCGTGCTTTTGTGCGAATTTGGCAAACAGAAGTCCGCGGTTTGAGGATCAGGCCAGCCATTTTTTCTGCCAGAAATGATACATCAGAACCGTCCACAGATGGGGCCCCCAATTGCGACGCCCGCTGAGATGCTCGCGCCATCGTCGCGCCAAGGTGGCTGTGTCGAATACGTCCTCGACCCCCTGTCCTGTTGAAAATACCTCGTTTGCCACAGGCTTCAGCGGGCCACGCAGCCAGTCGTTGACGGGAATTCCGAACCCTTGTTTCGGGCGATCATACAAGGCCTTTGGTACGCGCTTGTCCACTAGGCGCCTTAGGGCCACCTTGCCCTGTTTACCGTCGAAACGCAGGGATCGGGGCGCCAGCCAAGCGGCGGCGACAACGCGGTCATCCAACAAGGGCGCGCGCGCCTCAAGACCGACGGCCATCGATGCTCGGTCGACTTTCACAAGAATGCCTTCGGGCAAATACAGGCAGGAATCCAGCAGCAGCATCGTGTCGATTTCATCAAGGCCGTTGGGCAATCCGAGTGTTTGATAGACCCCGCCGTCATTCACGTCCTTCAGCACTGCGGACGGGTCCCAAAGACTGAACAGGGTATTGTATCGGCTTCTGAAATCAGGCTGCGCGATGACCGAGGCGACTTTGGAGATCCTGTCGGCTGTGATCTGGTCGCGCATGGTGCCTGAAACGAGTTTACGCAGGATCGGCGCAACGGCTGCACGCAGGGCATCAGGCGATGCTGCCAAAATCGACGCAGCCGGCCGAGGAAGTTTTCGGCCCAGGCGTTCCATCGCCATCATTCGGGCATAGCGTTCGTACCCGCCAAAGGACTCGTCGCCGCCATCACCCGACAGCACGACGGTCAGTTGATCGCGGGCCAGTTTGGAAACCAGCAGGGTTGGAACGCCGGACGGGTCGGCAAAAGGTTCGTCATAGACGTGCGGTAGGTCATCGAGCAATTCGAAGGCCATGGATGGTGTTGCAGTGACCTCGTGATGGTCCGTGCCCAGATGTGCAGCGATTGCGGCGGCATGGTCTGCTTCGTTCAGGCCTTCTTCCTCGAAACGGACTGTAAAGCTTGTTACCTTGCCGTTGGTTTGTTCCTGCATCATGGCAGTGATCAGGGTTGAATCTATCCCGCCGGACAGGAAGGACCCCACCGAGACGTCCGCGACCATGCGCTCCTGCACGGCACGCTGCAGTTCCTCTTCAATACGAGCCAGCGCCCGTTCTTCGTCGTGGATCGGTGCGGCAAGTCCCCGTTTCGCGCAGTCGCGAAGGTCCCAGAACGTCCGGATGGCATCTACCAGGTCCTGAGCCGTCGCGGGCGGCTGGTCCAGGCGGACTTCGACCATTGATCCGGCGGGCAACTTCATAACTTCGCGATAGATCGAGAGTGGTGCCGGCACATATCCGTAGCGGGCGTATTGCGCTTGGGCCCGCCGGTCGGCTTCCGGCGAGCCAAATGCGGGGTTCGCGCGCAGCGCCTTGAGTTCGGAACCAAACAAAAGCTGGCCGGACTTGAGGCCTAGATACAGGGGTTTCTTGCCCAGCCGGTCGCGTGCAAAAACCACCCGGTTCAGCTTGCGATCCAAGACCGCGAAGGCGAACATGCCGTGCGCCTGTTCCAGTGTCTTGCGGATGCCCCAGCGGTCCATCGCCGCCAGTAGCACCTCGGTATCGGATGTGCCGCGAAACGTTACGCCCTTGTTCAGCAACGTCTGCCGCAGGGCCAGAAAGCCGTAGATTTCCCCATTGTAGACGATGGTGAACCGGCCGCTGGGCGAGGTCATTGGCTGCGCCCCGGTCTCCGACAGGTCGACGATCGAAAGGCGGCGATGGCCCAGAGCCACGCCGGCGTCTGGATCGACAAACAACCCGTCGGCATCGGGACCCCGGTGCTGAATAGCGTCGCACATGGCCTGCAGCGTGGCGCGGCCCGAGTCGGAGCTCATCGGCTGAAAAGTCAGAAATCCGGCGATACCGCACATGGGTCAGGTCCTTTATTCGACTTGGGGCGCTGTGGGTGGCGCAGGGTTGGCAGCTTGGTTCAGGGCCTGATCATAGGCGCGGGCAATCGCGTCGAGGGAGTAATGTGTGGCGATGCGGTCGCGGGCAGCATTGCTATGGGATTTGTAGGTTTCGGGCGGCCAGTTGGAAGCTTGGACGAGGGCCTCCGCCAATGCCTGCGGATCACGTGGCGGCACGACATAGCCGCACGAGTCCACCACTCTGGCGCTGTCGCCGACATGAGTCGTCACGACCGGGCGGCCGTGGCTCATGGCTTCGGCGATCACATTCGGAAAGCCTTCGGTGCGCGAGGCCAGAACCAGCAGGTCAATACTCGCATAGAACTCGGACATATCGTGCAGGTCACCGCACAATGTCACACTGTCTTCGGGCAAATCGTTGTCGGCCAGCATCGCGCGGATCTCGGGGTTCTCCAGCGTCACGCCGTCTCCGGCCAGACGGGCGTGCAGGTCCGGGACGGACCGGCGCGCAATCGCGAAGGCGCGGAAGAAGGTTTCGAAGTCTTTCTGCGGGTGAAACCTTGCCGCCACTCCAAGCACGCGGGCGGGCCCCGGCCGCGCCGTTGGATCGGGCGGAAGGATAAACCCGTTTGGAATCACTGTGGAATGGTCCCCGGCAAAGCCGTATTTCTCGTGCTGAGTTTGAGCGCGGGTCGAGTTGTAGAGGATTCCCTGACAGAACCGGGAAAGCACCTTCGAAAGCGCCACCGCAGCGCGGGTGTTGCGGGTGAAGGCAGCCGGGTCGTCCAGTGCTTGCCGCACGGTCCAAAAGACGGGAACGCGCTGCCCGGCAAGTTTGCCGGCAATCAGGCCCAGGACCATTGCATGGTACATCCAGCACAGAACCACATCAGGCTGATGGGTCCGGATCAAACGTCGGATCTGCCAAACCGCGCGAAACAGGGCCAATGGCGATCTGGCACGCAGCGAAACGTATTCGACCTTGTCATTCGCCGCCATCGCGCGGCAGCGCTCCGAAACCTCGGTCAGGGCGACGACGCAGGCCCGTTCGCCCGAATGGGCCAAAAGTCGGGCCAACATGGCTTGTGCGCCACCTTGGCCCGAGAAATCAGTGGTGACATGCAAGATCATCGGGTCACCCTCCGCAGCTCACCGGTGGGCGTTCGACACAAGCTGTATGTTGATCGGCCACACATCACCAATTCGCGCTCAGCCCTGTGCCATGTGGCGGGCCGTCGCCTTTTGGCCCACATCAACGATGACCTGCGCCAGACGAGCGACGTTCTCGGCGGACCAGGCCGGGTCGACCAGGAAGGCAAGGCTGGTTTCGCCCAGCTCGCGCGCCACGGGCAACGGTTCCTTGGGTCCCAGGCCTCGGCTGGTGAAGGTTTTCTCGAGGTAAATCTCCGAGCAGCTGCCGGAAAAGGCGGGAAAGCCGGCCTCGGCGATCTCGGCGATGATGCGGTCCCGGCTCCAGCCGGGCGCAAGTGTTTCCGGCCGCACAAATGCGTAGAACCTATAAAATGCGTGGGTAACGCCGTCGGGTGGCATTGGCACGCGAAAGGCCGGGCAGGTCGCAAGGGCCTTGTGCAGGATATCCGCATTTGCCGTCCGGTGCGCGCGCCACGCGTCCAGGCGTTTCAGCTGTATTCGACCAAGTGCCGCCGAAGGGCCGTTCATCCGCAGATTGGTGCCGGGTCCTGAGTCGTGCAGCCAGCGAAAGCCGGGTGGGTGTTCCGTGTTGAACACGGTGTCATAACCTTTGCCGTGATCCTTGTAGCTCCAGATGCGACCCCAGAGATCAGAGTCGTTGGTCACCAGCAGACCGCCTTCGCCGCCTGTGGTCATGATCTTGTCCTGGCAGAAGGAAAACGATCCCAAGGTCCCGATGGTTCCGACATGGCGGTCGCCAATCATCGCGCCGTGGGCCTGGGCGCAGTCTTCGATGACCCAAAGGTCGTGGGCGCGGGCCAGATCCATGATGCCGTCCATGTCACAGGGCCAACCGCCCAGATGCACGGGTATGATCCCCCGGGTGCGCGGCGTAATCGCCGGGGCGATGGTGTCGGGCGTGATATTCTGGGTGTCAGGATCGACATCGACAAAGACCGGAACACCGCCCGCCAGCATCACCGAGCTGGCCGAGGCGATGAAGCTGCGCGGGGTTACGATGACCTCGTCACCTGGTTGCAGGTCTAGCCCGAGCATCGCGGCGTCCAGCGTCACTGTCCCGTTGGCCATGGCGATCGCATGTTTGGCTCCGGTATATGCGCAGTATTCGGCCTCGAATGCGCGAACATCTGGGCCGGTCCAGGCGTTGACTTTGCCAGAGGCCAGAACTTGCGCTACCGCGTCGATCTGTTCCTGGTCATAGATGGGCCACATCTGCATTTCGCACCTCCTGTCAAATCACCGATCGGACCAGAACAAAGCCTTCCGCCGCCGACCGGTGCACCGTCGCGCCGCGCAGGGTGGCCAAGGCGCGCAAGCTGTCGACCGAGCGTTCGTGCGGCGCCTGCTTGACCTGGCTTTCGAACTTGCCGAACGCCTGAAGCTTCCGTTCGATCGTGTCCGAGATGTCGACAAACACGTTTGGCACGAAGGCCGGGGTCAGATAGGGGGCGTTCCAATTGGTTTCGGAAAGGGTTTCGTAGGCCAGAATATTGGCTGGATAGTCATGTTGATGCGGGCGGCTTGCCACCAGCGTGGACAGAAAACTCAGCTGGTGATCCATATGAATGTCGCCCGGATGCGGAGCGAGGATCAGGCTGGGGGCGATGTCGCGGACCAGCTTTCCTAGTGCACCGTTCAGGTCCGAATGGGCATGTTCTGACAACTCCGCCGCATTGAAATCCATCCAATGTGTCTCGGTGACGCCCAGCAGATCATGCGCATTGCGTGCCTCGCGCCGTGTGGTTGCGACCTGTTCATCGGTAAACTTCGGGGGTTTGCCGCGAGTGACGACAACCACATGCACTTCGCGCCCAGCATCGGCCATGCGGGCCATCGTGCCGCCGGCGCCCAGAACCTCATCATCGGGATGCGGAGCGACGATCAGCGCGGGGCCGGCGTGGCCAGTGGTCAGGTCGGAAGCGATCATGGATGTGTCCTCAGTTTCGCGTGAAGGGCAGGGGGGGTGTCGGCCCCTGACCATTCGGTTATGTCCAGACAGCGCCCGTCGCCGCAGGCCACCGTGAAGCCGCCATTGCCGATGGCCTGGATCTGGCCGGGCAAGCCGATGAAGTAGCCCTCCGGCTCGGTATACGTGACCCCTGTCAGAACCAGTTTCACGCCATCGGGGCCAAAGGTGTAGGCGCCGGGGTAGGGCGGACCCGATGCACGGATCAGGCGGTGGATGTCCGCGGCAGGATTGGTCCAGTCAATCAGGCCGTCTTCGGGGCGGCGGCGGGCGCACAGGCTGATTCCGTCGGTGCGTTGCGGTTCGGCCGGGATGTCGCCATTGGAGATCTGGTTCAACAGAGGCGGCAGCAGTCCTGAGACGGCACGCAAGGCTCGATTGTACAACTCGCGTGCGGTGACGGTTTCGGGATCGACCGCATAGATGGCCTGAGCGGCAATAGGGCCGTCATCGGCGCCTTCGCCCAACCAGAAAAGCGAGGACCCGACGTTTCGTTCCTGCAACAGGATCGTCCAGGGGATGACACCGCGCCCCCGCAGGCGGGGCAGGGCCGACGGATGAAACCCGATGCAGCCAATCCGCGCCAATGCCCGGAACTCGGGGCCGCAGATCTGTGACCAACCGAGCACAAGGATCAGGTCGGGTTTGACCTTGGCAATCTGTTCAAGGGTCTCGGGGTCGTTGGTTTTTTCGATATGCAGAACCGGGACGCCATACTTCTCGGCCGCCGGTGACAGGTCGACGAAATCCGAATGCCGTGCGGACAGGCGCGGCGACAGGGTTACCAGAAGGGCCGGCACATGCCCGGCGCCGCACATCGACATCAGGGCTGCAAGCGTGGTCTCGACGGCGCCGACAAGTACGATATTCACGCGTTCATCTCCCGCATGTCCTGGGCCAGCGAGCCATTCGAGTCCATCCATTTCCGCGCCGCCTCGATCCGGTCGTCGCGGCGGGGTTCGTTGTGCAGGGCCGCTCCGACCGTTTCGCCCAAGATCTGCAGGTCCAGCGCCAGTGACCGATGCGCCACGTACCATAGATCAAGGCTCAGCTTTTCACTGTTGCTGAGGTTGGTGTTGCCGCTGACCTGCGCCCACCCGGTCAGCCCCGGCCGAACGGAACATCGGTATTGTCCGGCGGGTCCGAAGTCTTCGATCGTCTCAGGCAGCAAGGGGCGTGGCCCAACCAGGGCCATTTTGTTCTGCAGGATCAGGACAAGTTGCGGGATCTCGTCGAGGCGCAGGCGCCGGATCATTGCCGTGGCGCGCGTCTGGCGATCCGCATCGGGGTGCAACGAGCCATCCGCCGCGCGTGTCTCTTTCATGCTGCGCAGTTTGTAGAGTCGAAAATTGCGGCCCTGTCTTCCGGCTCGGATCTGCGAAAACATCAATGGACGGCCGATGGACAAAAAAACCACGACGCACGCAATGACAAAGAAGGGAAGCGCGAGCAGGCCCAGCAGCAGGCAGATCAGGATTTCAAGCAACCGATTCACAAATCAAATCCAACTCGCAACACGCGGGGTCCCGCGACACACAAAAAATCAACCAATACAAAGGGACGCGACACGCCACCCGAGCAACCGCGACTGAAATACCGACAACCCGGGTCGACAAGCGGCGATGCAGCAAGATTGGTCGAAACGGATTCTGTTTGCAAGCCGTCGATGCCGCCGCGGGATGCGGGGGCTGAGAATGCAGGGCTGACTAGACGCTGATGCTGATTTGCCTTCGTTATTACGTCAACGATTCGAACTAAAGCCGTGAATTGTTGCCATTCAGGAAAAGCGAGAGCTCAAGCCGCGCCATGATTGCCGCGAAACAAGGCGGGGTGTTCTGATCGGGTGTTTCGCGCAAAGATCCAGCCTTCGGGCTGCATTCACAGGGGGTTGCGAACGCGGCCGACGCGGTGGCCCAAGCGCTGACAGGTCAGTGTCGACAGGAAAACCAGCACCAACGGCGACGCGCCATTGGCTTTGCTTGTCAGCCTGAGGCCAAGCGCCTATGATTTGCCGAGCGGGATCGTTTCTGTTCCGTCGATGACCGAAATTGCTTTTGACGACCGACTTGCGCTGTGGGTGCGGTTTGTGTTTTCGAGATTTGAGTATTGTGCCCGGCGCCCACGCCCGGCTTGTTGGTGTTTAAGAGTTGGGAGGCCAGGTTTTGCGCAGCTTCTTTCAAGTAATTCTGGCGACGCTGTTGTTTGTGCTGGCCGCTGTGCCGGCCCTGGCCGAAAGCTATCGCCTGCTGCCGCAGGATCGCCTGTCGGTTCGTGCCATGCGTTGGGACCCATTGTCCGCAAGTTACATGATTTGGGATGGCGTGTCCGGTGAGTTCGCTCTGGCCGGTGACGGAACGCTGATGTTTCCGCTGGTGGGGCAGGTTGAAGCGGCCGGGCTGACTACGCTGGAACTGTCGCAGATGTTGGAGCTTGAGCTCAGCAGCCAGACCGGCATGGCCGAGCCGCCAAAGGTCGCGCTTGAAGTGATCAGCCACCTTCCGGTCTTTGTTCTTGGAGACGTCAATTCGCCGGGCGCTTACGCCTACCATCCCGGGATGACCGCCCAGCAGGTTCTGGCCCTTGCAGGTGGCCCGATCCGTCCTCCGATCCAGTTTGGGGCAAACAATGATTTCCAGATCATGCGGATGGGCGGCGAAATGCGGCTCCTATCCACTCAGATCGATGAGTTGGAAGATGAGAGGCAGCGGCTGAAAGCTGACCTTGCGAGCCTGCAGGAAGAAGGGACTGAGACCGGCACCGACGCGGCGCCTGACGCTCCCGGAGGGCTCGAGGGGGAAATCCTCGAGGCGACAATGAACGCCCGCGAGGGTTTGGGTGAGCGAATTCGGGATCTGCAGGAGATGCTCAAAGAGCAGATCTCGAGCCTGACCATCCAGTTGGAGCTTCGCAAAACGCAGATCGAGAATGTCAGCCGGGAGTTAGAAAACCTGAACCAGCTCAAGGAAAAAGGTCTGACCGTATCGAACCGGGTGACGACTATGACCAATCTTCTGAACGATCTGGAATCCAAGCGTCTGGATCAGGAGGTTGCGCTGATGCTGGCCCGTCAGGAGCTGAACCGCGCCGAGCGCGACGAGCTGGAACTGGATGACAAGGCGCGCTCTGATGCTCTGGTCCAGTTGAACGCGGTCGAACGCGAGTTGGCCGCGCTTCGGACGCGCCTGGATACCGCGGCGAGCCTGCACGGAGAACTGGCCGCCGCCGGCTTGCTCAGCGAAGATGACATCGCAAGTGAAGTCGTGATTGAATACATCGTCACACGGGCGGGTGGCACGGCGCCACGCAAGATCGACGGGACCGAGGCGGTTCAGCCCGGGGACACCATAGAAGTCGTACGAAGAACCATTGTTACGTCGAATTGAGTTTTCCGGCGCGAAGTTTGCCGGGTTTGTTTTTTAGTCTGTTCGCAAGGTCACGAGTATTCCAATGTCTCTCCCTGACGGTCGTCCGGTCGACTTTCTGATTTTTGGTGCCGCGAAATGTGCAACCACCTGGTTGCAAAAGTCGCTGATGCAGACGCCGGCCATTCATATGCCGGGTCCCGAGTTGCATTTCTTTTCTCGGTATTTTGGAAACGGACTGGACTGGTATCGTGACCAGTTCGAAGACTGCGATGGCGCAGATCTGATCGGGGAAAAATCGAATTCGTACCTGACTGAACCCTTGGCTGCGCAACGCATCCGAGACAATTTCCCTGAAACTCGGTTGATCCTGCAGATGCGGGACCCGGTTCAGCGCGCCTATTCCGACTATTGCATGCTGTTCCGCCGCGGCGAGGTCTCGGGAAGGATCGAAGATTATCTGGATCCGGCGGTCGCGGCCGACCAGCGGTTTCTGTCCGATGGGCGATACGGCCACCATCTGAAGCGGTTCTACGACTTGTTCCCAGAGGACCAGATCCTGCTGCTGGCCTATGAGGATGTACGTGTGAACCCTCATGGGAACCTGAAGAAGGTGGCCGGCCATATTGGATATGACGGACAGCTGGAACCGCCGGTGCAGCAGAAGGTCAAAGATAAGAATGCACCCATGGTGCCACTGTCGCTGCGTCGCGTGCTGAAGCCGGTTCGAGCTGTTCTGGACCCTGTACGTCACACCTGGCCGGTACGGTCCATCCGAAACGCCGTCGCTCGAAAGGTGACCTACCCGGCCCTGTCGCCCGAGTTGGAGGCGAAGATGACCGAGTTCTATGCGGCCGACGTAGAATTGCTTGCCCGCCGCAATCCGGGTCTCTGCCAGAATTGGACGGTTTCGGATGCAGTTCACAGAAGCGAATCGCAGGCCATGTCATGATCGAAGCCATAGTTTGGTTTCCATTCAGGAAACAAAAGCGCCTTAGGGCTTTGTGCGTGCACGATGAACCGGGACTATCGGGCCCTGAGGATACAACAATTGATACTGCGACGGCGGTCGCGTGCTGAAAAAAATGGCATTTCTGTGATTTTATGGTGTCCAAGTGGTGGAAAGGGGATTTTGATACCAATGGTGGTGTGGTAGCCTTGAAGACGTGGGTTCGTGGTCGGGACCCTGTGATGGGCCAGACGACGTATAGTGTAACGAGTTGACGAGTTAAAAGGGGGTTTGGTTCAGGGCGGAGGTTTCTAGGCGCCCGGATTCACGTGGGGGACTTTTAGCGAAGCAATGTGTTTGCCGGCCGGCGCCATGTGGTGTCGATCGGGAATTGAGGCTTTTTAGTGGTGGAGCGGGCGTGTTTGGCCCGTCTCATTTCAGTCGAGTGGTAAGTGGCAATTTTTGCCGGGGGTTCTTATGAGTATGTACGAGCAAGAGTTGGTTAAGCTCAAGAGTGGACCGGATGCAGATAGCACGATCGAACAGGATCGCGCCTTCGGAGACATCCAGTCGAAGCTGCGACAGAAGCTGACCGAATTGAGCGCCAACCGGCGCCTGCTGATCGGAGATGTATTCGCATCCGCCGGAGCTGTGGCCGCGGCCGTCGTTCTGGCTAATGGTGGCATCGTTCCTGAACAGTTCGGGTCTGTTCTGTTGCCGTTGGTCGTTATGACCTGCCTGGTGGCGCTGGCGGTTTTGCCGCTTTCCGGCATCTACAAACGCCACACACGGTCGACTTCGCTGCGCGATGTGACGCTGATCGTGCGTGCTGCAGGGCTGTCGGTTGTTTTGTTGGCATTGCTGGGTGCTGCCCTTCCCGTTACCGCACAGGTGCCGCTGGCGGTCTATGTTATTCAGTTCCTGCTGTTGGTTCCCGCCTTTGGTACTCTGCGCGTCCTAGCGCGCAGCACCGAGCTGACGAGCGATCCGGCGCGCCGTTGCCCGGATGCGTCTAACGGGAAAATCCCGGTTATTCTGGTCGGAACCGGCGCCAGCTGCGACCTGTTCGTGCGGTCGCTGCACAATCAGGAATCCAAGTATGAACCTGTCGGGATCATCGACGATGCGCGGAACACACAAGGCCTGTATTTCCACGATGTGAAGATCATCGGGTCGCTGTTGGATGCAGACGCCGTCATCGAACGCCTGAAGTATTATGACCAACTGCCGCAGCGCGTTCTGTTGACCGAGCCCGTTACCCATTTTGAAAGTGATGGTATTCGCAAGCTGACCCGTTGGGCTGAGGCCAACAGCATTCCGGTGTCGCGTCTGGCGGGTCTCGAAGAACTTGGCACCGAGAGCAACGGCATCCGGACCGTCAATCCCGAAGATATCTTGGACCGTCCGCAGAAAGCGGTCGAACGCTCGATGCTGCGCGAGATGTTCAAGGGCCGCCGTGTCCTGATCACCGGCGCCGGAGGGTCGATCGGTAGCGAGCTGACACGCCAGATCGCCTCGTTCGAGCCGGCCGAGCTGGTGATGATCGAGAACACGGAATACAACGCCTATTCCATCGATATGGATCTGGGTCAAAACTTCCCGGATGTCGCACGCCGCATCTACGTGGCCGACATTCGCAACGCGTCCCGCGTGAACGCGATCTTTGAACGTCACCGCCCCGAGTTGGTCTTCAATGCTGCTGCACTGAAGCATGTGCCGATGGTTGAGCTGAACCCCTGCGAAGGCGTTCTGACCAACGTGATCGGAACCCGGAATGTGGCGGACGCGGCCCGCAATGTGGGTGCAATCGCCATGGTTCAGGTCTCGACGGACAAGGCGGTGAACAGCACCAGCGTCATGGGCGCCACCAAGCGCGTGGCCGAGTTCTACGTTCAGGCGCAGGACCGTGTGACCAACGAAACCGACGAGAAGACCCGCTTCTTCTCGGTTCGGTTCGGTAACGTGCTGGGGTCGTCCGGTTCGCTGATCCCGCTGTTCCAGCGGCAGATCTCGGAAGGTGGCCCGCTGACGGTGACTGATCCGAAAATGGAGCGGTACTTCATGACCATCCGTGAAGCCGTGCAGCTGACACTGGTTGCCGCCGCGCGGGGTTTGAACCTTGAAGACAGTCACGGCGAGATTTTCGTTCTGGATATGGGTCGGCCGGTCAAGATCGTGGACCTCGCCGAGCGCATGATCCGTCTAGCCGGCCTTGAGCCCTATCAGGATATCGACATCAAATTCATCGGTATCCGTCAGGGTGAAAAGCTGTACGAAGAGCTGTTCGACGTGACCGAAGAGCGTCGCGAAAGCGGTATCCCTGGCGTTTCCTCGGCTATTCCCGAAGGCGTCTCTGCCGCGCGTTTGCGGGCGCTGATTCTCAAGCTGGAACAGGCTGCTCAGGACGGCAGTGATCTTGGGGTCAAAAAGCTGCTCAAGGATCTGGTGCCGGGTTACGGCGCAAACGGTCTGCGCCCGATCGATGGCAAAGAGCTGGCCGCGCGCACCGGCAAGCCGCAGATCAAACCTGTGCCGACGCCCAAGCGGATTGCAAACTTCGCACCGCAGAAAAATCTGGAGACGATCAACGCCGGTCGCTAAAATTTGTCAAAAGTACATTTAAGTGAGCGGCATTTTCGGCCGCGGGTTACGATTTCAGAAGGGCTCTTCGGAGCATATTGTTGATGACTATTTGCGACCCTGGCGGTTCACGGCAACCTGCAGATTTTGGCGGGCCCGTCCGAACGGGCAAAGCGAGAACGATATGACGGCTGAGGCCGAACATATGCGTGACCGGGCCGTTTCTCAGGCCGGGTCTGGTCGTCGTCAGCCGGTGCTGTGGCTCCTGTTTGGAGGGCTGCTGGCCGTGATGTTGGCGGCCCTGTTTGGCCGGATCATGTCCTTTGGTTTGCGTCGGGACGAACTGATGTTCGTGGCACCGGCAGAATTGTTAGGCCAGTGGCGCCTGTACCAGGACTTCTTCTACAATCACGTTCCGGATTCGGCGTGGTATTTCCGCGGTTTCTATTTGATCACCGGTCAGGAGGGTCTGCTGGGCTCAGCGCGCCTTGGTGTGTTCTTTGGCTGGATTGCGTTGATCGGCGGTACCGGTTGGGTGACCTGGCGCCTGTCCGGATCGGCTCTGCTGGCGGCATTCTTCATCGCGGTCTTGATGGTTGATGGAACACTTCTTGCGCAGGCCGGAATGGCCGCCAGCAACAACCTGCTGCCATTGCCCTTCGTTGTATGGGGTGTCGGGGGTTTTCTGCTGGAAACCCAGCGCGACCATCCGCGGCCAGTTGTTTTTGTACTGATTGGAGTCTGCCTGTCGATCGCAGCGGGGATGAAAGTCAGCGCAGTGGTCTTCATTCCGCCCGTCGCGATTGCCACTTTTCTGATGCCCGGACATATGGCGTTTGCAGAACGTGTTCGACGGGTGACCCTGCCGATGCTGGCGGGCGGGCTGCTGGGTGCCTTGCCGTTGTTTTGGTACATGGCCGTTGATCCTACGGTTTTCATCGCGCATGTCCTCAAGTTCCATACGGGTCCGCACGTGGCCTACTGGCAGGCCAACGCCGCCTCTGAACCCGATCTGGCTCTGGGCCTTGGGGGCAAAGTGCAGTTGGCCTATTCGGTCTGGTTGGGTGGGGCGGCACTGGTTTGCCTGTTCGTGGTTGCCTATCTGGCAGTTTTGGCCAGATCTGGCGGCATGCTGCTCTCCGAGCTCGGCGCGGTTCTATTGGTTTTGGTCCTGATCGCCGTGACCGCCGCCTTCAGCTTTGTGCCGTCGCCCGGGTTTCCGCAGTACTACATTCAGCCCTTGGTCATGATCCCCCTACTGGGCGCGTTGGTTTTCCGAAAGGTCGGGTCAGAGCAGCGTTCGCAGGTCACCCCGGTCCTTGCTGCCGGTTTCGTTCTGCTGGCAGTGCTGGGGGCGCCGCGCCTCGTTCCCGGTCTGGCAGCGCTGAGCGATCGCAGCGGCTTTACGACTACCCGAGTGGCGCAGGGTGGCGAAGCGTTAAAGGCCGCGCTTGAATCGAGTGCCCATCCAGACGGACCCGTGGCGACGATCATGCCGATCTACCCGCTTGAAGCGCAACTGCCGGTCTATCCGGAACTGTCTACTGGCCCTTTTGCCTATCGGATCGCGCCTTATACGGAACCTGACTTGGCCGCGAAATACGTGATGGCGGATGCGGCCGGGTTGCAGGCAGTGTTTGATTCCAACCCTCCCTCCGCTTTCCTGCTGGGATATGATCCGGCTCTTGAGCAGCCATTGTTGCGCTATGCGGAAACAAACGGCTACCAGCCCGTGGAAATTTCGGGATTGGGCAACCGCTACGGGCAAGGTGTGGTATACTTGAAGCCATCGGGAGCAACGGAATGAGCCCAACCCGATCCGCGGTCTCTGTTGGCCGGTTCGTCAAGCGGCCGGTGTGAGGCCCACGCAGACATGCAGATTTTAGTAACAAGTATTTGAGGGAGTGGCACGAATGAAAACGATACTGCTTGCTGGCGGTCTGGGGTCTCGGCTGGCCGAGGAAACAGTCTCGATCCCCAAGCCGATGGTCGAAATCGGCGGCCGGCCGATCATCGCGCGCGTCATGGATATCTACAGCCATTTCGGGCATCGCGATTTCGTCGTAGCCGCCGGATACAAGGCGCTTTTGCTCAAGCAGTTCTTCGCGAATTACCACCTCATCGCCAACAATATCTCGGTCGCTCTGGATACGGGAGAGCTCAAGCTGGTGCCTTCGGCGCCCGGCGGTTGGAACGTGTCGGTCGTCGATACCGGGGCTCATACCATGACAAGCGGGCGCATTCGGCGTCTCAAGGAATGGCTGGATCCGGGCGAGACCTTCATGTGCACCTATTCTGATGGCTTGGGGAACATCGACATCAACGCGTTGATCGATTTTCACAAGTCGCACGGCAAGCTGGCGACGGTCACGGCGGTTCAGCCGCCCGCGCGTTTCGGCAACATCGAGTTGAAGGGCGACCGCGTGGACGCGTTCACCGAAAAGGTGCGTCGCCGCGAGACCTGGATCAACGGTGGGTATTTCGTGTTCGAGCCCGGGGTCATGGATTACATGGTCGACGATATGGAGCCGCTGGAACAGTCGCCGCTTTCTCAGATGGCCCGCGACGGTGAGCTTATGGCCTATCGCCACGAGGGTTTCTGGCATCCGATGGATACCATCCGCGACCGCAACGCGTTGGAGGCCCTTTGCGAGGATGATACGCCGCCTTGGCTGCAATTTGATGCCAAGCCCTCGTCTGATTACCCCGCCATAGCGATCTGAGGAACGAATGACTGGTCAGTCCGATCAGATTTTCGGCGGTCAATTCACCGGCCGCCGGGTGCTTGTGACAGGGCATAGCGGGTTCAAGGGCGGGTGGATTTCAACCTGGCTGAACCGGCTGGGCGCGCAGGTCACAGGCATTGCCTTGCCGCCCGAGCCCGGGCCTTCCTTCTATCAGGCGTGCGCACTGGATCGGACCATGGACAGCCGTTTTGCCGATATTCGCGATCCGGCGGCCTTGGCACGGGCGACCGAGGGTCTGGATGCCGAAGTGGTGTTTCACATGGCTGCGCAACCTCTGGTGCGCAAATCCTACCGCGAACCGGCCGAGACATTTGCGACCAATGTCCAAGGTACGGTCAACGTTCTGGAGGCCGTGCGTCGAATGCCATCGCTGAAGGCCGTGGTCGTGATCACCAGCGACAAGTGTTATGACAATCGGGAGTGGCTGTGGGGTTATCGCGAAAACGACCCTTTGGGCGGCAAGGATCCGTACAGTGCCTCCAAGGCGGCAACCGAGCTTGTGGCCCAGTCGTATGCGCATACTTTCTTTTCTGACACGAGTGGCCCTCAGCTTTCGACGGTTCGGGCGGGCAATGTCTTCGGCGGAGGAGACTGGGGTGAAGACCGGTTGATACCGGACATCATTCGAGCCTGGCATGATGGCCAGCCGGTAACCATCAGAAACCCGGATAGCATTCGGCCATGGCAGCATGTGCTGGAGCCTGTCGCAGGGTATTTGCTGCTGGCCCAGAAGATTCTGAGCGACGGACAGCGTTTTGCAGGGGCATGGAATTTCGGGCCAGACGTTTCGGGCACCGTCAATGTCCGGGATCTGGCGGATATGATGTGGCGCGCCTGGGGGGCAGGCGCGCCCGGGTTCCGTTTCCCGGATGAGTCCGCAACGGCGCCCCACGAAGCTGGCATACTTCGGTTGGACAGCACCAAGGCGCAGACCCGTTTGGGCTGGCGGCCTCGGCTTGAACTGTCTCAAGCCATTGAACTGACAACCGACTGGTACAAGGCCCACGCTGCGGGCGACGACATGGGCAAGGTCACCCAATCGCAGATCACCGTGTACCAAGACCTCATGTCCGGCACGAGTTGCGACCAAACCGAGCTGGCCGCACAGTAGATTTCCAGGAGATTTTTTGATGAGAGTGAATTACGGACAGACAGTCCACGGCCAGGAAGAGATCGACGCCGTCGTCGAGGTTCTGAAAACATCCACCCAAATGGGACCCAAAGTCCGGGAGATGCAGCAGAAAGTCGCTGCACTGTTTTCGAAGGCACATGGGATCATGGTCAATTCCGGGTCCTCGGCGAACTATCTGGCCGTCGAAATCCTGGATCTTCCCAAGGGGTCCGAGGTGATCACCCCGGCTTTGACGTTTGCCACCACGGTCGCTCCGCTGGTGCGGCAAGGGCTTGTGCCTGCATTCGTTGATGCGGCCGAGGGAACCTACAACATAGATGTCGAACAGATCGAGCGGATGATTTCGCCCAAGACCTCGGCGATGATGATCCCCTCGTTGATAGGCAACCTCCCGGACTGGCGTCGGATCCGGGAACTGGCCGATGCACATGGCCTGAAGGTCATCGAAGACAGCGCCGACACATTGGGTGCCACGATCGACGGTGCCAGCACGGGCATCTGGTCGGATGTTTCGACCACCAGCTTCTACGGTAGCCATGTCATCAACGGCGCAGGAAATGGCGGAATGCTGTGCGTCAATGATGACGAGTTGGCACGCAAGGCATTGCTGATGCGGTCGTGGGGGCGCAGCTCGTCGCTGTTCGTCGAATCCGAGGCCATCGAGAACCGCTTCAACGTTCAGCTGGATGGGATCGAATATGATGCCAAGTTCCTGTTTGAGGCGCTCGGCTACAATCTTGAACCCTCCGAGATCAGCGCCGCTTTCGCCCTGGTGCAACTGGGCAAGCTTGAGAACAACATTCGGGTCCGCGAGGAAGCCTTTGCAGCCCATCGCGCGTTCTTTGCGCAGTATGAGGAATGGTTCATTCTGCCCGAACAGCTGCCGGGCGCACGCACCGGTTGGCTGGCGTTTCCGCTGACTCTGCGAGAAGGCTCTCCGTTTACCCGTCGCGAGATGCAGATTTTCCTGGAGAAGGCGGACATCCAGACCCGGCCGGTCTTTACCGGCAACATTTTGCGCCAGCCGGCCATGAAAGATGTTGAGTATCGCGCGGATACCGCAGGTTATCCTGTGTCTGATGCCGTGATGCGCGGCGGCATTCTGTTGGCATGCCATCACGGTCTGACTCAGGCTCATATCGACTATATGCATGAAAAGACGCAGGAATTCCTCAAGCCGTATATGACCGGGATGCCGCGCAAGGCATCTTGATCCGAGGTCTTCCAGCGGTCGCTTTCCGTCTGCGGTTCGTGGGTGCGGAATGATCGGTGTTGGCGAAACTATCCCAAGGGGTCCAAATTCCATAGTATCGAAGGGACCGGCCAGGGCGCAGGAATGAAACTGATGGCAACTGATCATGATACGGGTAACCCGCAAAGCGCGGATTTCACCAATCTGGCCCAGAACATGGCCGGCGGCGGGTTGTCATGACGAGGCGCGTTCTGATCACCGGGGCCGGAGGGTTCATCGGACAGCATCTGCTCCGAGCCTGTTTGGACAGTGGGGATCAGGTCGTGGCCTTGGTCCGACCCGGATTCCTCTCTGATGGAATGCCCGATGTCGAATTGCAGCGTGTCGACCTGAGCGACAAGGATACTTTGCGCCGCGTGTTTGACACGTCCCGGCCAGAGGTTGTGTTTCATGCGGCGGCAAACACCCGGGCTGTAGCGCGGCCCGGCCTCAAAGATGCCGAAACCAGCGTGAGCGACAATCTTGTGCCATTGATGGCAGTGTTGGGTGCCGCTGCGACCTGCGACGCACCGCCGGATGCGTTCATCCGTCTTGGAACCATTGCCGAATACGGTGAGGTTCCTTCTCCCTACACTGAAACCCAATGCGAAATGCCGCGCGACAGCTATGGGGCATCGATGCTGGCGGGGACCAAGTACTTGACCATGCTGCGGCCGCGCCTGCCATTCACGGCAATGACGGCCCGGCTTTCACTGACTTATGGTCCGGGTCAGACCGGGCCCCAGTTGGTCCCGTATCTGATCCGGACTTTGCTGAACGGGGATGCCGCGCGCATCGGACGCCCCGATGATATCCGGGATTTTCTGCATGTCGGCGATGCCGTGCGCGCCCTTTTGATGTTGGCGGACGCACCGCGGGTTGACGTTCCGGTAGTGAATGTCAGTACCGGAGTAGCTACTCGAGTCCGTGATGCGGCCGCGATTCTGGCTGAGCTGACCGGTTCCGGACCCGGGAAGCTCGACTATGCCGACCCGTCAGGTGAGCCGATGCACCTGGTCAACGATCCCGGACTTATCCATTCCCTTTATCCCTGGACCGCGCGGATCGCGGTGGAGGACGGCCTGCGAGACACAGTCGATTGGGCTACCTCTTCGGATGCGCAGAAGAACATGGCAGGACAAAACGCATGACGGTCATTTCCATTCTGATCCCCGCCTACAACGAGGAAGACAACGTCCGTACGGCCTATGAGCGCGTGCTGGCGGTGTTCGACAAACTGGATGGGTACGAGCCTGAAATCATCTTCACCGACAATCATTCCGAGGATCGGACGTTTGAAATCCTGTCTGAAATCGCGGGGAAGGACCCTCGGGTCCGAGTGATCCGCTTTGCGCGGAACATGGGGTACCAGGCTTCGGTTCTGACAGCATACAGGTCAGCGACCGGTGCCTGCGCGGTGCAGCTCGATTGCGATATGCAGGACCCGCCCGAGTTGATCCCTCAGATGTTGGACCTGTGGCGGCAGGGGAATCATGTCGTCTATGGTATTCGCCGCAGCCTGCCCGATGGCCCTGTTGTTGCCGCCGCCCGGCGGGGGTTCTATGCACTGATCGACATGATCAGCAACGATAATCTTCCGCGCAACGCGGGTGAGTTTCGTCTGACTGACAGACGGATATTGGACGAATTGCGCCGGGTCGATGACCGCTCGCCTTATGTTCGCGGACTGATCAGCGGCATGGGGTTTTCGCAGATTGGATTCGAATATGATCGCGCGGCCCGGACAGCGGGTGAATCCAAGTTTCCGGTCCGGGCGATGGTGGCGCTTGCTGTGGACGGGTTGATCAACCATTCCCTGCTCCCGCTGCGCCTGGCTTCGCTGATAAGCCTGACAGTAGGGCTGTCGATGTTCCTGTTGATGATCGGCTACCTCATCGGCAAACTGTTTTTCGGCCAGGATTGGCCCGCAGGTTTTGCAACCACGACCATCCTGCTGCTCTTGTCGATGACCCTGAATGCGATGTTCCTTGGCATCCTTGGGGAATATGTCGGCCGAATTTTTCTGCAGGCCAAAAACCTCAACCAACCCGTGGTTGAAACCGAGCTGAATGGCCCGGTGGAACAACTGGACACGTCTGGGAAACAGAACCGCGCCGACAGCGCGCAAATGGTGGAGCGGGCGCAGTGAAGATACTGATCGTTCAGGGTGGGTTCGGAGCTGGCGGTGCCGAAAAGATCGTCTCGGTTCTTGCAGCCCATCGGATCGGCCTTGGCGATCAGGTCTCGGTTGCGGGCATGACCATGCCCGAGGACGGGTCGTATTTTTCTTTCCCTGACAGCGTAAGCCTATTGGTCGCCGAAGGCGGATACGACGGGTTCAAGGGGCTGAAACAGCTGGCCCGCCTGCGCCGGATTCGTCGCTTCATCCGGGACGAGAACCCCGACGTGGTGGTATCCTTTCTGACCAAAATCAACGTCCTGACGCTCGCTGCAGCTCTGGGGCGGGGTGTTCCGGTGATCGTTTCAGAACGGAACAACCCGATTGTGCAAAACGCCAACCCTGTCTGGCGCCACGCTCAAAACATCCTTGGACATCGAGCCAGCACCGTGGTCATGCAGACTGAGCGGGTACGCCAGGACCTGCCGCCGTCATTGCGGAGCAAGGCGCGGGTCATTCCAAACCCCTGTGCGCCAATCGAAGGTGCAGCCCAGTTCCTTGGTTCGGGCGGCAATCGGCTGGTCGCGGTGGGGCGGTTGGATCCGCAAAAGGGGTTCGATCTGTTGATCGACGCAATGTCGGAAATCATCCAGAAAAACCCGGACGCGCGCCTGACGATTTTCGGGGAAGGCCCGGAACGTGCCGCGCTCGAGGCGCAGAGGGACCGGTTGCGACTGCAGGGCGTCATCTCCTTGCCCGGCGCGAGCGACACACCCGGAGCGTGGATGAAGGGCGCAGACATACTGGTGTTTTCCTCCCGCTTCGAAGGGTTTCCAAATGTGGTGGCAGAGGCGACCGTCGCAGGCTTGCCGGTTGTGTCTTTTGATTGCCCCTACGGACCGAGAGAGTTGATCCGACACGGTGAGAATGGATTGCTTGTTGCGCCCGAAGACACGGCGGAACTGGCCCGCGCAGTGCTGCAGCTGAGCGACGATCCTGAATTGCTGGACAAGATGCGTCAGGGATACCAACACAACAGGGACTGGCTGGCCCCAGACAGTATTCTTGAGAAATGGGACCGGATCATTGCCGATGCTGCTCGTCGCAGGGTTGGAGCGGGGGTCGAACATGGCCATAGCACCTGTCGCCCGGAGAGTTGAACCAAACCAGGCGGGCCGCAGCGCCTGCTCTGCCATCAGGAGTTGGCATTGTTGCAAAAGTTGAAACCGCAGGTCTCCCTCCCCACCCGGGCGCGACCACGGATCGTGGTTGTCGCCAATCTGACTGCGTCTTTGCTGAATTTCCGCTATGATCTGCTGAAGGAGCTGTCGGAGCGGGCTGAGGTCGTCGCCTGCGGTCCCGAGCGCCATGAAGCGACGGAAACTGCGCTCGCAGAAATCGGTGTGGAGTTCGTGCAGTTTCCGCTGTCACGTGCCGGGATGAACCCGGTTGAGGACATGCGCACGCTGCGTGCTCTTGTGCGCGTTTTCAAGGAATTCAAACCCGACATTGTCTTTGCCTACACCATGAAGCCGATCATCTATGGTTGCCTGGCCGCAAAATGGGCGGGAGTTGACCGGATCTATGCCATGAACACCGGGTTGGGCTATGTCTACAGCACCCATGGCCTGACTTTTCGGAGGCAGGCGGTTCGTGCCGTGTCATCGGTTCTTTATCGTATTGCGCTGAGAGGTGTGGACGAAGTGCTCGTCTACAACCGCGCAGATGCCGAAGAGTTCCGAGAAAGGCGTCTTGTTGCACCAGATGCCAAGCTCAGCATCGTGCCCGGGTCTGGCGTAAATCTGGATCGCTACGGATATACCGATTCCCCAGCTGGACCGCCTGTATTTCTGATGATCTCGCGCCTGCTGCGCGAGAAGGGCGTGTTTGATTTCGTTCAGGCTGCCCGTTTACTGAAAGAAACGCACCCCCAAGCAAGATGCCAATTGCTTGGTCCGATGGACGCCAACCCGGATTCCATCGGCCAACGCGAGATCGACGAATGGACGCGCGAAGGCGTGATCGAATACTTGGGAGAAACTTCGGACGTCCGGCCCTATCTGGCGGCGTGTTCGATCTTTGTGCTGCCGTCGGCCTACCGCGAAGGGATACCGCGCACGATCCTCGAAGCGATGTCCTCGGGGCGGGCTGTCATCACGTCAGATGCGCCGGGTTGCGCTGATCCGGTCATCAACGGCGAGACTGGTTACGTCGTGCCGGTCCGAAACCCCGAGGCCCTGAGCCGCGCCATGGCCTCGTTCGTCGAGAGTCCTGATCTGGTGGCCCGAATGGGTCTGGCATCGCGGAAACGTGCCGAGGATTCGTTCGACGTCCGTCGGATCAATGCGATCCTTCTCGGCAAGATGGGATTTTCGACCAATACCCGAGAGGATGAGGCAAGTTAAGGGGAGGCGGCTCTTCCAAGCATTTGTTATTTAATGATAAATGGGAATATTTGAAGGAATTCGCGGAAACTACGGGAAACCCCTAATTTCCAGGCCGCCTGAGACTGGCTAACTTTATTTCAACAGCGGAATTCGACCGGTGGGGCCGTTGGCCCGACCACTCACTCGACAAATGACCAGCATATGGGGTGCTGGTCATTTTGTTTTTTGGGGGGACAGAAAAGCGCAGTTCAGTCTGTGCTTGTGGTCGAAGGCAGCTGATATCCGAACTGACCTAAATCGAGGCCAGTCAAGGATTGGAGTTCGGCGTTTGACTCAGCAAAGGCACCGTCAAATCGGGACTGAATTCTGCCGACCAGCCGGTCTTTGAGCATCTGATCCAACTTGCTGGGAAAGATGCGTCCGATCGGCCGGCTCAATTTTCCAAATCTGCGCGTTGCGTTCGGAAACGGCAACAATGCGCCTTTGCTCAGCTGGTTGTCGCTGAGCGTGAAATTAACAAATCGCTGCAGAATCTGAAAACACTCCGATCTCTTCTCGTTCGTGACTTCAAATTCGCGCTTCTTGTGCTCGACGCCGACGAAATTGCACAGGGTTTCCACAAAGGAATCCGGCTCGGAAATGAACTGTTCGTAGGCCAATCCAAGCACACGATCCTTGCCAAACTTGTCTTGGTAAAATTTGAACAAGCGGTGATACCGGTAGAACTCCTCCGAGAACATCGGCGCGCGCCGCAGATTCGGTTCAGGTTCGGACAGATATGTCTTCAGCGATCCGTGGCCGCCATCGGTAATGTACTGGCTGTACATCGAGAGGATCGACGACAGCTGCTCGCGGAATACGACCAGGATGTAGGCGTCGGGAAAAGTGCGTTGCAGACGGTCGGCAATGATGGTGCTGTCGAACCCGCCGCTGGCCGGGTAACCCGAGAATCTCTCGTGAGAGAACACCGGAACCTGCCCGTTATCCTGCGATTTTCTAAGGAAACTCTCGTACATCTTGCGAGTTTCTCCGGGATCATAGGTCATCGGCTGCGGCAGCACGATCCGGTTCGAAAGAATGTATTTGCGATCGCCATGCGGAGTGGCGAACGGTGCGTCCGGCGCCGAGAACAGCTGCTGTTGCAGGGACGACGTAGCGGTTTTGTGGTAGCCGATATGGACAAGAACGGGTGCACGGGTCATGACGGAGTATTCAGCCTTCGGACCGGGTGTTTTCAGTCTGGCTTCGGGCGCGGTCGGCATCCGAGCCGCACCGGTTGGCACCCCGACAGGTGCTCCGAACAAGAATTGGTTTCTGTCGCAACTTCAAAAGCCCTTTCAACAATCAGTACTGGATTCAATCGGCAAACTGCGCTTTCGTAAAACGATATAATCCAAGACAACTAAATGATAGGAACGGAAACAACCGGAAACATGACTTAACCCGCCACAAATTTTGGAAACGTATTGAATTGTACCGAGTGCATGGGTGAATTGATGACCCGCTTCCTGAACACCGCGTGGATAGCGCCGCGTGGTTTCGCGTGAACCGATGAGTGAGCCAAGCTCGAAGCCGCTGCTGAAGCGGCTGGCCAAGAACATGTCATGGATGTTCTTGTCGCAGATCTTGGTTGGTCTGTTCGGTTTGGCCAGCCTCATCTTTACGGCTCGCGCGATCGGGCCGGCTGCGGTCGGGATTCTGGCGCTGGTGGATGCGTACATTCAGGTGATGGACAGGTTGTTCCGGCTCGAGCCGTGGCAGGCAACCATCAAATACGGCAGCGAGGCTCTGATCGAAGAGGATCAGAACAGATTTCGACAATTGATCAAGATGTCTATGGTGACCGATTGCCTTGGCGGGTTGCTGGCTGGTTCGGTGGCGATAATGCTGGCGCCAAAGCTTGCGCCGTTCATCGGGCTGTCTGAACCTGAAGGCGCGTCCTATATCACGCTGGTTGCCCTTGGCTTGTTTCTATCGCTCCGACCAACCGGCATTGGGGTTCTTCGAATTTTCGACCGGTTCGATGTGCTGGCGATCTCGGACATGGTAATTGCCGGCCTTCGGCTTGTTGGAGTCATCATCGCCTTTCTGCTGGATCTGGGGATCTGGGCATTTGTGGCTCTGTTGCTGATGCATCAGATCCTGACCGGGCTGGTTGCGTTCTTTCTGGCTCTGGTCGAATTGAAAAAACGCAACCTGCACAGGTTTTTGTCCCAGCCGCTGCGGCGGGCTTTTGCCCATAACCCCGGGTATCTGCGGTTCCTTTGGAATTCGAATTTCAACGTGATCCTGCGACAATCGACTCAGCGGTTGGATATTCTTGTCGTCGGCGCCTTGCTGGACGTGACATCAGTGGGCTTCTATCAAGTGGGCAAGCGCATCATGGCAAATGTTGTTCGGATTGGCGGCCCCGTCAGGCAAGTCCTGTACCCCGAGATGACTCGCCTATGGGCCGTGGGCGATTTCGGCCGGTTCTGGCGTCTTGTGCGGCTGGTTTCGCTCTCGGTTTGCGGGGTGTCGATCCTGGTCTCCATTCCGTTGGCGTTGAAGATGCCTGAATTGGCCGTTCTGCTGTTCGGGCCAGAGTTCCGTGGCGCCGCGCCCGTCATGACGATCTTGATGTATGCAGCGATCGTGTATCTGGGGGGCTTGGTGTTGAACCCCGCCTTGCTGAGCATGGGGTTGGACAGCGCGCTGGTGCGCACGACGATTGTTGCCACGGTGATCTTTGCCGCCTCATTTCTGCCGTTGCTATATTGGATGGGGATTGAAGGCATTGCCCTGGCCCATTTGTTGTTCAATCTGGTCTGGACGGTGGGCTGCATATTCGCCATCCGGTCTTATCTGGCCAGAAAACACGAAACATGATGGGTTGGTGTTCTTCCTGCCCTGTCCCTTAATCCCTTAAGTAACGAGTATTTTGAGACCATCTATGCCAAGACGTATTCTATTTCCCTTCGAAGGTGACACCGTTATTGGCGGCAGTCACGTGTCAGCCTTGAAACTTGCGGCGGCGTTGGACCGGTCGAAATATGTGCCCCACATCCTGGTCCACTACGAGGCCGGCCCGGCGGCGGAGTATGCCCGATCGCTGGGACTTGACGTCGAAATCCTGCACGATCCCAGCCTGATGTCTCCGGGCGGGCTCAGCTATCCGCGCGACTGTGGTCCGGGGCGATACCTGACTTCCAGCGCATGGAGGCTGGCGAGTGTCCTAAAGCGCATCGATGCCGACATCGTTCACACAAACGAAGGTCGCATGCATGCCAACTGGGTGCTGCCGGCCCGCCTGGCGGGCAGGAAACACATCTGGCACCACCGGCAGGATCCGACCGCGTTCGGGATCAACAAACTGGCGCCGCTTTTTTCCGACCACATCATCAGCGTTTCGCACTTTTCGAAGCCCAGCAACCCGGTGCGGTCAGTCGACAACAAGTTCACCGTGATCCGCAGCCCATTTGATTTCAACCCTCACGCACCGGATAGGTCCGAAGCCCGAGCAGCCGTAATCGCCGAGATGGGATTGCCCGATGGCGCGCTTCTTCTCGGATATTTCGGAAACTTCGTCACGCGCAAGCGTCCCGACCATTTTGTGAGGGTCATCGCGGCTGTGCAAAACGCGATGCCCGACACTCCGGTGCATGGTCTTCTGTTCGGCAGCGCGGCCGAGCGTGACGAACCGTTGCGCCAAACCTGCCTTCGCATCGCAGAAGAGGCGGGGATCAGCGAGCATATCCATATGATGGGGTTCCGTCAGCCGATCGATGGGTACATGGCGGCGATGGATGCCAATCTGGTGACCGCTCTGGACGAACCGTTTGGCCGTACGTTGATCGAAGCGATGTATTTGGGAACTCCGGTCATCGCGACCCGTCACGGCGGCAACATCGAAGCGATCACGGACTGGGAAACCGGTGTGCTGGTTGACCCGGACGATCCGCAGGCATTCGTGGAACCTGTGCGCAAGTTGCATCAGGACAGAGCGTTGTTCGAGAAGATTTCACAAGCGTCAAAGAACTATGCCCGTGCAAATTTCGGCTTGGATATTCATGTGAACGGGGTTTGCGAGATCTATGATCGGTTGCTCGCTTGATAGCTTGTTCGGTCAACGACGCGGGTTGTCGAATGTGTAATAAGTATTGCCCGCGACGAATCCATCCAACCCGACCAGCCGGGCATAATGTGCCAGATCCCGGGTTGTATTAATGAAGCCGGAGTTCTTGAAATTGAGCGAGGTGTTGCAGAGCACGCCCACCCCCGACACCGCCTTGAACGCGGCCAGAAGGTCGTAGAAATAGGGGTTCTGGTTGCGGTTGACCGTCTGTACCCGCGCCGATCCGTCGACGTGGGTTACTGCGGCCAAGTCCGGATTGGTAACGCGGTAAAAGTCCATCATGTATGGTGAGGGTGCGCTGATGTCGAAGTGCAGTGCTGCATCCTCTTCCAGGCAAGACGGCGCCACTGGACTGTTGCTGGCCCGTCCCTTGATCCGATTCAGTCGCGTACGTGTCTCCGGGGAAAACGGCGCGGCCAGGATTGACCGGTTTCCCAAAGCGCGCGGCCCAATCTCGCAATTGCCGCGGGTCCAGCCAATGATCTTTCCGTCCAGCAGGTCTTTGGCGATAGTGTTGAGGTTCAGTTCGGTTGCGGTCATGCCCAGCGTGTCGATGCGGTCGTCGCAGAAGGACTGGCCGGAATAGACCGACCATTCCAGTTTGGCTTGGCCGGTATAGTGGCGCATCGCGTCCACGGCGGTTCCGATAGCACATCCCGAGTCGCCGGTCGTCGGCGGAACGAAGACCTCGCGGAACAGCCCGCTTTGCTTCCACGCGGTATTCCAGTGTCCATTCAGGCCACACCCTCCGGCGATCAGCAGCGGATGCTTTTCAGGCAGGTTCTGTTCCGCATAGTCGCGAAACTTCTGGAATATCGCTTTGGACAGCTTGGTGGCCATGTTCTTCAGCTTTTGGCTATCCGTTCCAATGTTGAAGAAGGGCGAAGTCACAAAATCGCTTTTGCGAAGTGCGTCGCCGCCCAGGTCCGAGGAAAGCAACCGGTTGATCAGTTCCGTCTCGTCCGCATCTGGTGGACCGTCTTCGCCAAATGCGCAGGCTGCCATCAGGCGGCCGGGATCCTGTGGCCGGGGTGATTTGCCCGTGACCGGAAAGTCGGGGTCGGCGAGGGCATTGAGAAACGCAAAGCGCGTGCCCGGTGCCGTCATCACCTGCCCGCGATGACGAATGGTCAGGTCGCTGTCGATCTCGTAGAAATCTCCCAATGCACCTTCCCACAGAAGCACATAACAGGGCTCGCCCTGACGAAAGGGGGACATGGCATAGCTGCACCAGATATGCGCCCGTTCGTGAGTTGATGAGTAATAATCGACCGACTTGCCAAAAAAGGTTCGTTTGCCAACTGTTTCAGACCCCGCGCCGATGCCGAAGTATCCGGCCCCCGAAGTTGTAACGTGGTCGGCCCCGTTGCTTGACCACCCGCTGAGGGCCAGGACGTCCGGCAAATCCTTGAACCATAGACCCGCGTCAATGAACGTGTCGGGCGTAACGGGCGTATACCTTGGGAAACTGTTCTTTTCCGCCTCGTAGGAAAACAGCAGACGCCCGTCGGTGCTGTCGACACCCGCAACTGTGCCGTCATGTCCGGATTTGAAAGACAGGATTTTCATGAATAGCCCTTCCCTCGACAAGTCACGGTCTGAAGACCAGGTGCCTCGCAAACAGATGTGACAGTCCGACGGGTCAAAAATGCCGGGGCGATGACGGATCGAATTAACCGCAAATCCATTCCACGAATACCAAAACAAATGCCACGATTAAGCCTAGCAGAAGCTCGGTGTTTCGGGGAACCCAAGTTCGCAACCGGCTGCCGTCGGGCTAAACGCAGTGGCTATTCGTGAACGAAAGAGCACTTTTGGCGCGATTGTTCACTGGGTGGGCATTGCGTATCCCGCGCAGTGCCCGGCACCAGACCGGTGCAACAGGCTGACAAGTCCGGTGAATCACACTTGCATGGCTTCCGGTTGGCCGGGAAAGGCTGAAATTTGATCGAGCGGCACCTTCATCCGGGTTGCACCTACCAGCCTCTGACCGTTAACGTGGCCGCGTTATCAGGCAAGTTTTTTGGCCAAGGGTGTTTTAGGTTATGTCAGTAATTTTGGGTTTGGCTACAATGAGCAACAGCGCTGCCGCGCTGTTCAAGGACGGCAAGCTGGTTGCCGCAATCGAAGAAGAGCGGCTGACGCGGGTCAAGAATGACGGGGCATTTCCCCATCAGGCGATCGCCGAAGTTCTGCGCATTGCCGGGCTGAAGTTCTCGGACATCGATGAGGTTGCGGTCTATTGGCAGCCCTGGCGTATGGTCGGCCGCGGAATGGGCACGATGCGCAAGATTTTGCAGCGACCCTCGGCCGCCAAAAGCGTAACGGCGCGGATCGGGGCACTGTTCGTGTCAGATGCCTCGTCGGAAGAGTCACAGGACAGCGGCTGGATGGACCTGTTCCGCATCCGCAAGATCCTGACGGCCGAGCATGGTCCGGCCGATTTCAAGTTGCACTACATCAACCACCATCTGACCCATCAATTGTACGCCGAAGCGATGCGTGACTGGGACAGCTTCGTTTCGCTGTCCTATGACGGTGGCGGCGAGGAAAGCTCGACCATCGTGTCAGTTGTGCGGAACGGCAAGCGGGAAGGTCTTGCGGATCATCGCTGGCCCAACTCGCTGGGTCATTTCTACTCGACCTTCACCGGTTTTCTTGGCTTCAAGATGCTGGAAGGTGAATACAAGATGATGGGTTTGGCGCCGTACGGCAAACCCATCTACCGCGACGCCATCCTGCGCGAAATTCTGATCCTGGACGATGACGGCGGTTACCGCGTGAACACCGCGCTGTGCGACTATCACTCAGCCCTGCGCGGTGAGTTCCATCCACGTATGGAAGAACTGTTCGGCACCCGGCGCGAGCCTGGCACTGCGCCGAACGAACGCCACGTGGACCTGGCGGCATCCGTGCAAGCAGCGTTCGAGGCAGCCCTGCACCATATTCTGGAACCGGTCCGCAAAGCCAATCCGGACTTGCGCAAACTGGTAATTTCCGGCGGCTGCGCGTTGAATGTCACGGCGAATGGAACGCTGATCGCGGACGGCACGTTTGACGAGGTCATCATTCCACCGGCCCCACATGATGCTGGCTGTGCAGTTGGCGCAGGGCTGGCCTGCATTCCGAGCGAGCAGGTCGATCTGCCCTCGGTCCGCAGCCCTTATCAGGGTGCCGATTGGGCGGATGCCGACATCACCTCTGCGTTGGCTCAGTATTGTGCGGAACCGCAGCAGGCCCTGCCTGTCGATCAGTTCCTGGATCGTGTGTCCGACCTGCTGGCCGAGGGCAAGATCATCGCCTGGTTCCAGGGGCGGGCAGAGTTTGGCCCGCGTGCCCTGGGTGCCCGATCCTTCCTTGCAGACCCACGCAAGGACAGCATTCGCGACGATCTGAACGTCAAGATCAAGAAACGTGAGCATTTCCGGCCCTTTGCGCCCAGCGTTGCAGAGGAGGCGGCCTCGACCTTTTTCGAGATCGATCAGACCAGCCCATACATGAACATCGTTGCTCGTGTGCGTGATGATCGGGCGGCAGACATCCCGGCAATCACCCATACTGACCAGACGGCACGCGTACATACGGTGTCGCAGTCGGCGAACCCGCTGTACCACGCCTTGTTGACCCGGTTTGGCGAAAAGACCGGAGTGCCTGTGTTGTTGAACACCTCGTTCAATATCCAGGAGCCCATCGTCTATTCGCCTTTGGATGCTTGCGCGACATTTGCGGCATCGGGGGTGGATGCGCTGGTGATCGGTGACTACGTCGTGCTGCGGGAAGCGCTGAAGGATGACAGCGCCCGGGCCCAAGCTGTCGCGTGACCCGGCTGTTTCTCAGTGTCGATTTCGAAGACTTTGCGCATGATCTGAAACGCCTTCTGGGGGTCTGGGAAACCGGACCCCTCAGAGTTGAAGATCTGTGGCAAAGCTTTGAAACCATTGATGGCTTCCTTCGGTCGCATGGCGGATCAACGGGTTGCGCCGCAACGTTCTTTTGCACGGGGGTGGTGGCACGCGACGCGCCTGATCTGGTGGCCGAAATCGCAAAGCGGGGCCACGAGGTTGCCTGCCACTACTATTTTCATGACAGCATGGACCTGCAGTCTGCGGAGACCATAGACCGTATGCTGGGTCAGGCGCGGCAAGCTTTGGAAGAGGCCGGGAACACCCCTGTTCGAGGGTTTCGCGCCCCGCGCTTTCGATTGAACCGCGCAACGCCTGAACAGTACCGCCTGATTGAACGCCATTTCGACTACGACTGTTCGTCATTCTTCGCCTCGGCGCAGGAATGTGATCGGTTTTCCCGGGAAATGGGGCTGACCACGCTCCGGATCTTGCCGTTGTTCATGACGCCATTGGCGGTCAAGGGGCCGATGGTGCGTCTGGGAGGCAGCTATCTGAAGTTCATGACTTCGGATCTGGCGGGGAAACTGATCGAACGGTCTGAACAGGCCGGTATCGCGCCGCAAGTCTATCTGCATCCCTACGAGATCGTGGAACCTCGGTCATTCATGGTTTCAATGGACGAGCTCGCGGCCTTGGGATCTGCCAAAGCCGCTTACTGGGTGTTGCGGCAGTCACAGTGGCTGAACTTTGGCGGCGCGCGACTTCTGCGCAAGGTCGAGGGTTTGATCCCCGCAGGCGGCCTTGCGGGTCGGCTGGATCAGTTGGTCGGAGAATAAAAAAGGGGCCGGTCAGTCGACCAGCCCCAGTCATTCGCGGAACCGAGGGATCAGTTCGACGCGGCGTTCAGTTTTTCGTTTTGTTCACGCAACGTGTCCGAGATAATCGCGTACCATTCGCCCGATTCGCGCATCTCATTCAGACCTTTGTTCATCATTGCAATATATTCGCGCGCAAATGGGTTCGTCCGATGCGCAAGGAAGCTCATTGAGGACAAAGTAGAGACGTAGGGATTTTCAATGATGTCCGCCGACGTAAGTCCCATTTCCTTCATCGTGGCTGCAAAGAGTTCGACCTCGAAAGCTGCGACATCTGCGCTGCCGGTCAGAACGGCATCCAAGCACTCTCGGGCGGAGTTGGGTTGGACCACGGTTGTGTTGTCCCGGTTCAAACCGACTTCTTCGAGAACTACCATGCTCCAGCCTGCCATTCGGCAGATTGTTGCGCCTTCGAAGTCCGAGAACTCCGTCGCGGTGGCGTATTCGCTTTCTGGAAGGGTGAAGAAACCACCGACGATGTCATACACCGGCACCGAGGCGACAAATTGAGTACAACGGGCCTCGGTCTCCGCGGACCATTCATAAGAGCGATTGGTGCAGTCAGGTACAGTCCAAGCAATCGAGATATCAAAGGCTCCCAGGGGCAGCAATGTATCAAGGTGCGAGCTCCAGTCGTCCACGAAGCTGACCGAGTAATCGCGGCTGTTTCCCGCGCGCTGAAGGCTGGTCGTGGCCAGACGGGTCATGATACCGCCACCGCTCAGCTTTTCAGTTGTGAACGGTTCCCATCCGTTGCCCGCGACCATCTTGATCGGCGGAGCGTAGACATTGGAACGTTTGACGCTGGCGGCCCGCTTTTCTTCGGCAGCAATCACTTCTTGGGCGCTTCGGCCATTCGGTAGACTGCCATCCTCACAAGGAAGGGCCAATACCAAACCGGTTTCCAAGTTACCGGGGTTCGTAATAAGATTTCGGTTTGCGTTGAAGATGGGCTGATAGTTCGACGTACCGTAGGCCGCGATGGCGATGGTTGCCAAAGTGTCACCGTCCTGAACGGTGTAGTTTGTACAGGCCTCCTGAGCGGCGGCGGCGCCGGCGCTGAGGGCGGTTGTAGCGGTGGCTACCGCCACCAGTTTCTTCAGATTGATTTCAAACATGTCCACTTCCTCCAGACTTTTGTTTTGTCAGACCTTTCCGGCCCTTATCCGTTTTCCATTTGGTACTGCAGGGCGGTCGAGACGATGTCGCGCCATTCGCCCGATTGCTGCATGATCGCCAGACCCTGATTGAGCGTCTCGAGGATCGCTTCCCCATCCGGATTGTCCTTGTGGGTCATGACGTTGAGCGACTTGATCGCCGCCAGGTTGGGGTTTTCGATGATCTTGTGTTCATAGCCCAGCCGACCGATGGCCTCGACGGCCAGATGCGCTTCGATGGCGACAAGGTCAGCCCGCCCGTCCATGACTGCGTGGAAACACTCGTCCGGATCGACGGGGCGCAAGATGGTGATCGCAGGCTCATAAAGACCTACAGCGTCCATGTGCGAGGTTGACCAGCCCTCGGGGCGGCAGATCGTGGTGCCGACGAATTCCGCGTAGCTGAGCGAGGTTTCGTAGCCTGAGCCATCCTTGGCGAAGAACGTATCGACCACTTCATAGAACGGGTTCGAGAAGTTGTAGGTCTCGCACCGGTTCCGGTCGCTTTCCGAAAGTGTCTCGGCTTCTTCGCAGTTTGGGCGCGACCAAGGGAACGTGGCATCGAAGGCCAAGGTGGGCATCAGCAGGTCCAGATGCGATGACCAGTCGTTAACGAACTGGATCTTGTAGGCCTGTTCCGGCGCCGCCCGCAGCATCGCGGTTTCGACAAGGTTCGTGTACAGACCGCGATTGGGCAGGGCTTCGTCGGTAAACGGCGCGTAGTTGCCCCCGGTGATCAGCAGCAACTGGCGGTCGCGGATCTCGGGGCGGGTGCCGTCACCGGCGTTGCGGATCAACGCGGCACCTTCCGCGCGGGCGGCCTCGATTTCCTTCTTCGCGGCTGCCTTGGCTTCGATGACAGCCTCGTCGCTGGCCTGCTGGGCCTCCGCAACGCGGGCTTCGGCGTCGGCGATGGCCTTGGCGGCACGCTCTTCCGCGGCCTTGACCAGTTCGGCTGCCATCTCGGCGGCCATGCGCTCGGCCTCGGTTTCCGGTTCAGGTGCGGCGCGGCCGACATCCTCGAGGCAGGGGAAGGTCAGAACGTCGCCGACGCGGATGATGTTGGGGTTGGACCCGATCGTGTCGCGGTTGGCGTCGTAGATGATCCGGTAGTCTTCGGTCGCATAGACCTTGATGGCCAGTTCACGCAGGCTGTCGCCGCGCTGGATCTCGTAGGTCGAGCATGCCTCTTGCGCCGAGGCTGCCCCCGTTGCTGCCGCCAGGGCAATGCTGGATATGATCAGGTGTGTTCTCATGGGTCCTGTTGCTTTGCTTTTGTTATTGTCGGGCCGTTTTGATGACGGCGATTGAAATGTTGTCCTGATCCGGATCACCCTTGGCGATCAGCGCCTTGAGGAGGCTGTCGGCGATGTCCTGGGAGAGGGCCGAAGCGTTGTCCTGAAGGATGGACTGGATGTCGTGGTTGCCCAGATATTGCAGCCCGTCACTGCCGAGGATGAGGATGTCATCGGTCGTCAGTTCCAGCGCGTCTTCGGGGCAGTCGACCTTGGGGATCGCCGCGCCCATGATGACCGAGGTCAGTTGGTTGCGGTCGGGATGAACTTGCGCTTCGGCTTCGGACAGCTCCCCTCGGGATACCTGTGCGTCGATGACCGGTGCCATCGAGTGATCTTCGTTGATCTGGGACAGAACGCCGTTGCGGAACAGGTACAAAGGGCTGTCGCCGATCGAGATCCAGAACACTTTGTTGCCCAGCAGCAGAACTCCCAGCAGGGTCGAGCCCATGTTGAAGCCTTGTTGCTGGTCGTCGCCATACCCCGCCACGGCCGCGTTGGCCTGCATTGCGGCCATGGGCAGCGCATCCAGCAGCGTATTCTCGGTCAATTCCGGATTCTCCAGAACTGCGTCGAGCACTTCGCACCAGGACTTGACCACCAGATCCGAGGCCACTTCGCCCGCGGCGTGACCGCCCATGCCGTCTGCCACCACGACATAACCGGCGTTGGCGGCGTCAAAGACCCGCGAGGCAACCGCGTCTTCCTGCGTGTCGCGCTGACCCTGATCAAGGATCAGTGCAATGTCATATGCCGGAGTAGCCAGCATCCGTTACGCGTCCCGCCAGTCGAAGTTTTCGTCACAGAAGGCCACGAACCGCAGCGACGTTTCGCTGATGCGGATCAGGTCGCCGCTGGACAGCGGCACGGTGCTGAGGACGGGTTTGCCGTTCAGGCGCACAAGGTTGGCCTTGCCGCCATGACCCAGATAGCATTTGCGATCTTCGGGGTCATAGGCAATGACGGCGTGGTTCGACCGTGAAATCCCCGTGTCGCCAAAATCCAATTGGATCGCCTGGTCATCGTTGCGGCCAATCTGCATCAGCCCTTCGGTCAGTGTTATGCTGGACCCCCGGCCGGGGCCACTGGTCACTGCCAGCCAACCGACCGGGAATGTCGCGCCTGCGGTCTCGGTTTTGGCCACCGGCTCGGTGGTTTCGATCAGTTCCTGCACATGTGTGTCCGGGCGCTCGAACCCGAGGAAGGTGGTCTTGACGCGCGACCGACGATCCGAGGCCGGCGCTTCGGTTGCTTCCGGAGCGGCTTCGGCTTCTTCGGGCTCGCTGGCCACAGGTTCGGCATCTGCCGCTGCTTCGTCCGGGGCGGTTTCGATTGCAATGGGATCCGGCAGCTCGAACGGCGTTGGCGCCGAGGCCTCTTCCTCTTGGACTTCCTCCAGATCGGGTTCGGCAGATTCGGCCATGACCGACTGGATGGTCTTTTCTTCTTCGGTTGCCGCAACGTGCAGCGTCACGACCTGTTCGGCTTCTTCCGGCGCTTCAGGCGCGGCTTCGGCCGTTTCTTCGCTCTCTGTTGCCTCTTCCACCGTCGGTTCGGTCTCGGCGAAATCGGGCATCTTCTCTTCCGGAATCAGCTCGTCGGTTTCTTCGTAGCTGTCCGTGCTCAGGTTTCCACCAGCCAGAGCCTGGCGCAGTGCATTGAAGTCCGCAATCGGCTCGGCCTTGTCGGTCGTTTCGACTTCGGGTTCCGACCCTTCGGCTTCTTTGGCTTTGCCGGCACCCTCGAGAAGCCGGCTGAGTGGGCTTTTGTATTTGAACATGGTGTCGACACCTTTTGACTACTTGCACGGGCTTCGGTGACCCGTGGGGCTGCTACGAACCTCTGCGCATGGCGCAGCGGTACTGATGAAGTTGGAAACCTGAAACACTCTTACCTTCCGCGGCGGGTCGGTCCCCACCAGGAGGGCCAGAACGCGGCATCCTCCTCAGCAAACACAAACTGGCGGATCAAATACGTACCGGTCTGATCACTCCTGCGCCAAAGGCATCACGGCGGTTGTTTCCGCCCCGTTTCGAAGCACAACCAAACGTGCTTCGGGCTTGTTTTCGGAAACCAACGTGTTCAGCGCGGTATCCAGGCTGTCGGCAGCAATCATCTCGGTTCCCGAGACAGTCTCGCGGACAAGAATGTCGCCGGTCTGCAGGCCACCTGCCGTTGCGGCCGGTGCTCCGGCAACAACTGTCTGCCATTCGGGCAGATCGGCGCCGCGGGCTTCGAACGAGTAACCGTTGGCCAGCCCGAACTCGCGGATTGCGGGCAGAGCCAGCAGACCGTTCTGCGCGCGGGTCTGTCCGATGGGGCGATACCGCGCCGCGACACGGATATAGCCGTCAGGGTCAACCTGAAGGTTGTCCAGAACCTGCGCGGCAAGCGTCGTTCCGGCGCGCACAGGGTTGCCGTTCAGGGTATAGATCGCCGCGCCTCGCTGCACCCATTCACCGATCGTGGACATGTTCTGGCCGGCGTCCACACCGGTGATTGCGATGATATTTCCGGTCGAGGCGCGCCGTTGCGCGGTTGAGAACGGGATTTTGACATCCCAATGGGCATAGCTGACTTGGGTCTCGGCCAGATTGACCGGAGCGCTCGGTGCAACCGCTGCCACCTCCACGGGTTCTTCGGGCTGAGCCACTTCTTCCTGTGTTTCCACCGCCGGCGGTGTAACAGCCGCTGCGGCCTGCTCGACAGGCTGGTCTTCTGCCACCTGCTGTTCTGTTTCGGTTGCTGCTGCGGTTTCTTCTGCCTTGGTTGCTTCGGGCGCGATCACTGGTTCGGCCGTCTGCGTTTCGGCAGGTTCGGCCGTCTCGGTGGGCGTCGCGGTCTGGATCGGTGTCGGGTCCGTCTCGGTCGAGCCGCCGGACATCACGAAGAAGCCACCAGCGGCCAGAATCGCGATTGCGGCGACACCCGCGACCAACTTGCCGTTGCCGCCCGATCCTTTTTGGACGACAGTGTCCACTGCCGCTGCGGGCTCGTCCTTCTGGGCAAAACTTGCCGGACCGTCGTCGTTCTTTTCGCCATGCCCAAGAGCCAGATCGGAGTTGCCGGCCAGCAGGGCTGTTACAACCGCTTCGGCATTTTCGCTTTCGGCCTTGATGCGGGCCTTTTCGGCCTCTTCGTCCTTGCGGTCCAAGGCCACGATTACCGAAACGGGGCGGTAGGCAAAGCTGTCGAATTCGACACCGGGGCCGCGGAACATCCGCAACCAGTCCAGTGCAGATTGAAGGCGGTCGGTCGCGTGGACCTCCATGGCCTTGTCGATCGCCTCAAGGAAGCCATCCGGGTAACCCTGGAAGCGACCGGTCAGCGGCTGATAGGGATCCTTCTGTCCGTTGTTGAAGGCATTCAGGCGCGATTGGCCGTCGATCGGGCGCTCGCCGCTGATCGCGTGGTAGAGCGTTGCCGCCAACACATACAAGTCGCTACTGGGACCCTGCTCCGAGCCGCGCACGTAGAACTCGTGCGGCGAGTACCCGTCCTTGATCACCCGAAGCGTCAACAGGGCCGCGGATTGGTTGGCAGCCTGTTCACGCGCGGCGCCGAAGTCGATCAGGATCGGTTCGCCGTTTTCGTCGATCAGGATGTTGTCGGGCGAAATGTCCCGATGAAGCATCCCGCTTTGGTGGATGAACGACACCGCGGACAGCATCTTTTCGGTGACTTGGACGATAAAGTCCGGACCGGTTTCGGTCTTGGGGTCCTCGATGTAATCCAGCAGATCGCATCCGCGGATCAGGTCCATCGCGATATATGCAGTATCGTTGTCTTCAAAGACCTGGTGCACGTCGACGATATTGGGGTGGACCAGGCGGGCATGGTTGCGGGCTTCCTGAATGAACAGGTCGATGATCGCGCGCAGGTCGTCCTTGAAGGCCGGATCATTGGGTTCGACCAGGTCACCGTTGCGGCGACACAGAGCACCCGGATAGCATTCCTTGATGACCACATCGCGTTCCAGGCTGTCACGCGCCAAATACGTGATGCCGAACCCGCCATTGCTGAGGAAGCGAAGAATTTCGTACTGGCCGCGCAGCAGTTTCGCGCCCGGTTGCAGACCTTGAATTTGAGGTTCGTCGTGCGATGCACCGACAGCCTGGTTGTGGTTCATTTCTTCCCGCCCATCATTCCAAAAACTTGCGGCCAAAATAACCGGGCAATCAGCCCGCGAACTCACAACCAACACAACCGCAGGACACTTGAGAACGGTTAGACGTTTCAAATTTGACTTTAATGGGGCCGCCTCGTGGCTTCACTGAGAACGGCTTCGGACGCAGATCAATATATTGATTCCAACACCAGTGAAACGCATATATATAGTGTCGCCCGGCGAACAAAAAGGATTCAGTCCGGGCGCCAGACGACCCATGGTCCACGGATTCGAAACAATGGAATCATGATTCCAGTCTTAACGATTCGCCGCGCCGCGGCTCAATCTTTGCGGGAATGACTCAGGTTCCGGTCTTCGGAGGGGCCGAAGCGACCGTGCTGCCGGCCCACGCCAGGTTGTCGCTGAGCTGCGCCAGTATGCTGATCGCATCCTTGAGTGGCCCTTCGCCGCTCTCGAATTGAAGCAGCAGAAGCAGGTCGGTGGCCTTTTCGAACTCGCCCGGAATCCAGTCGGCTTCGGGGTCGATCTCGGACCCGTTTTCCAGCCGTTCAGCAAAATCCTCGACAATTTCCTGACAGCTTTGCAGGAAGGCGGCTGGTTCGATGTCCGAGCTGTCGCGCAGGTCCTCGTAAATGCTGGCGATTGCCGCCAGCCAGTCTTCGAGGATCGGGTTGTCCAACGGCGGCAGCGCAGATTCCAGACTGGGCTGAACCGTTCTGGTGTCCGAGGCTGCGGGTTCGCCCGCGCCGGTCAAGGTCTCCAAGAACGGCAGGAAGTCCGCGGCAAGGTCCTGCCGCGCGGCCTCCAGATCCGTCCGGCGGCGATGCGACGCAATTTCAAGCACCTTCTCCGCAAGGTTCTGACCGCCGCAGGTTTCCCACAAGGCGAAGTCCGGTTCCGGCTCCTGCGCCATGGCGCGAACGGCAACTGGTGTCCCGATCGGTACGATCGCGCGGAACATGCCCGACTTCTCCTTCTCCAACCGCGACAGAACGCGATCGAGGGCGTCGCGGACAGGCGGCAGGTCCGTGTGAGTGACGGCCAGCAAGCTGTTGTCGCGCAGGTTTTGCGGGACCTGTGCCCACAAATGGCGCTCGGTTTCACGCCAGGCGTTGGTTCCGTTCGTGCACCAGATGGCGCAATCGACGAATTTCAGCAGATCGAGCGTTTGTTTGTAAGTGTCGTCCAGCGCACCCGAGCCGGGCAGGTCGAACAACGAGATTTCGCGCAGGGCAGGGGTGTTCAGTCCCACCGAAATGAAATCAGGATTGTCGGCCGCGGCCTTTTCCAGCGCGATGCCGGAATAAACCTTTGGCTCGCGATCCCACCACCCAACGGTCGTTTCAGGCGTGTCCGCATAGGTGACAATCACCAAAGGCAATTTCAGATGTTGCGGACCCGTGGGCAGGATGTCAGCTCCGGCGAGCATGTTGGCAAGACTGGACTTCCCGGCGCCGAATTCCCCGGCAAAACCGATTGAAACCGCGTTTGACAAACGCTCGGCGTGGGACTGTGCCCGCGCGCGCATGTCGTCCAACTCGGGCGTGGACGGAAGGCGTTCGGTTGCGGTCAGAAAACGGTCAAGCTGACGCACTTCCGTCTCGGTTCCGGGAAATTCAATCACTCGGCGGCCTCCGCTTGTCGTTCGTCGCTGTGTTCAGCGCCAAAGGTCGATTGCAATTCGTCCGCGATCCGGCGTGCGCGGTCGAAATCGACCTGCGCCTGGGTGCGCTCGCATGTCTCGCCCGTCGCGGTGCGGTTTTCAAGATGCCCGGCGAGCAGGGCCAGGAAATGGTCCAGAGCGGTATTCAGGCGCTCCAGCAGGTTCTCGCGTGCGGTATCGATCAGATCATCTCCGATCATCTCGAATTCCTGCACGATCATGCGCTCGGCGCGAGAGACGACGGATTTCCGCGAAATCAGACGCGACAACCAGTTCACCCGCAACTCGACCGTAATCCCCCGGGTCAATGCGGTGGTGTCCGGACGGAACCAGCGCACGGCACTGGTGTTCATACGGCTGTCTGTCGGCTCCTGCCAGCCCGGCAGGGACCGCAGAGACGCGTTGGCCTGCATGTCGATGGCATAGAGTTCGCTGAGCATCCGCTGGCGAATGACCTGAGTCGCACCCTGCACCAGTTCGCGCATGCGTTCGCGCAACGGTGTAAAGTTCAGTTCGGTTGCGCCACCTTTGGCAAGCAACGGGGATTGCCCGTCGGGTCCGCGCACAACCGATACGACGGCTTCGGCCACAGTGTCGTCCATCACACCACGCAAGTTTGCCAGAACATCATCCATGTCGCGGGTGATTTCCGCGGTTTTGTCCGATACCAGCTTGCGCAACTCGGCGAGGGTCTTGTCATTCTCGCCAGCCGCATCGTCCGATGGTTGGCCATCTTCTTCCAGCGCGCGGAGGCGGGCCTTGCTGCGCTCCAGCTCGCCCTGGGCAAAGCCGTTCAGATGTTGCCACGCCATACGCAGTTGTTCGTTGCGCGGGCCGTCAGTCAGCGCGGTGGTGACATGCCGGCGCAGGTCGGGCAAGCCCGAGGCAATCATCGCAGCATACCGCAGAACCGCCTCGCGGCTGATCGGGCCGGGGCCGCGTTTGATCTCTTCGACGCCGGCAAGGTATTGCTTCATCTGTTCGGGATGCGCCCGCAGCCAGGCGAGGATGTGATCGTGGTTGACGCCGGTTTCGTCCCCGGTCAGTGCGTAATGCGCCCACTGAGCGCTGCCCATCAGAACGTCGATGCTGGACTTCCCCAGCGCCTTTTCCAACCCGTCCAAAACGTCGGCGCGCACTTTCGCCGCGTCTTCCGCACCGCCGCCCAATTCGTCGACCCTGTTGATGAAAACCACGATCTGACCCAGCTCAAGCGCCTGCATCAGCCGGAACAGCTTCAAATCGGCGCGCGACAGGGCCTGGTGCGCGGACAGAACCACGACGAAAAAGTCGGATTCCTTGAGGTACTGGCGCGAGATCTCTTCGCGGATCAACAGCGGATCATTGACGCCGGGCGTGTCGGTCACGGTCAGCGGGAACGGGAAGTGGCCCAGATCGAAATATACCTCGGCCTTGCGGGTGATGTCGCTGTACAAACCCCGGTCCGATCCCGGATCATGTTCGGCTTCGTCGGTCGGATCATCCCCGGCACAGACATAGCGGGCTAGATCATCCGAGGTCAGCTCCTCGAGGTCGTGATGCTGACCCATCAGCTGTTCGAAACTGTCACCCAAGCGCAGACGAGCGCGGGTTTTCATCGCCTCGACCTGCTCCTCGATCATCTCGCGCTTATAGCTGTCCTCATCGTCGGGGAACATGTTGCGCAGTTCTTCGCCTTCGGCGATCAGCGCCTGCCATTGGCGGTTGTCGAAGAAATGGAATTCGGCCCCCGATGTGCGCCCGGAGGGATGTCCGAAATGCATGTCGGTGATCACGGTCGTCCACGGGTTCACGTCCGACGGCAGAAATTCTGCCTGTCCCGTAAAGCCGTTGATCAGGCGGGACTTCCCGGCCTTGATCTGCCCGACGAATGCAATCGATGGTTTCAGGCCGCTGAGGTCGTCAACGATGCGAGAGATGAACTGACAGGTCTCGTCATTGCTCACCTCTTTCATTTCGCTGGCGATCCGGATCAATTCCCGGCGGTTGGTTTCACTCATAACACTACCCTAAAAACTGGTACCCAAGATTTGCTTCAAACTTAACTTCAACTGTCGCGAAAGCGGTGCCATCAGACCGACTCCCGCAGAGATTTCCACAGGTTGACGACGGCACCCAGCTTGCGCGCGTCATGTACGGCGGCGGCTATATTGCGACCATCCCGGACCAGAGCGACACCCGCGCCCTTGCCACCTGACGGCCGCATGACGATCAGTTGCGGCTGCTCGAGCAGCCCGGCATTGTCGGCATCCCATCCCGCCAGATCCTGTGCGAACCGGGTCAACAGATCATCCGAAGGGTGAAGAGGCTGTCCATCGGCGCACACGCCATCGAACTGTTGGGTCGCACCCTCCGCACTTGTCAGCAGGCGTCCCATGGCGAACCGCTCGGCGCCGTCGAAGAAAGCCGCGGCTACGCTAGGTTCTTGCCCTTCAGCGCTGTCCTGTTCTTTCGTGTCCTCGACGGGGTCCGGGACAACCGAAACCCGTGGCTCGGACGGCAGAACGATCTCGTCACAAGCCTTCTGCATCTCGCTGAACGTGATGCCGACGTCATCCGCCTCCAGCGGCCCGTCCGGTTTCAGAGACACCACTTCGATCGGAGGGGCGGTCGCTGCCAGGTCGGACACGAGCCGCGCCAGCTTTTCGATCAGCGCTTCGCGCGGTTCGGTTTCGAAATCCGGAAGGGCGCCGGTGCTCGCCGAATAAACATCCGTGATCCGTGAGCTGTTCACCTCGATCGCCAGGATCGTTCCGTTCTGGGCGTTGAACTCCAAGCGTCTTGGAAGAACCGTTCCCCGGATCAGGTTCAGAATACTGGCCCGCCGGGCCTCGGCCGTGTCCCCGGTCAACCGAACGGCCGGCGACAAACGGGGCGTCGCGGACCGCCCGATGTTTTCGAGCATGTCGATTATGTCTGTCGCCATCATGCCGTGACCCCCTCTGGTCCCGTCTAAACTGCGGCCGCTACCGGCCCCAGGCTGAGATGTGATTTCGTAAGCGTCAGCCCGATATTCGCGCTGTCGCGGCAGATGTAGCAGACCACGTGTTCCGGATAGGCCCGGGTCCGCATGAAGATGTGCAGCCGGTCGTTCGAAAACACCGAGATTTCCCCAAATCCCGGGTTCTCCGGATCCTGTAGTCCGGCCGAGGCCAACAGCGCTTCGAATGCTTGAACGCCCCGGCCCTGAAACAGATTTGCCACCGCAACGGCGAGGGTTTCCAAGGCTGCGCCATCCTCGGTCCCGGTTGCCGACATGCCCAGAAGCATGCCCGTTTCCATGTCGACATATCCCGCTGCGATGCAGTCGGGAATGGTCTCCATGGCAGTGGTCAATGCGGCGTCAATCGTCATCTAAAGCTCTGTTATCCCTTATTAAGCCCAAAGGCGCAGCGGTTTGAAACCGTCGCGCCGCTGAGTAGCATTGCCGTTCGGGACGGGAAACGGTCTATCGTTTCCCAAGTGTTCCTTGAGGCCCCGTTACAACACATGCCACTCCGCCCTGTCTTTCGGATTTGGCACGGGTTGAATCGTATCCTGTTCGTCGCGCCCGGTGTGCTCGTGAGCGATCTTGTCGAACTCCTCAAGAAAGGCCTGGAACACGGCGTGCAGCCCGTCCACGTCTTGGGGAATATCTTCGCTGGCCGCGATTTCCCGCCACATCGCCGCCGCGCTGAGCGGAGCTCCTGCCGGCACGCTCAAAAGGTGTTCCAGCGAGGTTTCGCCTTCGCTGACCTGCTCACAAGGCGCTTCGGGTTCCTGGTCTTCAGGGGTTTGTGCCGCGACCAGGCCGTTCGATTCCGGCTCAGGTTCATAGGTCGTGGCATCGTCACCCTGTTGCTGGGACAACAGCGAAGCGATGGACGAGACCGAGTCCTCGACACTGGGTCCCGGGGTCTCGTCCTGTTCGTCCGTTACCGGCGCGGGGGTCTCGCCAACCAAACGTTCGGACAGCGTGGCCAGCAGATCTTCGTCCTGGGCACCCTGCTCGGTGGTCTGGTCATCGGTATCTGCGACCAGCATTTCGTCGTCCTCGACATCGAGCCTATCGTCATCGATCTCGTCAAAGTCTTCGTCGTCCAGCTGAGCCACCGCTGTCGAAGCTGCCGCGACGCTGAGCCGATCCTCATTCTCGTCCCGGAACAAGGCCCGCAAATCGTCATCGGGCACCGGCGTCATTTCGGCGCGCAAACGGTCGGCGTCATCCGGGTTGATCCGTTCGCGTTCGGTCGACTCGCCGCGGCGCTCCACCCGGGCCGGTCGAACCGGGAAGGTTGCGATCACATCGTCCGAGTTCCGGACCGCTTCGAATCCATCATCCTGATCCAGCGGGTTGGTCAACTTGAAAGGCGCGGGCTCTTCCGCTGCGGTCTGGCGATCGGATCGTTCGGGCCGCACCGGTTGTACCGGGGGCGTGCCGGCGAGGCTCTTGTCGATCTGGTAGCGGGCGAGCTTTTCCGCACGGCTGTCCATGATCTGCTCGGTGATCTCGAGAAAGCTGTCAATCATCTTGCCGCCGCCGCTGCGCGACCACAGCTCGGCGTCGCCCGTTTTGTCACGCGCGATGATCGCGTCACGGGCGGAAAACAGGATTGTCCGATTGAACAGGTGCCCCGCTTCGCGGTTGATGCGGCGCAGCACTTTCTGGCGGTCTTTCAGATCCAATGCGTCCGCGCGCGTCACCAACAGAAGCGAGTTGTGCTGAAGCCGTTCAGGCAACGAAACCCACGTGGCGCGTTCGGTCTCGCGCCAGGCTTGGGTCGAGTGGGTACACCACAGCACCCCGTTGGCCTGACCCACCGCACGGCGCCAGACATCGGCCTGGATTTTGGGGTCTGAAATGCCGGGCGTGTCGATCAGGTCTACGGCCTCGAGAATGTCCGCTTCAAGATAGATGCGGATGAACTGCGCGTCGTTGACGCCCACCTTGTCCAGTTCGTCCAAACCAATCGGAGAAGTGGTCCCGTCATGGCGCTGGACGTAAGCCGGTTTGTTGCCCCAACTGAACCAGACCGGCGGCAGCTGGGTGGCCGTCACCTGCGTCGGTAGGGCCTGCTTGCGCAGCAGGAAGTTCATGAGCGTGGACTTGCCGGCGCTGAACTCTCCCATCAGCGCAAAAACCGGTTTGCGGCGGGACCACTGCTCGATGCGTTCCCATGCCCGAGGAGAGACGAAGCGGATTTGTGAATCTTTTGCCATGGCTTTCTTACGCTGCTTCGTTGCTGAGATCTTTGAGGATGTCGCCGAGGATTTCGTCACGAGATTTCTTCGGCTCGAGCCCGGCCATCAGGTCCGGGGCGGTCCCCGGTGCCTTCTCGGCCGATTGCGAGATGCTCAGAAGGGTTTCCTGCTGCTCGCGCATGAAATCCGACAGGACGGCCCGAACATTCTCCAGAACGGCTGCGATCTGGGTTTCTTCAAGGTCCTTGGTGATCGAATTGGCTTCTGACGCGATCAGGCGGGTGTAGTCCGCCGCATAGGCTTCAAACCCTTTGCGGCGTTGCCACCAGCGTCGCCACCATGTGCTTTGAAGGTCCAGGGCGATCGTTCGGCCAATGCCCAATGGAGGCGGTACGCGCGGCACAATGGGTGCCTCGATGCTGAATTCGCCCAAGTGGTTGCCCAGCAGCTTCTGATACAGGGCCTCGACATCCGCGGCGGCTGCGGAATACAGCGCGCCGGCGTCCTTGCGCATTGCGCGGGCAAAGCTGAAATAGGCGGCCTTCTGCAGGGTACGAAGCCCGGCCGGGTCGTATTGCCAGGTGCCCTGTTCGCCGTTCTGCTCGAGATGCGCGATCAACGAGTCGGTAGCACGTTTGACGAAGTTTGCCTCGGCCGATGCCAGACGTTCCAACACCTTGTCGCGCAGGGATGTCGTCAGGGCAGCAGCTTTCTTGTCATATTCGGCCGCGACAGTGGCGATCGCATCTTCGGGTGACACGCCGTCCAGATCGCGAACAACACCGCCTCCGCCAGACAGGCTCTTGGCGACCGAGGTGGCGCGAATCTGACTTGCGATGTTGCGGGCGCGGTGACGGACCCGATCCAGAAGACGCGTGCCTGCGCCTTGGGCGATCCGTTCGTTCATGGCCAACAGCAGGTCAGGCAGACCAGAAAGGGCCCAGATCTTGTCTAGCGATGCGGCCTGATCACCAAAACCGGCGGCCAGATAGAACGTGTTGAGGGCCTGGCGGGAATCGTCGGTGAGAATATCGGGGTTGCCGGTCAGCGCGGCCTCGGCCCACAACGCACTTCCGAAAACGACACTGGTGCTTGTGTCGATGCCATTCTGCTTGAGCGTGTCCTGAATGCGGTCGCGAATTTCGGGGACTTGCTTGACCGGGTCGGTCAGTTCGTCGATCCGGTTGACGAACAGGACGATCTGCCGGTTCTCGAACTGCGCGATGATCCGCATCAGCGCCATGTCCATCGTGGTCAGCGCCTGGCTTGCCGCCAAGACCACGACGCAGACTTCCGATCCGCGCAGGCTGCGCAGAGTGATCTGTTCGCGCACCATGAACGTGTCGTTGACGCCCGGCGTGTCGCACAGTTTCAGCGCGATCGGGTACTGCGGAATGTCCATATACAATTCCGCGGCTTTGGTCACGTCGGCGAACCGGCCCGTTTTCGGATTGATGTCCGGATCGTCTTCGTCACCCAGGCAGACATAGCGCTGGATCAGCTCTTCGTCGAAATAGTCATACTGGTGGCTTTGGCCCAGGATCAGGTCGAAGTGCTTGCCAAGGCGTTCCTCGGACTTGGCCTTCATCTGCGCGATCTGACGACGGATGTCTTCCATTTCGTCGTCGGCGCCTGCGCGATTGGCCAGTTCGCCCAAACGGCCACCGCCGACCATCAGGTTGTCCCATTCTTCCTGCTCGAAGAAGGTGAACTTGGATCTGTATTCACCGGGCATGCGGGTGTTGATGTTCAGCGTGGTCACAACTGAGGTCCACGGGTTCACATCCGACGGCAGCAGACCCGGCCGACCGGCCAGAATGTTGACGATCGAAGATTTGCCCGCCTTCACCTGGCCGACGAAAGTGACGCTGGCGGTGAAGTTTTCCATACGGGTCTTGAGCGTGGCCAGCCGCGCAGTCGAGCGCGCATCCGCCACCTCTGTCAGTTGGTCGATCTGTGTCGTCAGTGCGGACATGGCTTCCGACATCGGCGCCAATGCCTCGTTTCCTACGGACAAAAGGTGGTCGTTGCGGGCCATGTTCAGCCTCCGGTTCCGGTTGCAGCGATTTGGGTATGCCCGGATTCCGTCAAACTGGCAGGCGCCATGCCTGAAAAGCTGTCGATCCGGGCGATCAGTTCGAGAGCGTTGCCCAGCATCTCGGCCTCGGTTCCGGGCGAGATGGTATCGAAGGCACGCGAATCGGCCAGCACTTCGATCGAGCTGAACCGGGTTCCATTGTCCAGGCGCGCGACCCGACGTCCGGTCGGAAACCCATTGGATTTGGCCGATGGAAGGGGCATTCGCGCATTTGCCAACAGGTATTCGTTGCCCTCATGTGTCTTCAGGGCAATGCCGAAACCCGTGTTCGGGAATTGCTGGTTGAGGTTTTTGAGCTCGCCGACAAAGCTTTCTCTTGCAAGAAAGACGACGTCTTGCTCGGTGGCAGCGGAGTTGATCTGTTCGGTCACGACTGAGACCCTTGTACTGGAGTTGAGCAAAAAACTCGTACGGTGCCAAAAAGGCGAAAAAGACTCATTAACTCCTTGGTAGACAGAATTACCTTCATCACGGTGTTATTTTGACGTGATTGAGATATTTTGGCGTTTGAAATGTGGCGCAATTGTGGTGGGCGTTGCATGACAATGCCGCAACTTCAGGATGTATTAATCAAAACAGGCAAGACCGCTGGGTGTGAATTCGGGGTGTGTTTTTGCGTGCAATTTGGGTTGTCGTGATGATCTCGATCGATGGATAAATCTCAGAAAAATATACGGAAAATAGGAAGGCGAATCGAAGGCTAAGTGCGCGTCTCGGCAGAAGGCGGAGGGACCGCATTACTTTGGGCGCAGGGTGGGGTTGATAACGGTGGTCTAGGCGCCCCCATGCGATCCACAACGTCAGCGAGAATTTTGTAATTTTCGAAAATTTGGGAATGTGTCCAAAAACAGAACAATTATGGCGTTTTGTTTCGTTCCAAAAACGACGGGTCTCAGCGTTATGAATTCCATTTGGCTATAAAAATAAACTGGGAAGCCGGATGCCACACATTCTTGCGCCGTTGCGCGGGTCGATCTTCCCCTCGCCTTGGTAATTTCCATTGTTTCCCAATGGGGGTCAATATTCCGCCGCAGACGGCAAGATTCCCTCTCGCGCTTGTCCAAAAGGTTTGTTATCAGCCCTTCCATTCGGCGCGTCGGCGCCGTGTTGCGGGTGTGGCGAAATTGGTAGACGCACCAGATTTAGGTTCTGGCGCCGCAAGGCGTGGGGGTTCAAGTCCCTCCACCCGCACCACTTGTTCCAAGAGCGACCGTTGAATCAAACGTCTCGGCCGCGTTTTCGCATCAAACGGTCTTTTTCGGGTCAATCGAACCGAAGATATGGCGAGACAATGCAAGCTCATCTTCAAGGCTGGCAAACTGTTCGTTGCCGCCGTTGTGCAGGTGGGTGATTTCACCGAGCAGCACTCTTTCAGGGTCGGCGTAGAAGTCGATGCGGACAAAGTCGAAGGGTTTGGACAGTTTGGCGGCGGCTTGCAGCATCTCATCAAGTCTGTCGGGCCGTGGTGGCTGGGGGCGATCTTGCACTGCAGGGCTTAGCGGAATCGGCAATTCTGTCCAATCCGTGTCGAATAGTACGCGGTAGAACTCGTGGTGGCGGTCGTTTGCGTACAATATGCAGCGCGGCTCCCCGCGCCAGCAGAAAACCTTGTAGTCGTTGACGGGCTGTCCGGCAAAAAGCATCGGCTCAACGATGAGCTTTCCCTGCAGGTCTCTGTAGTTCCTCTCGCGATATTGGTAATAGTAGTTCTCGGCCAGCTGAGACTTCATCAACGATCGGTCGGGCGTATCGCCGGGGAACAGGAAATGAATGCCTCCGCAGCCTTGAGTCGGTTTGACCACGCAAGGGGTAGGAAACTCGTAGTTGTCGATCTCTGCCTCGGTTCGCAGAACGGCCAAAGTCGGAACGACATGGTCAGCACCGATCAGCGGGATGGCGAATTCCTTGACCAATTCCTTGTCAGATGTAGCGACCCGATCCGGCCGGACCATGGCATCGGTTGTTTTCAATCGGTACAGCACGTCATTGAAAATCATCTTGGAGCTGGGAAAGCGGTCATGCTGAACGAAGAACCAGTACCAGAGTGCAAGCTTGTCGCCCCAATCGTTGTAGGGGGCGTAGCGCACCGGGTATCGGAACAGATCGAGTATGAGGCGTCGACGAAGTCTGCGAAGAAGGTGTGTCATGGTGATTTCATTTATTGAGGTGCTGGGCGGCCTTTCCCGTGTTGGCCAAGCTCTTCGATCGAGATTTTCTTGTGGCCACCGGTCGGCTGGATCGGGCCGAGCCTGCGAATATTGCGTTCCGGATTGAGAAAAACGGTAGTCGCTTGGGTGTATGTGTTGATTGGCGTGAACCCACAGAAATCAACCCGCCACCAACCCAGCGCGTGTTCCAGGCGCGAGATCGTCTCCGGGTACCAATCTGAATTGTCGAACACTATGAGGGCTGGTTTCGCGCGTCCTGCCCCGATCTCGGCGGTAACAAAGTCGACACAAGGTACGCGGTGCGTTCCGTCTATCACCACCAGATCCGCATCGTTGATTTCAGGGCGCTCTGCATACTCTTTGGCTTCGGTCGCGTGATGTATCGCAAAGCCATCCAGTCCGGCCAAACGCTGCGAAGTGATTTCGAACCACTCCCTGTCATGTTCGATGGCCGTCACCACCGCCCCGCGGGACGCAAAAAAGGCCGAGGAGTTTCCGCTTCCATATTCGAACACACTCAGCCCGGACAACTCGAGGCCATCCAGAAATTCGATAGCCGGATAGCAATACCATGGAATCTCGGCCCCTTGGGCATCAACCGGCCGGCCTTCGACCAAAGAGCGATAGTGGCCGAATGTGTCGCTGAGCAGGCGATAGACTTTCGTTTCTTCACGTTGCTTTTTGGACAAAAACAGTTTCAACGACTTCCAGCCAAAATTCGTGAGCATCGGGTCCTCCGGGTTGGTTGTACTTGGCCTAAAGTCTCGAAGGGATCGATGCAACAGGCCTTGGCCGCGGGGCTTTGCCGACTGGCTACAAAGATGCCGCCGCGCGGCTGGCTTGATCATAATGGCCGGACAGGGCGCGCAGGTCGCGGGCCAGGTCCCTCAGATCCGGGCCCGACAGGTCGGTGGCTGACAGCCCTTCCAGCAGGCACTGCTGGCGAACTTTCCGGTAGGCGTCGCATAGCTCCACGCCCTCGGGTGAGGTGCGGTAGAACACCTCTTTGCCGCGCTTTTCCGACGTCAGAAGACCGGCCTTCAGCAGTTTCCGCAGGGCGTAGTTCACGGTGTGGCTGTCCTCGATGTTCAGAAGAAAGCAGATGTCCGTCAAGCGCTTGTCGCGGCCGCGGTGATTGACATTGTGCAGGATCAGGATGTCGAGCGGTCCCAGATCGGCCTGCCCAGCTGCGGCCATGCAGCGGGTCATCCAGCGGGAGAACGCGTTGTAGACAATGATCAGGCCGAATTCGAGTTCGGACAGTTCCCAGCCTTCGCCCTCGGCCAAGTGGCGAGAGGAAACGATGCGGCGCGTGTCGGGGGAAGAATCGGTCATGTTGCGGCCTTTTGATCTGCAAAACGCTGAGAAATTATCAGTGTTTTGGCATGGAGTGCGTGTGTTTTCAACGTGCTGACCTTTGGACTCTGCAGCGTTTCGGTCAAAACGATAACAAAACGTTGACAAATTGCAAACGTTGAGTCAGCTTCTGCGCCAGTACTCAAGCAGGGAGAGCCAAAATGAAACTGATGAAGATTGCCGGTGGCGCGGTTGCCGCGCTGGCCGGGTTGGCCATGCAGGTGCAGGCCGAGACCTGGGACATGCCGACGCCCTATCCGGATGCCACCTTCCATACCGTGAACATCCACGACTTCGCCAAGGACGTAGCCGCGGCCACCGACGGCGCCCTTGAAATCAAGGTCCATTCCGCAGGGTCGCTGTTCAAGCACCCCGAGATCAGCAAGGCCGTGCGCAGTGGTCAGGTGCCGGTCGGAGAGTTTTTCCTGTCGTTGCTGGCCAATGACAACCCGGCCTTCGGCGCGGATTCGCTGCCATTCCTGGCCACCAACTATGACGACGCCCAAAAGCTGTGGGTGGCACAGAAAGACGTGATCAACGGCCTGCTGGATGAGCAGGGCATGATGGTGCTGTACGCCGTGCCGTGGCCGCCGCAGGGCTTGTACACCACCAAGGAAATCAACAGCGTGGATGACTTGGCGGGCCTGAAGTTCCGAACCTACAACGCTACGCTGGAAGAATTCGCCAACCTTGCGGGGGCCGCACCCACGCAGGTCGAGGTTCCGGACATTCCGCAGGCCTTCAGCACCGGTCGGGTCGAAGCGATGATCACCTCGCCCTCGACCGGGGTGAACTCGAAGGCGTGGGACTTCCTGACCCATTACACCGACATCCAGGCCTGGATTCCCAAGAACGTGGTCGTGGTGAACAAGCGCGCCTTCCGCCGTCTGGATGACGCGACTCAGGCCGCCGTGTTGGAGGCCGCCGCCGCCGCCGAAGCCCGCGGCTGGGAGATGAGCCAGGCCGAGACCGCCAAGCAGACCGCGGTTCTGCAGGAAAACGGCATCACCGTGGTGCAGCCGTCCGAAGAACTGATGGCCGGCCTGCGCGCGATCGGTGCGCAGATGCTCGAGAACTGGACCGCCGAGGCCGGCGACTCGGGCGCTGCGTTGCTGCAGGCCTATCAGCAGTAAACGATCCGACCCGGCCGGGCGCGACACGTCCGGCCGGGTTCGATAACAATGGGAGGGGATGGCGATGCTGCGGCGCAGTCTTGATTTCATCTATCGTGCGGCCGGCGGATTGGCGGCGCTGTTCATTCTGGCCATCGTCGTGCTGGTCTTTGCGCAGGTCGGGCTCAACCTGGCCGACAAGATCTGGGCCGCGTTGACCGGGCAGGGCGTGGGCCTGACCATCCCGTCCTATGCCGATTTCACCGGATTCTTTCTGGCCGCATCCAGCTTTCTGGCGCTGGCCTATGCGCTGCGCGCCGGCGGGCATATCCGGGTGACGCTGCTTATTGGGCGGATGCCCAAGGGGCCGCGCCGCCTGACCGAGATTTGCGTGGTGACGATTGCCCTCGCCATGAGCGCCTATGCCACCTGGTATCTGGGTCTGCTGGTGTTGGAATCTCTGGAATATGGCGACCGCAGCCCCGGCATGGTGTCGGTGCCGTTGTGGATCGTGCAGATGCCGGTCCTGCTGGGGCTGGCCATCCTGACACTTGCCCTGATCGACGAGCTGGTCGGTCTGCTAGCGGGCCGCGCGCCCAGCTGGGACGGCAAGGGCGAAAACCTTCTGAGCGAATAGGGCCAGCAGATGTCGATTGCCACGCTTTCCATCATTCTTCTTGTTCTGCTGTTCGCCTTTCTGGGGTCTGGCCTTTGGGTGGCGTTTTCGCTGCTGGGGGTCGGGATCGCGGCGATGGCGCTGTTCTCCGATGCGCCGCTGGGGCTGGTCATGGCCACAACCTTGTGGGGGCACAGCAACTCTTGGGCTTTGGCGGCACTGCCGCTGTTCATCTGGATGGGCGAGATCCTGTTCCGCTCGCGCCTGTCCGAAGACATGTTTACAGGCCTGTCGCCCTGGATGAACCGGCTGCCGGGGCAGTTGCTGCATGTGAACGTCTTTGCCTGCGGGATCTTTGCGGCTGTGTCGGGGTCTTCGGCGGCCACCGCAGCCACCATCGGCAAACTGTCGATCCCGGAACTCTCGCGCCGCGGCTATCCCGAGAAGATGATCATCGGCACGCTGGCCGGCTCGGCCACGCTGGGCCTGCTGATCCCGCCGTCGATCATCCTGATCGTCTATGGCGTGGCGACCGAGCAATCCATCGCCCGCCTGTTCGTGGCCGGAGTTCTGCCGGGACTGCTGTTGGTGGGGCTGTTCGTGGGCTATGTCGCAATCTGGGCGCTGATCAACCGCGCCAACCTGCCCACCGAGGACATCCGCGCGAGTTTTGCGGAAAAGCTGCGCCGCTCGCGCCGACTGGTGCCGGTGATCCTGCTGATCGTCGGTGTGATCGGCTCGATCTATGCCGGGATCGCCTCGCCCACCGATGCGGCCGCCGTGGGCGTGGTGCTGGCGCTGCTGCTGTCCTGGCGCGAGGGCACATTGACCCGCGCAAGCTTCGTCGACGGGCTGATGGGGGCCACCGTGACCTCGTGCATGATCGCCTTCATTCTTGCAGGGGCCTCGTTCCTGACCGTGGCGATGGGCTTTACCGGCATCCCGCGCGTGCTGGCGGAATGGATCGGGTCGCTGGGCCTGTCCACCTTCACGCTGCTGGCGGCGCTGACCGTGTTCTTCGTGATCATGGGATGCTTCCTTGACGGCATCTCGGTTGTGGTGCTGACCGCTTCGGTCATCATGCCGATGGTGATGCAGGCGGGGATCGACCCGCTGTGGTTCGGGATCTTCCTGGTGATCGTGGTCGAGATGTCGCAGATCACACCGCCCGTGGGCTTCAACCTGTTCGTGCTGCAATCGCTGACCGGGCGCGACATCCTTCGGGTGGCCCATGCGGCGCTGCCGTTCTTCTTCCTGATGATCGTGGCTCTGGTGATCATCGTGGTTTTCCCCGGCATCGTGACCTATCTGCCGAACCAGATGTGACGGGGGCGATGCAGGATTTTCCGATCATACGAACCGCCGGGGTGGACGGGCTGCTGATCAGCTTTGCCGCCGCACTCAGCGAACCGGCCAACCGGGCTGCGCTGGCCTTTCGCGCCGCGCTCGAGGCGGAGGGCTGGGAGGGGGTCCAAGAAACCTCGTCCTCGCTGGTCTCGGCCTTTGTCAGGTTCGATCCGCTGCGCCTGACGCATGCCGCGTTGCACCAGCAAGTGCAGGCGCTGCTGGACCAGCGAGACTGGTACGCGGCCGACTTGCCCGGCGGGCGCAGGTTCTGGCGGGTGCCCACCGTCTTCGGTACGGATTTGGCGCCGCAGCTGGGGCAGGCGGCGCAGGCGGCGGGCCTGTCCGAGGCCGAGGCGGTCCGGTCGCTTTCCCAGGCGCGGGTGCGGGTGCAAACCATCGGCTTTGCCCCCGGCCAGCCTTATCTGGGTGAATTGCCGCCCGCCTGGGACATCCCCAGGCAAAAAGAATTGACCCCGCGCGTGCCCGAAGGCGCGCTGGCGGTGGCGCTGCGGCAGCTTGTGCTGTTCTCGGTCACCACGCCGACCGGCTGGCAGCATGTGGGCCAGACCGCCATCCGTCTGTTCCAGCCGGATGTTCCCGAACCTTTCCTTTTGCGCCCCGGGGATGAGGTGCAGTTCACGCCCACCGACCCGGAAACGCTGGCGCGGATGCGCAGCGATCCGCGCGGCGGCGCCAGTTGCGAGGCGCTGGCATGAGCGCGCATCTGACCATTTTGCGCGCCGGGCCCGGCCTGACGGTGCAGGACATGGGGCGGCCCGGATATCTGGACATGGGCCTGTCGCGCGGCGGTGCAGTAGACCGCCTTGCCCTGGCCGAAGGCGCGGCGTTGCTGGGGCAGCCCGACAGTCTTGCCGCCGTGGAAATGGCCGGGATGGGCGGCGAGTTCCAGGCCGATCAGGACCTGCGCATCGCTCTGACAGGCGCCCGGATGCGGGCGCAGATCGATGGCGCGACCGCGGTCTGGAACGCCTCGCACCTGCTGCCTGCGGGCGCGCGGTTGAGCATCGGACCAACCGTGGCCGGCAGCTATGGATATCTCAGCGTCGGCGGCGGGGTTCAGGGCGATCCGGTTCTGGGCGCTTGTTCGGCGCATCTGACGGCGGGGATCGGTGCTCTGCTGAAGGCAGGGGACCGGCTGGCGATCGGCCCGGACGCGGGCGGTGCAACCGGGATGACCTTCGACCCTGACGACCGGTTTTCGGGCGGGGAAATCCGCATCGTGGCCAGCTTCCAGACTGACCTGTTCGCCCCAGACGTTCTGGAGCGGCTGCAAGCCACCGCGTTCCGTCGGGACGCGCGCGCCAACCGCATGGGCGTGCGGCTGGAAAGCGACGGACCGGGTTTTCATGTCTCGGGCGGGCGCAGCGTGCTCTCGGAAACCATCGTGCCGGGTGACATCCAGGTCACCGGCGACGGCACGCCCTTCGTGCTGATGGCCGAATGCCAGACAACGGGCGGCTATCCCCGCATCGGCACCGTTCTGCCCTGCGACCTGCCCAAGGTGGCGCAGGCCCCGGTCGGGGCCGACCTGAGGTTCCGCTTCGTGTCGCTGGACGAAGCGGTGGCGGCCGAGCGCGCCGCCGCCCAGGCTCGCGCCGCGCTGCCCCGGGCGCTGCGCCCGCTGATCCGCGATCCGCGCAGCATGTCCGACCTTCTATCCTATCAACTGATCAGCGGCGCCATCGCCCGCGAAGAGGACGTTTTGTAGAAAAGGAGCCTGTGCCATGGCACATCAAGTCGATCTGAATGCCGATATGGGCGAAAGCTTTGGCCCCTGGAAAATGGGCGATGACGCGGCGCTGCTGAAGATCGTGACGTCGGCCAACGTGGCCTGCGGGATTCATGCGGGTGATTGGGACGTGATGGCCACGACGATGGCGCAGGCGGTCGAAAACGGCGTGGGCATCGGTGCGCATCCCGGCTTTGCCGATCTGCACGGCTTCGGGCGTCAGCGGATGCACTATCCTCTGCCGTCGCTGCAGAACCTGATCCGCTATCAGGTCGGCGCGGCGCAGGCGATGGCGCGGGCGGCCGGCGGACAGGTGCGTCATCTGAAATTGCACGGCGCGCTGGCCAACATGGCGTCCGAGGATCAGGCGATGGCGCGGGCGTGCTATGAAGCGGCGCTGTCGGTTGCCCCGGATCTGATCATCATGGTTCTGGCCGGAACCGCCCAGCAGCGCGCTGCGCGCGAACTGGGCTGTCCGGTGGCCTGCGAGATCTTTGCCGATCGCGCCTACAACGATGACGCCACGCTGGTCGACCGCAGCCTGCCCGGCGCGGTGATCAATGACCCCGACCGGGCCGCCGCGCGTATGGTCGAGATGGTCAAGGCCGGGGCGATCATCACCGAAAGCGGTAAGCATATCCCGACCCGCATCGACACGATCTGCCTGCACGGAGACACGCCAACGGCCGTTTCGATTGCGGCCGGTGTCCGCCGTGCCCTGCAGGAGAGCGGAGTGGAACTCAAGCAGTTCGCCGGTGGCCCTGCCTAGGCTTCTCGATTGATGCAGCTGTTCAATGCGTCTCGCGTTCGATGACGCTGGGGTCCAAAAAGATACTCTCTTCGGGACGGCCGGGATCGACCAGCCTACGCTCCAGCAGCGCGATGATCGCGTCAACGGCGGCGTCGATGGGGTTCCGGACTGTCGTGAGGCGGAATGTCGGCCATTTCGCCATGGCGATGTCGTCGAAACCAACAATCGCCAAATCGCCGGGAACGTTCAGAGACAGATCGCGCGCAGCCGATAGCGCCCCGATCGCCGTGGCGTCATTGGCGCAGACAAGCGCATCCAGAGAGGCGCGGGACAGCAGGCTGCGCGCGGCGCCGTATCCGCTGTCGACCGAGTAATCAGTCGGGTGTTCGGCCACGAGGTCAAGCCCCGCCCGATCCAGCGCCTGGAGAACCCCGGCGCGGCGCCGCGAAGACGAGTAGAACTCCTCGGGCCCGCTGAGAAACCCGAACCGGCGCCGTCCCCTGCTGATCAGCAAGTCGGTGATCATGGTCATGCCATCGGCATTGCGGCAGCAGACATTGTCGACACGGGGCCCTTGGACGGGACGGCCTGACGAGATCATCGGGATGCCGAAGCGCGCACATCTGTCCACGATTTCTTCGGACATGCTGCCGCCGCGCAGAATCAATGCGTCCAACGGATAGCGCAGCAGTTCTCGCAGCGCCTGATCCGTGTTGGCGCCGGTTCGGTCGATCAGAATGGGCCATTTCTTCAACCCGCTCAGGGCTTGGGCCAGTTCACCGACAAAGGCCGAGTCGTAGGGGCTGCGCATGTTGCCGACGAAGACGGCGACCAAATTTGATTGCCCCGCCTTGAGGCCAGCCGCCAGTGCATTCGGTTGATACCCTGTATCGGCCGCGATCTTCAGGATACGTCGACGCTTCTCGGAGGCGACGTAGGCTCCGGGCGTGAAAGCGCGCGAAACAGCTGAACGCGAGACGCCCGCAAGGTCTGCAACGGTCTGGGCCGTTGCGCGCCGGGGGCGTTTTGCGTCCTTGTTTCTATCGCTACACATGCGGTTGGCGTTTCACCTTTTCAGAGGGTTTCAACATTCTTGCAATGAATCGAATCTTTCATCAAACTGTCACGGTTGGAAGCTAGTGAACACGTGTGCACATTTTGCGAAAGGTGTCAGCCTTTTTCTGGATGTGAAATACGTCATCGGGGGAAATACCCCGTAGTTTCCAGGGCTTTGGCCCGCCCGTAGGGGCGCAACATGAATCGGAGGAACTACATGATAAACGTCAAAACAGGTGCTGCTGCTGCCGCGTTCGCGATGATGGCGAATACGGTCTCGGCCGAAGTCGAGATTACGTGGTGGCACGCCATGGGAGGAGCCCTGGGTGACACCGTCAACCAGATTGCCGAGGATTTCAACGCGTCCCAGGACGACTACAAAATCACGCCGGTTTTCAAGGGTACGTATGAAGAGACTCTGACTGCCGGCATCGCCGCATTCCGTGCGGGTGAACAGCCCAACGTCCTGCAGGTATTCGACGCCGGCGCCGCCACCGTGATTGGCGCCAAGGGCGCGACTGTTCCGGTTCAGGACCTGCTGGAACAGAACGGCGTTACGTTCGACATCGAGGACTATATCTCGGGTGTTCGCTACTTCTATGCCGACAGCGACGGCAAGATGATCGGGATGCCGTTCAACTCGTCCTCGCCCATCATGTATTACAACGTCGATGCGCTGGAAAAAGCGGGTGTGACGCCGCCGAAAACCTGGGAAGAGTTCCAGACCGTGACGGCCCCGGCGCTGAAAGAGGCCGGCTATATCGGCCTGTCGCAGTCGCATCTGCCCTGGATCTTCACCGAGAACTTCCATTCGCGCCACGACCTGCCGTTTGCCACCAACGACAACGGCTATGAAGGCGCTGACGGCACCAAGATTCTTGTCAACAACGACGCGATCAAGGCACATTTCAGCGCCGTCAAAGACTGGAAAGACAACGGGTTCTTCGAATGGTACGGCACCGGCTGGAGCGACAACCAGACCCCGTTTGAAGAAGGCAAGGTTGCCATTTGGCTGGGCTCGTCCGGTTCGTTCGGCGGCCTGTCCAAGAAGGATCTGCCGTTTGAGTTTTCGGCCACCTTCCTGCCCTATTGGGAAGCGGTGACCAAAGAGCCCAAGCAGACCTTCATCGGCGGCGCGGCCCTGTTCGCGATGGCCGGCAAGAGCGACGAGGAAAACAAAGCGACCGCGGCATTCTTCGAGTTCCTGACCAAGCCCGAAACCCAGTACATGTGGCACCGCGAGACCGGCTATGTTCCGATCACCACCGCCGCCTATGAAATGGCGAAGGGCGATGGTCACTATGACCGTGCCCCGGCGGCCGAGGTCGGCATCAAGCAGCTGTCGCTGCCTGCGGGTGAGAACACCAAGGGTTATCGCATGGGCTTCTACGTCCAGATCCGCGACGTGATGAACCGCGAATATGGCCGGATCCTGACCGGTGAAACCTCGGTCGAGGACGCCTTCAAAGCAATCGAGGACGAAGCCAACGGTCTGCTCGAGCGTTTCGCAAAAACCCAGAGCTGATCCCACTCGCCAAGAAACGGGCGGTCGCAGAAGTGCGACCGTCCTCCCTTTTTCGGAGTTTTCATGAAACGCGCTGGTTTTTCCACTCGCTGGCTGCCGGTTCTACTGCTGTTGCCGCAGCTGTTGATCATCGCGGTCTTTTTCTACTGGCCTGCCGCTCACGCGGTGCAGTCTTCGTTCTTCCTTCAGGATCCGTTCGGGTTTGGGTCGACCTTCGTCGGGCTGGACAACTACAGCGACCTTGCCGGGAATTCCGAGTATCTCAGCATTGCCTGGTTCACGGTGATCTTCACCGTTCTGGTCACGTTCTTTTCGCTGTCGATCGCGTTGTTGCTAGCCGTGAAGGCCGACAATGTGCTGCGCGGCGCCAAGACCTATCGCACGCTGCTGATGTGGGTCTATGCTGTGGCGCCGCCGGTGGCGGGTTTCATCGGCCTGATCCTGTTCAACCAGAGCTGGGGGCCATTGACCGAACTGGCGCGTTCGATCGGGTGGGATTTCAAACTGGGCGTGAATTTCAATGACACCGCCACGGCGATGGTTATCGTTTCGGTCTGGAAACAGGTTCCGGTGAACTTCATCTTCTTTCTGTCTGGCCTGCAATCGATTCCGCGATCGGTGCGTGAGGCGGCTTTGATCGACAACCGCTCGTCCACGGGCCGGTTCTGGGACGTGACTTTCCCCCTGTTGGCGCCGACCGGGTTTTTCCTGCTGATCATCAATATCACCTACGCATTGTTTGATACTTTCGGTGTGATCGACACGATGGTGAAGGGTGAGCCGGGCAACAACCCGATGACGCTGGTCTACAAGGTTTACGTGGACGGCTTCCGAGGCAACGATCTGGGTGGCAGCTCGGCGCAGTCGGTTGTTCTGATGGTGCTGGTTTTGGCCCTGACGGTGTTCCAGTTCCGGCTGGTCGAACGCCGCATCCACTACACGTAAGGAGGGCAGACAATGACCGAAGCACATACCCCTGCGATGGCGTCCGCCACTTCACCCACCCAAACGCGAAAGCGCGGCATCCGACTGTCCACGATCCTTGATCACACGATCCTGATCGTCGGCTCGTTGTTCATGATGCTGCCGCTGCTGATGATCTTCCAGATGACGACCGTTCCGGATGTCGAGGTTATCAAGACCGGACCCAGCCTGACGATCGGGGACCAACTTGCCCCCAACTTCCAGAAGGCAATGTTCGAGGCCTCGGGATTTTCCGGCCAGAACACGGGCATGAACATGCTCAAGAACTCGTTCATCCTGGGCATCGGTTTTGCCCTCGGCAAGATCATCATCGGCATGATGGCGGCCTATGCGATCGTGTATTTCCGTCTGCGCTTCGCCACGCTGGCTTTCTGGGTGATCTTCACCACGTTGTTGCTGCCGCTCGAGGTGCGCATTCTGCCCTCGTACGAAGTGGTGCAGAAACTGGGGATGCTGAACACCTATCAGGGCCTTATCATCCCGCTGATCGCCTCGGCCACGGCCACGTTCTTCTTCCGGCAATTCTTCCGCTCGGTCCCCGAAGAACTGGTCGAGGCCGCGCGTATCGATGGCGCCGGCCCGGTGAAATTCTTCATCGACATCCTGGTGCCGCTGTCGCGTACCATGATTGCGGCGATGTTCATCATCATGTTCGTGTTCGGGTGGAACCAGTACCTGTGGCCCACCATGATCACTACCGAAGAGGACATGTTCACCCTGGTGCGCGGGATCAAGCAGATCACGCAGGTGCTGGAGGGCAACCGCATTCCCGAATACGGCCGGGCCAACCTGCTGGCGATCATCGCCATCATCCCCCCGGTCATGGTCGTCATCTTTTTCCAAAGCTGGTTCGTCAAGGGCCTGACGGAATCCGACAAGTAAGGCAGAATCAATGGCTCAGGTATCCCTGAAGAACATCCGAAAAATCTATCCCAACGGCGCCGAGGCGCTGACCCCGTCCAGTTTCGACATCGGTGACGGCGAGTTCGTGGTTCTTGTCGGCCCGTCGGGCTGCGGCAAGTCCACACTGCTGCGCATGGTGGCCGGGCTGGAAGAAATCACCGAAGGCGAATTGACGATCAATGGCCGCGTCATGAATGATGTTGACCCGGCCGATCGCGATATCGCCATGGTGTTCCAGAACTATGCGCTGTACCCGCATATGACCGTGCGCAAGAATATCGCCTATGGTCTGAAAAATCGAAAGACGCCCAAGGACGAAATCGAACGCAAGGTGGCCGAAGCCGCTTCGATGCTGAACCTGAACGAATTTCTGGATCGCAAGCCCTCACAGCTGTCGGGCGGTCAACGCCAGCGGGTCGCCATGGGGCGGGCCATCGTGCGTGATCCGGCGCTGTTCCTGTTCGACGAGCCGCTTTCGAACCTCGATGCCAAGCTGCGCAACCAGATGCGCATCGAGATCAAGGCGTTGCAGAGGCGTCTGGGCGTGACCTCGATCTACGTCACCCATGACCAGGTCGAGGCGATGACCATGGCTGACCGCATCATCGTGATGAACGCGGGCCGGATCGAACAGATCGGCACCCCGGCCGAGATCTATCACCGCCCGGCCTCGACCTTCGTGGCCAGCTTTATGGGCGCTCCGCCGATGAACCTGATCGGCGCACGTCTGGAGGGCGGCCGCGTGATGATCAACGGCGATACGGTGCTTGCCACGGCCGAAGGGTCTGGCGCGGTGACTGTAGGTGTGCGGCCCGAAGATGTACTGATCGGGGCGGAGGGCTCGATCGCCTTTCACGTCGAAATCATCGAAGAGCTTGGCGCGCACCGCCTGTTGCACGGGCGTCTGGCAGATCAGGAGTTCACGATCCACGTGGGCAAGGATGTCGAAGCCGCGCCCGGAGAAACGCGGATCTCACTCAAGCCCGACGCGATCAGCCTGTTCCACCCGGAAACTGGAAAAGCCTTGTGATCACGGAGATCGTGTCGTCTTTGCCGCCGGTCTCGGATGATGTCCGAGACCGCATATTGGCGGCGCCGCGAACGGCCAAGGCGCACCGCGCCCTGATGGCGCAGACACCGGCGATGAACGCGGTGCAACTGGGCGGAAACGCAACCCGGGACGTTTTGGGCGCGCGTTTCTCGGCTGCGGCTTGGAATGTGGAACGCTGCCTGTTCCCCGAAGAGAACGCAACCCACCTGGCGGCTGTGACCCCGGACATCGTTCTGCTGTCCGAGGTGGACCACGGTATGTCCCGTACCGGTCAACGTCACACGACGGCCGAAATGGCCGACAAGCTGGGTATGGCCTACGCCTTTGGAGTCGAGTTCTACGAACTGGATCTGGGCGGTCCGACCGAGCGCGCCTTTTGCAAGGATGATTTCAACACCCTCGGGTGGCATGGGAACGCGATTCTGTCCTCGGTTCCGTTCAAACGCGTGGCCATGATCCGTCTTGACGACCATGGCCACTGGTTTGCGGCCGAGTCCGGGGCGTCGGATCCGCAACAACCGCGGCTGGGTGGCCGAATGGCGATTGCAGCAGAAGTCGCGACCGAGAACGGGCCTGTATGCGTGGTCTCCACCCATCTGGAAAGCAACGCCGCGGCCGCGCATCGCCATGCGCAGTTTCAGCTACTGCTGGATGCGCTCGATGAGTTTGCGCCCGGGATGCCGGTGCTGATCGGTGGCGATCTGAATACCGGCAACCACCTGCCACCGGATTTCGACTGGCGCCGGGAAACCCTGTTTGCTTTGGCGGAGCAGCGCGGATTTTCCTGGGAGTTCACGACCGAAGGCCACACCACCCGGCCCAGCCTGATCACGCCGCACCCGGACCGGGTGATGAAGCTGGACTGGTTTGCCGGCAAGGGGATGATCTGCCGCGACCGGGGTCTGCTGTCGTCGCTGACCGCTGACGCCAAGCCGCTTTCGGATCATGACTGTGTCTGGTGCACGGTTGAGGTGCCTGACGCCGGGTGACTCCGGCCTGTCCGCGATATTTGGTCACGTAGCCCAACGTCCCGATGAACTTCGGGGCGTTTTTTCGCGGTTCGACTGTGGAAAACGGTTTGGAAACCCCATAAGAACGAGGCCACCTATGCAACAGGCGGAAAACCAGTCCAGTGTTTGACCTCCCCGCGCAGCGCGCGCCTCTTTCCGAGAAATTCGACCTGACCCCGTCGCCCGAGCTGGCCGCCAGCATGAGCGATATCTACGACCGCATGTCGCGTGTCGTCACGCCAGCGGACTGGGCGATCTACGCGCCCTATGTCAAGGCGATCAACGATCTGAAAGCCGAACGCAACGCGGTGATCCTGGGCCACAACTACATGACGCCCGAGATCTATCACGGCATTTCGGACTTCGTCGGCGACAGCCTGCAGCTGGCCATCAAGGCGACCGAGGTCGAGGCCGAGGTGATCGTGCAATGCGGCGTGCATTTCATGGCCGAGACCTCAAAGATCCTCAGCCCCGAAAAGACGGTTCTGATGCCCGACATGGAGGCCGGCTGTTCGCTGGCCGAGTCGATCACCGCCGAAGGCATCGCCGAGATGCGCCACCGTTATCCCGGCGCGCCGGTCGTGTCCTATGTGAACACCACGGCCGAGGTGAAGGCGGCATCCGACATCTGCTGCACGTCGTCCAACGCGGCGCAGATCGTGGCGGCGATGGACAGCGACACGGTCATCATGACCCCCGACCAGTACCTGGCGCAGAACGTGGCCCGCGACGTGCCGCAGAAGAACGTGGTCTGGTGGGAAGGCTCGTGCATCGTGCACGAGCAATACACGGCGCAGGACCTGCGTGAGTTCCGCGAATGGAACCCGGGCACCCGCCTGATTGCGCATCCCGAATGCCCGCCCGATGTTGTGGCCGAGGCCGATTTCTCGGGTTCGACCAGCGGCATCATCAAATATGTCACCGACGAACAGCCCGAAAAGGCGATGCTGATCACCGAGTGTTCGATGGCGTCGAACATCGCGGATGCGCTGCCGCAGGTCGATTTCGTCGGCCCCTGCAACATGTGCCCCTACATGAAAAAGATCACGCTGGAAAAGGTGTTGTACGCGCTGGACACCATGACCGGGCAGGTCGAGGTTGACCCCGACGTGGCGGAAAAAGCGCGCCTTTCCGTGCAGCGGATGATCGACCTGTCGCGCAAGCTGGGAATTTGATCGGGGCGATGCAGACGGTCTCGACCCCTCGGGTGGTCATCATCGGCGGCGGGCTGGCCGCGGTCTATACAGCGCTCAAGCTCGATCCGCACCCGGTGGTGGTGATCTCGCCCGAGCCGCTGGGCTCGGGTGCCAGTTCGGCTTGGGCGCAGGGAGGGGTGGCGGCGGCAATGGACCCGTCCGACAGCCCAGAAGCCCATGCCCGCGACACGATGCGCGCCGGTGCAGGGTCCGTCCTGCAGGAGGTGGCCGAGTTCGTCACCCGCGCGGCGCGGGATCACATTCTGGACCTGTCCGATCTGGGCACCGGGTTCGACCGGGACGCCGAAGGCGGGTTCATCCAATCGCAGGAGGCCGCCCATTCGGTGGCCCGCGTGGTGCGCGTCAAGGGCGACCAGGCCGGTGCCGAGATCATGCGCGCCCTGATCGCCGAGCTAAGGCGGCGTACTTCGGTCCAGGTGATCGAAGGTGCGCTGGCGGTGGGGCTGGAAAGCGACGGGGCCAAGGTGTCGGGCGTATATCTGGCGCCGACCGACGCGCCGGGGGCCGAACCGGTGCTGCTGCGCGGGGCGGCGCATGTACTGGCCACGGGCGGGTCGGCTGGGCTTTTTGCCGGCACGACCAACCCGGCGCGCATCCGCGGGCAGGGGATCGGCATGGCCGCACGGGCCGGAGCCCGGATCGCCGATGCCGAGTTCATTCAGTTTCACCCCACCGCGATCGACGTGGGCGAAGACCCGATGCCGCTGGCCACCGAGGCCCTGCGCGGCGAGGGCGCCGTACTGATCAACCGCCACGGCGAACGGTTCATGCAAGGCATCCACCCCGATGCCGAGCTGGCCCCACGTGATGTCGTGGCGCGCGCCGTCTATCTGGAAACCAAGGCCGGCAACCGGCCCGCGCTGGATACCCGCGCAGCGATCGGCGCGGCGATCCGCAGTCAGTTTCCGGCGGTGACCGAGGCCTGCCTGCGCAACGGTGTCGACCCCGTGACCCAACCGATCCCGGTGGCGGCGGCGGCGCACTACCACATGGGCGGCGTGGCCACCGACCTGAACGGCCGCAGTTCGCTGGCCGGGCTCTGGGCCTGTGGCGAGGCGGCCTCGACCGGGTTGCACGGGGCGAACCGGCTGGCGTCGAACGGTCTGCTCGAGGCGCTGGTCTTTGCCCGCGCCTGCGCCCGTGACATCGCCGGCACCCTGACGGTGGCCGACGCACCCGAGGTGCGGCTGCGCCTGCCATCGGGCGGTACCGAGCCCGACCCGCAGGCAGTGACCGAACTGCGCCAGGTCATGACCGATTGCGTGGGCGTGGTGCGCGACGCGGACCGGCTGCGCCGCGCCTTGGGCCGGATCGCCGTGTTGGAGTCGCTGCACGGTCAGTCGCACCTGTTCCGTAACATGACCGCAACCGCCACGCTGATCGCGGCGGCTGCGCTGAAGCGCACCGAAAGCCGCGGTGCGCACTACCGATCCGATTGTCCTGATACGGCCACGGGGCCGGGGCGGCGGTCTGATCTGACACTGGACGAGGCCGTGGCGCTGCGGTCGAAAATCTTCAAGGAAACCGCAACATGCATCATGCCACTGTCCCCGACCTGATCCTCGAACCGATGGTCCGCGCCGCGCTGACCGAGGATCTGGGTACCTGCGGCGACATCACCACCCGCACGGTGATCCCGTCGGACGTGACCTATGCCGCGCGGCTGAACGCGCGCGAGGATGCGGTTGTGTCGGGCATGCAGGTGGCGGCCTTGGCGTTCCGGCTTGTGGACCCGACGTTGAAGATCAAGCCGCTTGTGGCCGACGGGGACCGCTGCACCAAGGGCCAGACCCTCATGGAGATCACCGGCAGCGCGGCTTCGATCCTGTCCGGCGAACGCGTGGCGCTGAACTTTGCCGGTCGTCTGACCGGGGTGGCGACCCTGACCGCCAAGCTGGTGGCGCAGACCGCCGGGACCAAGGCGCGCATCACCTGCACCCGCAAGACCACCCCGGGCCTGCGCATCGTCGAGAAACTGGCCGTGCTGCATGGCGGCGGGTTCAATCACCGCCATTCGCTGTCGGATGCGATCCTGATCAAGGACAACCACATCGCCGCCGCCGGCGGGGTGCGCGCGGTGTTGGGGGCGGTCAAGGCGCGTGCGTCGCACATGATGAAGGTCGAGATCGAAGTGGACCGGTTGGACCAGCTGGCCGAGGTTCTGGACACTGGCGGCGCTGATGTCGTGCTGCTGGACAACATGACGCCCGATACATTGGCCGAGGCCGTGGCGATGGTGAACGGGCGTCTGGTGACCGAGGCGTCGGGCAATGTCACTGTGGGGACGGTCGCAGCGATCGCGGCGACCGGAGTCGACTATATCTCGTCCGGGGCGCTGACCCATTCCTATCGGACAATCGATCTGGGTCTGGATTTCTGATCATAGATCATGACGGTTTCGGCCATTTGATTGGATCCAGCCGGAAGTATTTGGACAGCTGCCCGTAGAATTCGGGCGCGGTATCCCTGAGGGCCTCGGGGCGTTCGAAGAACAGCTCGACCGTGACGGCAAAGAACTCTTCGTGTCCGGTGGCGCCATAGGGGTCGATCACCGTGCGCCGGCCTGTCTCGACCGCGTGCAGATGCGCGTCATACGCGGCCAGAAAAACACGTTCCCACTCGGCATAGCTTTGATCTCTGGCCAGAACTGGCACACCGTTGGTGCCGCCGGACAGATCATCCAGCTGATGCGCGAATTCATGAAACACGACGTTGTGCCCGTCATGATCGTTTGCCGCGCCCTGTTGGCTGTGCGCCCAGGACAGGATCACCGGCCCCCGATCCCAGCTTTCGCCGGTTCGGATGATCTCTTGTTCGGTCACGACATAGCCGCTGTGCCGCTGTTGGCGGGACTTGAAGGCATTGGGATAGATCAGGACCGTCGTCAGATTATCGTACCATTGGTCCGAGTTGACGACTAGCAGGCAGGCCTGCGCGGCAATCGACAGGCGCATCTCTTCCGTCACCTCCAGCCCGTCGCAGCCGATGAAATCGACCTGGTTCAGGAACAAGTTGATCTTGCCCTCCAAAGTGGCGCGCAACTTGGCAGGCAGCCGCTCGAGGATCGGCACCATCGCATGGATGGTTCGCCGCTCCTCATCGCTCAGGGGTGTTTGCAACAGCTCGGCCCTGGCCCTGAACTTCGACCAGAAGTACCAGGCCACCAGACCGGCGATTGCCGCAACAAGGGTCAGAAAAAGCACCATGTGGCGACGGTATCTCTATTGCCCCACCTCGGAAAGCCGATTCATTCGGTCGAGGGCTGCGTGAAGTTCGCCAGCCAAGGCCGTTCGACATCCATGCCCTGATACAGCGCATGCAGCAGCAGATGTGCCGTCACCGGGTCGGGGGCAAGGGGGCGTAGGTCCAAGCGCCCCTCTTTGACCGCCGTATCGGCGTCGAAGATCACCGCATCCTCTTTGATGGTGGTCAGCACCCGAAGCTGGGCCAGCGTTTCGGGGTCGACCGCGGTCGGGTCATCCGAAAGGATCACGAAATCGGCCAGCTTACCCACTTCGATCGAGCCCTTCTGGTCTTCTTCGAAATGCTGCCATGCCGGCCAGATCGTCATGGCCTTGAGCGCCGTCATCACATCGACCCGTTGATGCGGGCCCAGGATGTCGCCCGACCGGGTGCGCCGGGTGACCGTTGCGGCCAGAACCCGCATGCTGTCGGGAAACGCCACAGGCGCGTCGTGATGCGTGCCGAACATCATGCCGCGTTCGGTCACCCAGCCGGTCGGCGAGATGTTGTCGGCATTGACCGGCCCGACCGTGTGGTCGCGGTGCCAATCGCCCCAGTAGAAGGTGTGCATCGGAAACAGCGATGGGAACACGCCCAATCTTTTGAGGCTGGCCACCTGATCCTCCCGCAGGAACTGACCATGCACCAGAACCGGCCGGTTGCCCGGATCGCCATAGGTCAGCCGCGCCTCGTCGATGGCGGCGACCAGCATATCCGTGGCGCCCTCGCCATTGGAATGGGTCAGGATCTGGTGACCGTTCTCGAAACACCAGTTCACCGCATCCTGCAACTGCTCGCGCGTGATGGCGGCGTATCCGGCATAGCCGGGCGGGTAATCCCCGACCGGATCGTAGTAGGGCCGATCCCGCAGCGCGGTAAATCCTTGCGGCGAGCCGTCGATTGTCAGCTTGCACCCGCCGACTCGCACCCGGTCGGCATAGGTGCGCGAGGCGTCCGACGCGATGAAATCGCGCGATTCCAGAATGTCGGGAAAGGCCACGACGTCGATCGGAAGGTCGCCGTCTGCGGCCACCCGGCGCAGGGCCTGAACCACCGCGCCCGAGGAGCGCCCCTCTTGCGCGGTGGTGTAGCCAAAGCGCGCCCACATCCGGCTGCCGGCGCGCGCGAAAGTCTGCAGCCCGTCTTCGCCGACATTGCCAAGCAGAGGCACCAAGGCGCCGAAGAATGCGTATTCCTCCAGCACACCGTTCGGCTCGCCGGCCTCGTCCTTTCGGATCACACCTCCTGGCGGGTTCTCGGTTTCTGCGGTGATCCCGGCCAATTCGAGCGCTTTGGAATTGCCCACCCCCAGATGCCCCGATTGGTGGATGATCATGATCGGAACGTCGCGCGAGACCGCGTCCAGTTCGGAACGGGTGGGGTGGCGCAGCTCGGCCAGTTGCGCGTTGTCATAGCCAAAGCCGATGATCACCCCCATCGCTTCGACCGTGTCGCTATTGGCCTCGGCCCACGCGGACAACGCCGCCTGCAGGCTGGCAATGTCGGTGACCTTGCCATCCGGTGGGGCCAGCAGGTTCGCCGACAAGGCTTGCAAACCGCCCATGACGACGTGGCCGTGGCTGTCGACAAAACCGGGCAGCATTGCGCGCCCGTCCAGATCAAAGATCGTCGTTTCTTCGCCCTGATGACTGCGCATCTCGGCCAGTTCACCTATTGCGATGATCCGCCCATCCTTGACCGCGACCGCCTGTACCGTGGGCTGAGCGTCAGTGATCGTCAGAATCGGACCGCCGGTATAGATCGTGTCCGCGACCTGTTGGGCCAAAGCCATGTTGCCGAGGGTCAGACCCGCTGCAACGCTCACGGCAGACAGGGATGAAAGACGCATTCCGAACCTCCAGCAGCATATGGCAATGCGATGGAGTCTAGCACGAAGTCCGCGTCTGGCCCGTGCAATATTCAGTTGTCGAACCGGCGCGCCGGCGTTTACTTGAGCGCGCGCGCGAGGAATTGCCGTGTGGCGTCTTGCTGCGGGTGGTCGAACAGCTGCTCGGGCGGGCCTTCCTCGACGATGCGGCCGTTCTGCAGGAAACACACCTTGTCTGCGGCCTGCCGGGCAAAGCCCATCTCGTGGGTGGCCATCACCATCGTCATGCCCTGCTGTTTGAGCATCAGCAGCACGTCCAGAACCTCGCCCACCAGTTGCGGGTCCAGGGCCGAGGTGATCTCGTCGAACAGCATCACCTCGGGCTGCATGGCCAATGCCCGCACGATGGCGACGCGCTGCTGCTGTCCGCCTGACAGCTGGTCAGGATAATTGTGCATCCGGTCGGCCAGCCCGAAGCGTTCGAACATCTCTTCGATCTGGGGCAGCAGTTCGGCGCGCGTGCGTCCGCGCACGCGGCGCGGCGCCAGCATCACGTTGTCCAGCGCTGTCATGTGCGGAAACAGGTTGAAGCTCTGGAACACGATACCGATGCGCGCGCGCACCGATTGCGGATCCAGACCCGGCACCGAAATGTCAACCCCGTCCAGCAGGATCTCACCATCCTCAATCGGCTCAAGCAGGTTGATGCAGCGCAGAACGGTGGATTTTCCCGCCCCTGAAGCGCCGATCAGGCAGACCATCTGCCCCTCGTCCACGGTTAGGTCGATGCCGTCGCAGACGGTGCGGTCGCCAAAGCGTTTGACGACGTTCTGCAGGTTCAGTTTCGACATCAGCGCCGCTCTCGCATTTGTCGGGCCATCAGGTGGTCGGCATAGCGCGTTGCCGGGATGGTCACGATCAGGAAGATGATCGCCGCGCCCACGTAAGGCGTGAAATTGGCCAGCAGCGATTTGAACACGCCGGCCTGGCGGAAGATCTCGACCGGGCCGATGAAACTGAGAAGCGACACGTCCTTTTGCAGCGCGATCAGCATGTTCATCTGCGAGGGCACGACGTTGCGGACGGCCTGAGGCAGCACCACGTCGCGCATCACCTGTCCTTCGGTCAGGCCCAGCGACAGGGCGGCGGCGCGCTGACTGTGGTGTACGCTGTCGATGCCCGAGCGGAAAATCTCGGCCACATAGGCCGAATAGGTCAGGATCAGCGCCAGCGACCCCCAGATATAGGGCGAGTTCCATGGCCGGGTCAGGCCCAGCCCGGGAATGCCGAAGCCGATCAAATAGACGGTCAGGATCACAGGCACGCCACGGAAGATGTCGGTGAAAGCCGCGCCGAAGATGCGCAACGGGAACAGCGCGGGTGATTTGGTGTCGCGGGCCAGCGCGATCAGCAGCCCCAGCACCGCGATCGCGGGCGCCGACCAGGCAAAGATCATCACGTTGATCTTGAAGGCTTCAAGCAGCTTCGGGAAGGTCTTGACCAGCACCTCGCCGTTGAAAAAGCTCTGCTGGACCTTGGCCCAGCCCGGCGCCAGCGGTACCAGCACGATCAGCGCCACGACGACCAGAACGGTGCTGGTCGCGGCGATCCGGATCGACCGCCGCCGCTGCTGCGCCTCAAAAAGTTCGCGGCGGGTCGGGCCCGCCGTTCTGTTTCCTGTCATGTCACTTGATCAGCGGAACGCCCGTCGTGTCCTGCAGCCACTTGGCCTCGATCTCGGCCAGCTTGCCGCTTTCAGTCAGCGCGGCGATGGCCGCATCCACGCAGGATTTCAGCGGGTTGCCTGCCTCCATCAGCATGCCGAACTGGTCGGGATTGTCGCCTTGATCGGCAGGGAACTGGCCGATGACCTTGGAGCCTTCGATCATAACCGCGCTCAGGAACAGGGCGGTGGGCAGGTCGAACAGCGCGGCGTCGATCTGGTTCGCAGTCATGGCCGCGTTCACGTCGGCATTGTCGCCATAGAGCAGCGGATCGGCATCCGGCTGGATCACGCTGGCCAGTTTCGGCACGGCGGTGGTCGACCCGACCGCGCCCCATTGCAGGCCCTTCAGCGCCTCGAGCGTGGGCGGGGTGTCAACGGCGTTTGCGCTGACCAGAACGGCCATCGGCGCGGTGTAGTAGGGGGCCGAAAAATCGACGACCTGATCGCGCTCGGGCGTGATCGAGTATTGCTGGATGTTCACGTCGAAATTCTTGGCACCGGGCTGGATCGCCTCGTCAAAGGACGACCGGACCCAGACCACGTCATCCGCGGCAAAGCCCATCTCTTCGGCCACGGCATAGGCGACGGCGGCTTCAAAGCCCTGGCCGGATTCGGGCGCGTCATCCATCACCCACGGGTAATAGGCCGGGTTTCCGGTGGCCACGGTAAACTTGCCCTCGGTCAGGGTCTTGCCCGCGGCGCAATGCCCATCCGCAAGGGTCGAAGTTGTGGTGAACGCAAGGGTTGCGGCCGCGATCGAAAGCATCTTGGACATGAGTCTGGGTCTCCTGTTGGGAATGTCGGGCCCACGGTAGTGTTGCCCGCCGACCCTGTCCAGTTGGTCGCGGTCTATGCCAGACACCGCAAGAAGTTCAAGCCGTCACGCGGGTGGAATGTTGTGATTCACCCGGAAGAGATTGCCTGGATCGTAACGACCCTTGATGCGCGACAGCTGCGTGGCATTGGCTCCGTATGCGCCGGACAGATGATCGGCCTCGTCCGCTGGCATGAAATTGACATAGGCACTGCCGGTTGCATGCGGCGACATGCGGTCATAGAGCGCACGCGCCCAGGCGATGCAGGTGTCATCCTTGGCCGGATCTTCCCAACGGGTGTGCACGTTCATGATGAAATGGGCCGAGCGTTGGGGATAGGCCGTAGCCGCAGCTTCGACCCGGGCCATCGCACCGCCGACATGGGCAATGAACACTTCGCAGGACGGGTCCGGAAGGGTCGAGATACTGTCCAGAAGCCCTGCGATTGCATCCGTGGGCAGGGCATCAAAATCGTGACTTTTCCAATAGTTCCGCGCGCCGGGGGTCAGCAGCGGGTCAAAAGCGGCCTGCCAGTCGACGAACGCGTGCGGCGAGATCACGTCCACGATCGGGTCTCCGAGGGCGCGCAGCGGCTCCATCGCGGCTTCGCCGTTTTCGATGGGACCTGCATAGCAGGCGGCAAAGATCAGCACCTCGCGCCCGTGCCATTCCTCGGGAAGGAAGGGCAGGGGAGGGGCCTTGCGCATCACCGTCCAGACCGTCAGCTCGTCAGGCGCAGTGTCAGCGATCCGTGCGTATTCGGGCAGCAGGGCGGGGCCCTGCTCGATCGGATGCACCACAAGGCCGGACAGCACCTGCGGCCCCAGCGGATGCAGGCGGAACTCGAACGAGGTAACCACGCCGAAATTGCCGCCACCGCCGCGAATGGCCCAGAACAGGTCCGGGTGGCTGTTTTCCGATGCGGTCACGATCGATCCATCGGCCAGCACAACCTCGGCCGAGATCAGGTTGTCGATGGTCATACCGAACTTGCGCGTCGTCCACCCAAAGCCGCCGCCCAGTGTCAGCCCGGCGATCCCGGTGGTCGAGTTGATGCCCGTCGGAACCACCAGACCGTGCGCCTGCGTTTCGCGGTCCACGTCACCCAGCACCGCGCCCGGCGCCACACGCGCGGTGCGCGCCTTCGGGTCGACATGCACCGATTTCATCTGCGACAGGTCCAGCATCACCGCGTCATCGGCCACCGCATGCCCGGCGATTTGGTGCCCGCCCGAGCGGACGGACATGATCAGCCCCGCCTCGCGCACGAAATTGACGGCCTTTTGCACATCGCTGGCCCCGAACGCCCGTATCACAAAGCCGGGTTTGCGGTCGACGATGCTGTTCCAGGTCGTCCGGGCTTCATCGTATTCCGGGCTGCCGGGAAGAAAGACGGATCCACGCAGCGACGCGTCCAAAGCGTCCAGCCCGTCTTGGTCCACGGTTTTGGTGCTGCCGTTCAGCGTTATCAGGTCAAACATGATCAGTCCTCCAGATCAGGTGGACAGGTTTCCTGCGGTGCTGCCTCGGGCAATGGGTCGCGCGCCCCATTCGAGCGAAGGGCGCTCAATGCAAATTGGGTCGTTTCAGGCGAAGATGCCGGGATCGATCCGATCAACTGGTGTGATGACGTCAGCCGGAATGTTCAGACGCTTGGCCGCCTTGCGCAGGCTTTCCGCGTCAGGCGCCTCGTACAGGCAATAGGTTTTTCGCTTGTCCGCGCTCAGGAACGAGAAAATCCACTCGATCCCTTCTTCGTCGTTGATTTCCTTGATCTTTACCTTGTCATCGTCGCCAAGCTCAAGCTGTTCGGCGAAGTTCCGTTCGATGATGTACCTTGGCATTATGCACCCCCCTGCGCATGTGCTCGGAGTCTAAGACGCGGATCCTTCAAGTTTTGACCTAAGGGAAACCATACCCAATTCCCGGGCAGTTGCCAACGCTTCGGCCTCAAGCGACAGGGCCGCGCGCAGATCCTGAGCGCGACCGCGACGGCGAAGGGCCCAAGCCCGCGCGGCTTGGCTGTGGGCGATCCACGGCGGAGCGGCCATCGCTGTGTCCACTTGGATCGCGGTTTCGAACAGCTCGTCGGCGGTGTCCCAATCACCCAACACGGCGGACAGAGCTCCCAGCCGCCGGGCCGCGGATCCGGTGCAGACGGTTGTCGCGCCGGCCGTGATCGTCAGGTCCCTATAGGGCAGCAGCTTGTCGATCAGCGTTTGGGCATGGTGCGTGTTCTCGACCGAGACGCAGATATCCGCCAGGTAGGACAGGGTGGTCGAGTACATCGCGTCTTGGGGCAGATCAAAAGCGGTGTCCGCGATCTCATTGAGAATTCGCTCGGCGGGCTCGCGAAACCCCAGTTCGGCGGCTATCAGGCCGAATCCGGGTTTCCAGCTGGTTTCGCCGGGACTGTCGGACATGAGCCGTTTGATCACAGGGGCCACCTCATGCAACCGGGCCTGCTCGCGCCGGATGGTGAACATCTGAACGCCGTAGACACCCTCGACATGGGCGCCGTGTGTCTGACGCCCAATTTTGACCGCTTCGCCTGCATAGGTCTCGGCGCGTTCGAAATCACCATCCAGGATGGCCACCATTGCACGGGCGTTGATCTGGACCCAATACAGCTGTCGGTGGTTGTCCTTGTCCGAAATCTCGGTCAGCAGTTTCAACGAGGTGTCGACCAACTGGCGGTCCGCCATTTCGGCACCGACAAACAGGCTCAGGGTACGGTCGCGACCCTGATCGATGTTTCCAAGCTTTTCCGCAACTTCGTGCATGGATTCGAGGTTCTTGCGCCAGTTCCGCCGATCTTCGCCCTGTCGCGCCACGAAGGGAGCGCCGAAGCGGGTCATCATGACGGCGAACTGGGATTTGTGATCCCCCAGCCGGGCGGCCAGTTCCATGCATAGCTGGCCATATTTGGCGCCCTCGGAAAAGTCGCCGATGAACATGTAGGCGCGGGCGATCTGGGCCATCAGACGACACCGCCGAACCTCATCTGTTGGCGGCAGGTTGTCTAATGCCTCAAGGCAAAGGCTGATCGCCTGGCCGTGCCGTTGACCGGCCATCATACATGAATCGGCGAAGTGATGTGCCGCGTCGGCAGCAAGGTCCGTCCGGCCTGAGTGCCGGGCCGCGTCCGAAGCTTCCTTCAGTTTGGCGATTCCTTCCGGCAACCTGCCTGCGCTGTCATAGCTGCGCCCAAGCAGCAGGTTTCCAACGATCGTCTGAGGACTTTTTTCGTCGCCCAGTTTTTGCGCGGCTTTCAGGGTTTCCGTCGCATTGGCCAAGGCTTCTTGGCTGGCCGACCGTGACAGGGCCATTTCCGTCGCAGCGCGCCACCGGTCATAGGCGGCAGCCCTGTCTTCGGCCTCGGTCAGGTGCCGTGCGGCCAACTCGGGGCGTCGTTCAATCTCGGCTGACCGCAACTGCATCAGCGCGTGGGCGACATTGGCGTGTTGGGTCTTGCGCGTACTGCTGAGCATGGACTGATAGGCGGTGTCCCTGATCAACGCATGGCGGAATACATAGTGCCCTTTGTGGTGTCCGCTTTCAAAGACCAGACCAGCGCGACATAGCTCAGCCAGACAAGTGTCGAGCTCTGCCGGGGCTTCCGGCATCGACGCAGCAAGCAAAGCCGGTTCGAACTCGCGACCGATAACCGACGCGGCAAGGGCCGTTTGTTTGGCGTCGGGCGATACGGCGTCCAACCGGGCCATCAACGCTCCGCTTAGGGACGAGGGCACGTTCACACCGACCCCGCCGGTTTCGTGTATGGCGCGGGTCAGTTCCTCGACAAAAAGCGGCACGCCGTCGGTTTTGTCGACAATCAGGTCGACCAATTCCGGATCCGGATAGCGGCCCGAGACACGTTGCACCAGATGGGCGACCTGCTCGGCATCAAGCCGCCCCAGATGCAGGGTTTGGACATGGCTGTCCCCTTCGGTCTTCTGCATTTCCCAGCCGGGGCGATGCGTGATCACGATCAGAAGGGGAAGGTCGACGCACAACGCTTTGAAACGGTCCAGCAAGGCGTGGGTCGAGGCGTCGATCCAATGGGTATCCTCGACAAACAGGATGACCGGACGTTGGACGGCCCGGGCCTTTACCGTGGTGATCAGCGCTTGGATCGTCAGGTCTCGCTGTTCCTGGGGCGACAGTTGCAAGACCTGCTGGGCCAAGGTGCTTCGCGGGGCGACCAAGGCGGCGAAGGCAGGAAGAACTAGGTCCAGATCCAACCCCTGACGCTGGGCCAGCATGTCGTTAACACTCTCCTGCACCCTGTCGTCGTCAAAATCCGGGTCGACGCCCGCATCCTGCGAGATCCGTTCGGCAACCGGGTGAAACGGACTGCTGGTCAGGTAGGGTGAGCAGTTCAGTCTGATGATGTCGGCCTGATGGACCACGCTTTCGTCTTGCAGAAACTCCTCGATCAGGCGCGACTTGCCGATTCCCGCTTCACCTGACAGCAGGACCACTTCGCCTTTGCCGTCCTGCGCGTGTTTCCAGGATTGCAGAAGGATGCCCTTTTCAAAACTGCGGCCGATCAGGAATCCGTGGGCACCATCCCCGCGAACAGCGTGGAACCGGCTTTCGGCGCTGCGCTCAGCCACGACCTGAACCAGGTCGTGCGCGACATCGAAGCCTTTCAGGGGCACGCTGCCCAAGGATGAAACCTCGAACACGCCATCCAACGACCCTGTCAGGTCTGCACGGGGCATGACGACGGCGTTTGCCGGGGCTTTTTCCTGCAACCTGGCGGCCAAGTTCAACACCGGTCCGGTCATGGCACCTTCTTCGAACGAGTTTTCACCGATCGCGTCACCGACAACCACGTCGCCGCTGGCGATGCCGATGCGCACGGCGAGCGGGGTTCCGTCGGGCGTCGTCATCTGCCGGACCCTTCGCACGGCTTCGAGACCTGCTTTGACGGCCCGAATGGCGTGATCCTCATAGGCGCGGGGCCACCCGAAAAAGACCAACAGCCCGTCGCCAAGGTATTTTGCAACATATCCTCCGTACCGGCTGACGGCACCTGCGACGGAATCCTGGTATCGCTGCAACAGGATCCGCATGTCTTCGGGGTCGATCCGGTTGGTCAATTCGGTCGAGCCGACGAGATCGGCAAAAAAGACCGTCAGATGGCGCCGCTCGGCCGGAGCGCGCGACGGTTGCCCATCCGTGTCGGGCCGTATTTCGGCTGCGGCTGCTGCGATGTCAGATGTTGGCTGCTCGGGCGTTTGTTCATCAGACAGGACGCGGGCGGCAGCCAGAATGACCTTGCGGTGCCCGAGGCTGACTCCAAGCTCTCGGAGATCGTCATTCGTCAGCAGAGGCAGTACGCGTGCATCAACGTCATTCTCCGCAAATGTCTCTGCGTATTGGCCCAGACCCAGATCGTTCAGCCATGTTTTGACCGTGAACCCCATTGACGGATCATGCGTGGTTGCAATTCGTCAATCAAGCGTCAGGATAAAACTTAACATAATCATGATTACGCGGGTAAAAATCAGAACTCATTCTGCTGCGTAGGTGATCCGGTCAGGCGCGGTCAGTCTTTGCCAAGCGTCATATTGCGACAGGAACACCTGCCCATTCAATTCATCGAGGAAATGCGACTGCTTCAGGCGGTCCATGACCGGGCCTTTGACCTCGCTCAGGTGCAGCCCGGCACCCATGTCGCGCAGGCGGTGGTTGATCGCCTCAAGGCTTTCGAGCGCCGAGAAGTCGACCTCGTTCACCGCCGAGAACATCAGAACCACGTTGCGGATCTCGCAGCCCTCGGTCACGCGCGACTGGATCAGATCCTCAAGGAAGCGGGCATTCACGAAGTATAGGCTTTCATCCACCCGCAGCGTGACCAGTGTGGGGTCGGTCTGGACCTTGTGGCGCAGGATGTTGCGGAAGTGCTGAGTGCCCGGCACCAGCCCCAGTTCGGCCACATGTGGACGTGAAGTCTTGTAAAGATGCAGAAGGATCGAGATTGCCACGCCGCTGGCAACACCCGCTTCGACACCGGCCATCAGGGTCAGGACGATTGTGGCGGCGACAGCGGTGAAATCGGCCCGTGAATAGCCCCAGGTCTTTTTGAGGATTGAAAAATCCACCAGGCTAAGCACCGCCACGATGATCGTCGCGGCCAGCGTCGCCTTGGGCAAGAAATAGACCAGCGGGGTCAGGAAAAGCGCGGCAATCGCCAGCCCTATGGCGGTGAAGGCACCAGCCGCCGGGGTCTCGGCGCCCGCGTCGAAGTTCACCACCGAGCGCGAGAACCCGCCGGTGACCGGAAAGCCCCCGGTGAACGCAGCGCCCAGATTGGCCGCGCCCAGGCCGATCAGTTCCTGATCGGGGTCCACGCGCTGGCGTTTCTTGGCCGCCAGCGTCTGCGCGACCGAGATGCTTTCGACAAACCCGATGATCGAGATCAGGATGGCGGGCACCAGCAGCGCGCCGATCAGATCCGAGGACAGCCCTGGCAGGGTCAGAGGCGGCAGGCTTTGGGGCACCTCGCCCACGATCTGGACGCCGCGCGCGTCCAGCCCGAAGGCCCAGACCGACACGGTCGTGACCACCACCGCCGCCACCGGCCCGGCCTTGGTCAGCACATCAGCCAGCAGCGGTGGCACCCCCATGCGCCGCAGCGCGGGTTTGAGGTTCTTGCGCACCCAGAACAGGAACGCAGTGGCCAGAAAGCCGATCACCGTGGTAATCCCGCTGGTCTGGTCCAGATGCGCAAGGATCGAGCCCAGCATCTCGGGCAAAGTATGCCCATGCGCGCTGACCCCCAAGATGTGTTTCAGCTGGCTGGTGGCGATCAGGATGCCCGAGGCGGTGATAAAGCCCGCGATCACCGGATGAGACAGGAAGTTGGCCAGAAAGCCCAGCCGGAACACACCCAGCAGCAGCAGGAACCCGCCCGACAGGAAAGCCAGCGTCAGCGCCGCCACCGCATAGCCTGCGGTGCCCTGTTCAGCCACCTGCCCCACCGCACTTGCCGTCAACAGCGACACCACCGCCACCGGACCCACCGCCAGCGCCCGGCTGGTGCCGAAGATCGCATAGAGGATGATCGGCACGATCGAGGCATAGATCCCCGCCTCGGGCGGCAGCCCCGCCAGCAGCGCATAGGCCAGCGATTGCGGGATCAGCATGATCGTCACGATCACCGCCGCGATCATGTCATTGGACAGCGCCGTCCGGTCGTACCGGCGGCCCCAGTCAAGAATTGGCAAGTATCGCAACAGGTTGTGCATCGGTTCCACGTTCAAGAGGGCGCAGGGCGGGTGTTGGATGGCGCAGGGCAAGAAGCCCTAGCGACCTATTCGGCCGCCACTTTCAGCGGCTCGGGCTTGGCCATCCATTCCTTGCCCTTCAGCATCGCGGACCAATAGACCGGCAGTAGCAGCTTTTCCTTCAGGAACCAGGCCGCGCGGCTGGGTTTGGTCCCGTCGATCAGGAGTTTCGGGAAGCTGGGCTTCAGGACACCACCATAGCCGAACTCGGCCAGCACGATCTTGCCGCGCTCCACCGTCAACGGGCACGAGCCATAGCCGTCATAGGCCGCCACCGGGCCGCGGCCTTGGATATCGGCCACGATGTTGTCGGCCACCACTGGCGCCTGCTTGCGCGCCGCCGCCGCGGTTTTCGCGTTCGGCGCGTTCATCACGTCGCCCAGCGACCAGATGTTGTCAAAGCTCTTGTGGCGCAGCGTCGTCTGATCCACATCGACCCAACCCGCCGCATCCGCCAGCGGCGACACCCGGATGAAGTCCGGCGCCACCTGCGGCGGGCAGACATGCATCATGTCGAACTCGACCGTCACCTGCTCGGGCTGCTCGTCGGGTTTGGCGACCATGAACGTGGCGGTCTTCGCCGATCCGTCCACCGCCACCAGGTTGTGGCAGAAGTTCAGCGTGGCGTCGTATTTCTTGACGTACTCCATCAGCGCCGGGACATAGTCCTTGACCCCGAACAGCACCCCGCCCGCGTTCATGAACTGGATGTCGATATCCTTCAGAACCCCACGCCGGACCCACGTATCGCCCGACAGATACATCGCCTTCTGCGGCGCGCCCGCGCATTTGATCGGCATCGGCGGTTGGGTGAACAGCGCCCGACCCGCTTTCAGGCTTTCGACCAACTGCCAGGTATAGGGCGCCAGGTCATAGCGATAGTTCGAGGTCACGCCGTTGCGGCCCAGAGTTTCCTCGAGCCCTTCGACCGCACCCCAGTCCAGCTTGAGCCCAGGGGTCACCACCAGACGGTCGTATTTGACCACCCGGCAACCATCCAGAATGACAGCGTTGTTCTGTGGCTCGAACGCGGCCACGGCGGCCTTGATCCATTTGACCCCGCGCGGGATCAGCGCGCCCATGGTCTTGGCCGTCAGTTCCGGCGTGAACACGCCGCCGCCCACCAGGGTCCAGCCGGGTTGATAATAGTGCACGTCCGACGGGTCGATGATGGCGATCGACAGGTCGGATTTGCGCGCATGCAGGCTGGCGGCGGTGGCGATGCCCCCTGCCCCGCCGCCCACGATCACCACGTCAAAGGACGCGTCGCCGGTGTCGGTCGGGGTCTTGCCGCCATTGGCGATGCGGCGGGCCACGCCGCTCATGTCATATCCGGCAGCCTTGGTCGCGGTCAGGATGACAGGCAGGGGTCGCCCCTGCGCGGCCTCGTGCAGCGACCACAGGGTGGCCGAGCGCGTTCCCGTCCGGCAATAGGCCAGGATCGGACCTGGCAGTTCGGTCAGAGCTTGACCGAAGGCCTGCGCGTCCTCATCCCGGACCAGGCCGGTCTGGACGGGAACGTACCGGGCTTCGATGCCCAGCTTTTCGGCAGCGGCCTCGATTTCCTCGAATGTCGGTTGGTCGGACCCTTCACCGTCGGGGCGATTGCAGATGATGGCGCGGAAGCCCGCGGCCTTGATCGCCGGGATATCGGCAAGCGTTACCTGTGGCGACACCGAGAGTGCGCCCGAAATCTTCCGGATTTCCATTGTTGTCTCCTGCGGTCAGATCTTGTTGACCGGAACCTTGAGCATCTGGTTGCCGTCCTTGTCGGTCGGGATGTCACCCGCCCGGATATTGACTTGGATCGACGGGATGATCAGGGTCGGCATCGCCAGCGTCGCGTCACGCTCGGTGCGCATCTTGATGAACTCGTCCCGCGACTTGCCGCCGCCCACATGGATGTTGTGCGCCTTTTCCTCCGCCACCGTGGTTTCCCAGCGGATGTCGCGACCGTTGGGGCCGTAATCGTGGCACATGAACAGGCGGGTTTCGTCCGGCAGGCTCAGCACCTTCTGGATCGAGTCATAAAGCGTTCCCGCATCTCCGCCCGGAAAGTCGGCTCGGGCCGAACCACCATCGGGCATGAACAGCGTGTCACCCACAAAGGCCGCATCACCCATCACATGCACCATGCAAGCCGGCGTATGGCCCGGTGTGTGCATGGTGAAGGCAGTCATGTTGCCGATCTTGTAGGTCATGCCGTCGGTGAACAGCGCATCGAACTGGCTTCCGTCGCGCTGGAACTCGGTGCCTTCGTTGAAGATCTTGCCGAACACCACCTGCACGATCTTGATGTTCTCGCCGATGCCGATTTTGCCGCCCAGCTTCTGCTGGATGTAGGGCGCCGCCGACAGGTGGTCGGCATGGGCGTGGGTCTCGATGATCCACTCCAGTTCCAGGCCCTGCTTTTCGATCTCGGCGATCAGCAGGTCGGCATGTTCGAATGTGATCCGGCCGGCGGAATAGTCGATGTCCATCACGCTGTCGATGATCGCGCAGGCGTTGGATGTCGGGTCCGAAACGATATAGCTGATCGTCGCCGTGGCCTCGTCGTAGAAGCCCTGAACCTTGGGTTTGACGCTCAGATCCACCGGATACGCGGAAATCGGTGTCGCGATTGCGTCAGCCATTTTCTGGTTGTGGGTGTCGATTGCCTTTTGGTCGGTCATGATCGTGCCTCCTCTCTGACGCTCAGGCCTTGGCCGAACGTGTAATCAATGGTTGCCCTTGCAGAATGCGCGCCAACGCCAGCCCGGCGGCGACCGCGCCCAGAAACAGCAGAACCTCCCACCGTCCGGTGCCCAGGGCCGGAATTGCCGCGCCCGGGCAGAATCCTGCGATGCCCCAGCCCACGCCAAACAAGGCTGAGCCGCCGACAAGCTTCATGTCGATGTGCTTTGCGCCCGGAATCTGGAACCGGTCCGCATAGAGCGGCGCGGCGCGTCGCCATACCAGACGATAGCCGATGAATGTCACCACCAGCGCACCGCCCATTACGAAGGCGAGGCTGGGGTCCCAGGTTCCGGCCAGATCGAAGAAGTTCAACACCTTGGCCGGGTTCATCATACCCGAGATCGCGATGCCTGTGCCGAAGACAAGGCCGGTCAGGAACGTATGGAACAGTTTCATTGCCTCACCCTCCGAACATGTGGCGGATTACGAAAACCGTGATGGCGGCAGTTGCCATGAAGGTCGGAACGGCAACCAGGGACCGGGTCGACAACCGCGACAGGCCGCACACTCCGTGACCCGAGGTGCACCCCGAGCCGAGGCTGGCGCCCAGACCGACGATGATGCCGCCCACCACGATCATCAGTGGGCTGATCGGCACGTCGATGGCCGGCATGGTGCCGGTCAGCACGTAAATCAGACCTGGCGCAACGATCATTCCGGCAACAAGCGCCAGACGCCAGGAAAACTCGGACCCGCTGTCAGGAAAGACCAGGCCGGACATGATCCCGGTCGCACCCATGATGCGGCCGAGGCCCAGCATCAACAACACGGCGCCCAAGCCTATCAGCAGGCCGCCGCCAAAGGATGCAAATGGCGTGAATACGGTTTCCATATTATCTGGTCCTGCAGGTTTTGATGCCCAAAAGCGTGTACACCGGGCAGAATTTCATGGTCGCGGTCAACAGCATGATGATGCCGATGATCACAGCGCCATATTTGAAAAGGGGTGCGCCGAACAGGGCCAGCCCGCTGAAGAGTGCCAGGTACAGCAGGACCAACCCAAGAGCTGCGCGCAGCGTGCGGTCGATCGTTCCGACGTTGTTGGTCATATCGCCCTCCATATTCAGGTTTCTGAATGGCATATATGACGCCAGGAGCGTCTCTTCAGTGACAATGTCACGAAAGCCGAAAAGATTCCCGAAAAATCAGGTGCTGTGGGCCAAAGCCTGCAAAGCCGTTGTGTCGGTGAGCGTAATCTTGCCCCGGGATTGCGAAACCAACTCGCGTTTCTGGAAGTCGTGCAGCACCCGCGAGACAACTTCACGCGCGGTTCCCAGTTCGCTGGCCAGTTGTTGATGTGTGGACTGCACCTCGTTCGCGGGATCGGCCAATGCAAGCAGACGTTCCGCCAGCCGGACATCGATCCGGCCGAAGGCGACGTCATCGACCACACGCAGAAGGTCGATCAATCGGCGGGAATAGGCTTGGAACACGAAATCGCGGAACGCGTCTTCTTCCGCGGCAAGGCGGTCGAAGGCAGGCTTGGGCAGGACGATCGCGGTGACATCTGTTTCAGCAATGCCTTCGGCGTTATAGGCCTCTTCGGTCAGCATACATGCCGTGGTCAGCACACAGCTTTCGCCGGCTTCGACCCGATACAAGACGATTTCGCGCCCTGTATCCGAGCTTTGTGAAACGCGGATCCGCCCTTCGTACAGAAACATGAGGCTGTCCGGCACATTGTCGGGCCCGAACACCTGAGCCCCTTTCGGGAACTTCACGATCCGCGCGGCCGCGCGCAACCGGGCGCGGACCGCCTCGGGCAGGTGGCTGGTTCCGTGGAACCGCTGGGTCCAGTCAGTGATCGTCATGTGGCTGCTTGCATGGGTGGCCCGAAGTCCTCGTAGATCAGTACGGTTCTGCCGTCTTTCGCCCGGCCCGGACGATACGTTCGTAACAACGCGTCCTGTGCACCTGCTACATGGCCTAGGACAGAACCGTGGTCACGATCAAGGGAAAGCGCCCGAAGGTGCCTCGGGTCCACCCTGTCAGTCGCGACCCAGATCCTTGAGGATCGGACAATCCGGGCGGTCATCTCCGGCGCATTCGTGGATCAGGTGCGACAGTGTTTCGCGCATGGCTTTCAATCCTTCGATCTTGGCGTCGATCTCTTCGAGGTTCTGTTTGGCGATCCGCTTGACGTCCGCGCTGGCGCGGTGCTTGTCCTCGTACAGCGCCAGCAGCGAGCGACAGTCCTCGATGGTGAACCCCAGCGACCGCGCGCGCCCGATGAACGCCAGCTTGTGCAGCTCTTTCTCGTCGAAATGGCGGTATCCATTGGTCGAGCGTCTGGGTTTGATGAAACCGATATCCTCATAATACCGGATGGTCTTGGCCGGCAAACCCGAGCGTTCGGCGACGTCCCCGATGTTCATGGCGGCTCCTTTCCTATTCGGCGGGTGTGGGTGCGTGTGCGATGGTCTGCGGTTTGCGGTCGGATCCGCTCGGCGGCCGGGCCGCCTTGACCCAACGCAGCCGCAGTGCGTTTGACAAGACGAACACGCTGGACAGCGCCATGGCGCCAGCCGCCAAAACCGGGGATAGCAAGGGTCCGCCAAAGGGATAGAGGATACCTGCGGCCACCGGAATCAGCAGCGTGTTGTAGCCAAAGGCCCAGAACAGGTTCTGCCGGATATTGCGCATGGTGCGCTGGCTGATGTCGAAGGCGTTGACCACGCCGATCAGATCGCCCGACATCAGCACCACGTCTGCGGCCTCGATCGCGACGTCGGTCCCGGTACCGATGGCAATGCCGACATCCGCGGCCGCCAGCGCCGGAGCATCGTTGATCCCATCGCCGACAAAGGCCAACTTGCCGCCGTTCACGCGCAGGTTTTCCAGTGCAGCGACTTTGCCCTCGGGCAGGACTTCGGCGACCACGGTGTCGATCCCAAGCTGTGCCGCGATGGCATGGGCCGTCGCCCTGTTGTCGCCCGTGATCATCGCCACTTTGAGCCCTAGCGCGTGCAAGGCTTCGATGGCCTCCGGTGTGCTGGGCTTGATCGGGTCGGCCACCGCGATTGCGGCGGCAGCGGTTCCGTCGATTGCGGCGTAGAGCGGTGTTCTGCCTTTGGCGGCCAGCGACGCGCCGTGATCTGACAGCGCACTGATGTCGATGCCTTCGCGCTCCATCAGACGATCGGCGCCGATGAGGATGCTGTGCCCTTCGACAGCCGCTTGAACCCCATAGCCGGTGATCGACTTGAAATCCTCGGGTTTCGGTAGATCCAGGCCGCGTGTCTCGGCCGCGCGTACGATGGCGGTGGCGATTGGATGTTCCGAGGTGGTTTCGACGGCTGCGACCAGACGCAGGACGGTGTCCTTATCCAGCCCTTGGGCGACCACAAGATCAGTCAGTTCCGGGCGGCCTTCGGTCAGGGTGCCGGTCTTGTCCACCGCTACAACAGTGGTTTCCTGCAACATCTGCAGCGCGTCGCCCTTGCGGAACAGAACGCCCATTTCTGCAGCGCGCCCCGTGCCCACTATGATTGATGTCGGCGTTGCCAGACCCATTGCGCAGGGGCAGGCAATGATCAGCACCGCGACCCCGGCAACCAGAGCCATGCTGAGCGCCGAGTCCGGTCCGAACAGCAACCAAACAAGGACCGTCACGATCGCAACCGCAATCACCGCGGGGACAAACCAAAGGGTGATGCGGTCAACCATGCCCTGAATGGGCAGTTTCGCGCCCTGAGCCTGTTCGACCATCTGAATGATCTGCGCCAGCATCGTATCCGCTCCGATCTTTTCGGCGCGGACGGTCAATGCTCCGGTACCGTTCACGGTGCCACCTACGACGGTTGCGTCTGAGGATTTCTCGACCGGAACGGGCTCACCCGTGATCATGCTTTCGTCGACATACGAACTGCCGCTCAGCACTGAACCATCGACCGGGATCTTTTCGCCGGGACGCACATGAACCAGATCGCCCACTGCGATCTGATCGATGGGCAGTTCGACGATGCGGTTCTCCCGTTCGACCCGCGCGGTTTTGGCCTGCAGGCCGACCAGCTTGCGGATCGCCTCGCCGGTTCGGCCTTTGGCGCGTGCCTCAAGGAAGCGGCCCAGCAGGATCAGAACCACGATGACCGCGGCCGCCTCGTAATAGACATTGGCCGTGCCGGTCGGAAGGATTTCGGGCGCAAAGGTCGATATCAGCGAGAACCCATAGGCCGCCGACGTGCCTAAAGCGACCAGCGAATTCATGTCTGGTGCGCCCTTGGCAAGTGCTGGAAAGCCCTTGGTGTAGAATTGAAGACCGGGCCCGAACAGGACCAGTGTCGTCAAGACGAACTGAATGTAGTGGCTGGCTTGCAGGCCGATGGTGCTTGCAATCAGGTGATGCATGCCGGGAATGACATGCGCGCCCATTTCAAGAATGAAAACCGGCAAGGCCAGGATTGCCGCAAACCCCGTTCGCAGTGCCAGTTTGCGGATTTCGTCAGCTTTGCGATCCTGCGCCGCTGTCTGAGCCGAGTTGCGCGGCGTCGCCGGGTACCCGGCCGCGTTGGGCAATGCAGCAATCGCTTCGGGTGTCGTGGCGCCCGCTGCAAACTGGACGGTCGCGCTTTCCGAGGCGAGGTTGACCGACGCCGCCAGCACCCCCTGCCCGGCGAGCAAAGCCTTCTCGACCCGGCCGACGCATGAAGCACAGCTCATGCCCTGGATGTTGAGCGTGACGGTCTCGGTCACGGCGGGATAGCCCGCCGCCTCCATCGCCTGTGCGATGGCTTTGACATCAGCCGGAGCGTGGAAATCCACCTGGACGCTCTCATTCGCCAGGTTTACGGCAGCCGAGTCGACGCCCGGAACCGCGCTGAGCGCACGCTCAACCCGGGCCACGCAAGACGCGCAACTCATCCCCTGAACCTGGAATTTGGCATGTGAAATTTTGGCCATGTCGTCACCATGATTATTCGGTCGACCCTGTACATAAGGGTTCCAGCAAGTGGAAGGTCAAGGCCCTCTGCGGAATATCCCTGCACCCGAACCAAACCATCGCGTCAGGGCAAGCGCAGTTTGCGGCTGTGCTCCGTCGGCAACAGGGCAACGATGGATGGCGACGGATCCTTGGTGAATTGAAGCGGGATCGCTTGGATGCGAGGGTATCACGCAAAGAGAATCACTTGGGAATTGGAAAGGTGCGGCATGACAACGAGGAAAGCATTGATTGGGATATGCGCGCTGTCCCTGATTGCCGCCTGTACCGAGACCACGTCCATGTCCGGCGCCAAAGCCCCCGGTGATCTTGCCAAAGTGCCCGAAGGCGTGGTCGAGATCGCCGCGCCAGGGCAGGACTTGACCGCCGTTCGGATCATGCCCGAAGACGGTTGTTACTGGTACCGTTACGTGGGTCCGGTAGAAACGACATACCTACCGCTGAGAACCGCCGACGGCCGCCCGATCTGCGCCCGGGCGTGACGGATCAGCTGCTGGCAGTCGCAAATCTTTCGGGTGGGTAAAGATGAGCCGTCGCACCCGGCTGCACCCGGTCATACAGGCCAATGATATGGGCCATGACCATACGCACACACCCTGAGCTTGCCCGCCCGCCGATAGACCGGGAATAAGGTGTTCCGTGGATGCGCAGATATGTGTCGCGATTGCCCTGAAACAGGTAGAAAGCGCGTGCACCCAAGGGGTTGTTGGGCCCGCCGGGCATTCCGTCGGCAAACTGCGCATAATCCTGCGGATCACGTTTGATCATGTCTGCGGTCGGGGTCCAACGCGGCCATTTGGCTTTGCGCCGGATCGTGTAGGTCCCGGGTTCGTAGAGATTGCCACGGGCGATCGCCACGCCATATCGCATCGCGGTTCCGCCCTCTTCGATGAAATACAGGTAGCGCGCGACCGCATCCACGTGAATGTCACCGGGCACCAGCGACCGGTTGGTCTCGACCCGTTGTGGCAGAAACCGGGGATTCAGCCCCCAAGGGTTCGAGGTGGCCGGGTCATAGTTGGCCGGCGTCACCTGCCTGTCCCAAGCCGCCCATTGAGATGCGGTCGACGCTTCGGCCGATGTTGCGCCGAGAATCGGTTGCGAGAAAACAGCAAGCGAAGTCGCAACAAAATGTCTTCTGGTCAGCATGTCTGCACCTCCAGTCGCCTTGCCGTGGCAGCAAGTAAAAAGATCGGACTAAAAGATTCCCTGAAACAGACCCCGAGTCCATTCACTTGTTCGTTGGGCGCAAAACCTTGTCGCAACTGGTGTTTTGAGGTCGTGCACAAACGGCTGCCGAAAGCCACGCATCTGGATAAGACGAATTTCTGAGCCGCCTCGGGTGGGTTGTCATAAAACTGTTACGGAAGCGTTACATAAGCTTCGCACGCCCGGACTACTGCACTCATCAAGGCCGCAGGGGGCGGCCAAAGCTGATTCTCAGGAGTGACCATGACCACCATCAAACTGACCGCTTCGGTTCTGGCAATCACCGCGATCGCCGCGTCCGCTGCCTCGGCGCGCGACGCCATCCGTATTGTCGGATCGTCGACCGTATTCCCGTACACCCAAGCCGTGGCCGAGCAGTTCGCCAACAACACGGGCGCAGCTTCGCCCATCGTCGAATCGACCGGTACCGGCGGCGGCATGAAAATCTTCTGCGAAGGCATCGGTGAAAACACCGCCGACATCACCGGCGCATCGCGTGCCATGAAGGCCTCGGAATACGAGCTGTGCCAAAAGAACGGCGTCACAGACATCTCGGAAGCCCTGATCGGTTTCGACGGCCTGTCGATCGCCATCTCGCGCAGCAACGAGCAGGATTGGGACCTGTCGCTGGCCGACATCTACATGGCCCTCGGCGCCCAGGTGCCGGTTGATGGCGAGTGGAAGGACAACCCGTACAAGACCTGGAACGAAATCAACCCCGACCTGCCGGCCGTGGAAATCCTGGCCTATGGCCCGCCGCCGACCTCGGGCACCCGCGACGCGTTCGTCGAGCTGGCCATGCATGAAGGCTGCAAAGAGCTGGACTTCGTCAAGAGCGGTGACTTCGACAAGAAATGGGTCAAGGAAAACTGCTCGCGCATGCGTACCGACGGGCCCTTCGTCGAAGCGGGCGAGAATGACAACCTGATCGTTCAGCGCCTTGAGGCGGACCCGAACGCCGTGGGCATCTTCGGCTACTCGTTCCTGTACGAGAACCTGGACAAACTGAAGCCGGTCACGATCGAAGGCGTCGAGCCGAATGCCGACACCATCGCCGACAAATCCTATCCGGTGTCTCGCCCGCTGTACTTCTATGTGAAGAACGCGCATCGCGGTGTGATCCCGAACCTGGACGAGTTCCTCGAGGAATACATGTCGGATGATGCTTTGGCATCCGACGGCTACCTGGCCGAACGTGGTCTGGTTGGCCTGTCCGACGAGCGCCGTGAAGAACTGCAGGACGCAATCCTGGACGGCCAGAACATGGAACCCAAGTCGTAAGATTTGCAATTCACAGGGCTGTCCGGCCGCGAAACCGGGCAGCCCATTTTTGTGCCTGGGGGGCAGATGACTACTTTCGTGTTTGCGGCGCTGTTGGGCGTCAGTATCCTTGGATATTTGCTGAACAGACGGGCCGCGGCCGGTCTGCGCGCAGATGGGACGTCCCTGCATTCCCTGCCCGGCTATCACGGGCTGTTTTCTTTTCTGTCCACGCTGGTTCCGGTCTTTGTGCTGATCGTACTGTGGCTGATCTTGCAGGGCCCGATGATCGACCATGTGGTCATGTCGGGCCTGCCTGCCGGCAGCCTTGACGGATTGGACACTGGAGGGCGTCAACTGGTGTTGGCCGAGATCAAGTCGATCTCGCGCGGGCAGATCTTTGGCGAGCCTGAACAGTGGAAGATGGACGCGGCCCAGCGGTATCTTGAGCTGCATCAGATGTCGGGATGGGTGCTGCTGTCTATCGTTGTCATTCTGTCACTGGCCATCGTGGCATTTGCCCGGTCGCGTGTCGGTGTCGAATTCCGCGCCCGCCACAGTGTGGAACGCATCGTTTCCGGCCTGATGATCTTCTGTTCGACCGTCGCCATCTTTACGACCGTCGGCATCATTGCCGCGCTGCTGTTCGAATCCATCCGCTTTTTCGAGATGGTGCCGATCACCGAGTTCTTCTTCGGCCTGAACTGGGAACCGCAGATTCCTCTGCGCGAGGACCAGATTGCGGCCGAAGGTGCCTTTGGCTGGCTTCCGGTCATCCTCGGCACCATCGTCATTACTGTGGTCGCGTTGTTCCTGGCGGTTCCGGTGGGCCTGTTGTCGGCCATCTACCTGAATGAATTCGCGCCCGACCGCTTGCGGGCGGTGGCCAAGCCAGTGCTGGAGATCCTCGCCGGCGTGCCGACCGTGGTCTATGGCTTCTTCGCGATCCTGGTCGTGGCCCCGGCCATGCGCAGTTTCGGCGCATCGCTGGGCATTCCGGTGTCGCCCAACACGGCGCTGGCCGCAGGCAGCGTAATGGGCATCATGCTGATCCCGTTCATCTCGTCCTTTACCGACGACGCCCTGTCAGCCGTGCCGAAATCGCTGCGCGACGGAGCGCTGGCCTTGGGGGCAACCCGGGCCGAGACGGTTCTGAACGTGCTGTTCCCCGCTGCCATTCCCGGCATCGTCGGTGGCATCCTGTTGGCCGTCAGCCGCGCGATCGGGGAAACCATGATCGTGGTGATGGCGGCCGGTCTGATCGCCTCGCTGACCATCAACCCGCTGGACAGCGTGACCACGGTGACCGTGCAGATCGTCACGCTTCTGATCGGCGACACCTCGTTCGACAACCCCAAGACGCTGGCAGCCTTTGCCTTGGGCATGATGCTGTTCGTCGTCACCCTGATCATCAACGTCTTCGCGTTGCGCATCGTGCGCAAGTACCGCGAAGCCTATGACTGAGGCCAAGAATCATGGCTGACCTGACCGCAGGACAAAACAATTCGCCCAAAGGCGGAGACACCGCCGACGCCGTGCGCGCCAGCTTGGCCCGCCGCAACCGTAAACAGAAGATACTACAGGGCCTTGGCCTGGGCGCCATCGGGTTTGCATTTCTGATGCTGTTCATCTTGGTGGCCTCGCTGGTGTCATCCGGATACCAGGCGTTCACCCAGACCAAGATCACGCTTGAGGTCTATGTCGACCCCGAGGAGATCAAGCCCGAAAAGCTGCCGCGGGGAGGTTTCAAGGACGTGCTGCAAGCCTCACTGTCCGAGTTGCTGCCCGAGGTGGACACCAGCGATCGGGCTACCCGCAAGGCCCTGTCGGGCATCCTCTCAAACGGAGCGCAGTTTGATCTGCGCGACCGGGTGGTGGCCGACCCTGCGCTGATCGGGCAGACCATCACAATGACCGTGCCGGTATCTGACCCGTATGACCAGCTGAACAAGGGCACCATCGACCGCGACACGCCCGAACAGAACCGCCGCTTGAACGATGCCGAGATCGCGTGGTTCGATCAGCTCAAGGCCGAAGGCGTGATCAGCAAGCCGCTGAACACTGGCCTTGTCACCAATGCCGACAGCCGATTTCCGGAACTGGCGGGCCTGAAGGGCGCGCTGATCGGGTCGTTCTGGGCGCTGTTCGTGTGTTTCGTGATTTCCTTCCCGCTGGGCATCGGCGCAGCGATCTACCTTGAAGAATTCGCGCCCAAGAACAAGGTCAGCGACTTCATCGAGGTCAACATCAACAACCTCGCTGCGGTGCCGTCGGTCGTTTTCGGCCTGTTGGCGTTGGCGGTGTTCATCGGTTGGTTCGGGCTGCCGCGCTCGGCCCCCTTCGTGGGTGGCATGACGCTGGCGTTGATGACCATGCCGACGATCATCATCGCCACCCGCGCAGCGCTGAAGGCGGTGCCCCCGTCGATCCGCGAGGCGGCCCTGGGTATCGGCGCGTCCAAGCATCAGGTGGTGTTTGGTCATGTGCTGCCGCTGGCGATGCCTGGCATCCTGACCGGTACGATCATCGGACTGGCGCAGGCCTTGGGGGAAACTGCCCCGCTGCTGCTGATCGGGATGAACGCGTTCATCACCTCGGCTCCGGCCGGCCCCTTCGACAGTGCCACCGCCCTGCCCACCCAGATCTTCATCTGGGCAGACAGCCCCGAGCGCGGCTTCGTCAGCCGGACCTCGGCCGCGATCCTGGTGCTGCTGGGTTTCCTAGTCACGATGAATGCAATCGCGATCTATCTTCGCAACAAGTTCGAGCGCAGCTGGTAAGCGCAAAGGGGTCATCATGATGAACGACATGAGCAAGATCGAGCCGAGTACCGCCGTCGACGCCATCAAGATTCAGGCGAAGGGCGTCCAGGTCTTTTACGGCGACAACCAGGCAATCAAGGACGTATCGGTCGACATTCTCGACAAGACGGTAACCGCTTTCATCGGCCCGTCCGGATGCGGCAAGTCCACGTTCCTGCGCTGCCTGAACCGGATGAACGACACGATTGACGTCTGCCGGGTCGAAGGTGACATCCGGATCGACAACGAAGACATCTACGACAAGCGGATCGACCCGGTGCAGCTGCGTGCCAAGGTGGGTATGGTGTTCCAGAAGCCGAACCCGTTCCCCAAGTCGATCTACGACAACGTAGCCTATGGTCCCCGGATCCACGGACTGGCCAGAACCAAAGCTGATCTGGATGAGATCGTTGAGAAATCCCTGCGCCGCGGGGCCATCTGGGATGAGGTGAAGGATCGCCTGCACGAGCCCGGCACCGGTTTGTCCGGTGGTCAGCAGCAGCGCCTTTGCATCGCGCGCGCGGTTGCCACTGAACCCGAGGTCCTGTTGATGGACGAGCCGTGCTCGGCTTTGGATCCGATCGCGACCGCCCAGGTCGAGGAACTGATTGACGAGTTGAAGCTGAATTTCTCTGTGGTGATCGTCACGCACTCGATGCAGCAGGCGGCTCGAGTCAGCCAGAAAACCGCGTTCTTCCACCTCGGCAGTCTGGTGGAATACGGGGACACGGGGCACATCTTCACCAATCCCGAAGACCCGCGCACGGAATCCTACATCACCGGGAGAATCGGATGACCCAGGACGCCATGAAGGACAAGCACATCGTCCGATCTTTTGATCAGGAACTCGAGTCCGTTCAGGCGCATCTGATGCGCATGGGTGGTTTGGTCGAGAGCTGCCTGTCGGACGCGATCCGGGCACTGTGCGACAAGGATGTCGAACTCGCCGCGCGCACCGTCAAGGCCGATCGCGCCATCGACGAGTTGGAAGAGATGGTCAAGAATGACAGCGCCAACATCATCGCACGGCGCGCGCCTACGGCCATCGACCTGCGCGTGGTCCTGGCGACCTTCACCATCGCCAACCAGCTCGAGCGCAGTGGGGACCATGCCAAAAACATCGCCAAGCGGGCCGTGACCCTGGCGGACTCTGCGAGTTTGGACGAAGTCAAATCGGCCATCGCGCGTCAAGCCCAGCTGGTGCAGAGCATGATTGCGGATGCCCTGGATTGCTTCATCCAGCGGGACGCGGACAGGGCCCAGGCCATCCGTGAACGTGACGCCGATGTGGATGCGATGTACAATAACGTCTTTCGCGCTCTGCTGACCCATATGATGGAGAACCCGGGCAATATCACCCCGGGCATGCATCTGCATTTCGTGGCCAAGAACCTCGAGCGGATCGGTGATCATGCCACCGGGATCGCCGAGCAGACCATCTATCTTGTCAGTGGGCAGTTGCCTGATGATGACCGCCCGCGCCTAGACAAGACACCGACGGAAACCACCGAGGTCCTGTGATGCCAACGCCATCGATCCTTGTCGTCGAAGATGAACCCGCACAGCGCGAGATCATCTGCTACAACCTCGAGGCCGAAGGCTTTGACGTGCGCCAGGCCGAAACCGGTGACGAGGCGCTGTTGCAGATCAAGGAAGTGCCGCCCGATCTGATCCTGCTGGACTGGATGCTGCCCGGCGTTTCCGGGATCGAGATTTGCCGCCAGCTGAAGATGACCGCGGCGACCCGTGCCATTCCGGTGATCATGCTCTCGGCAAAATCCGAAGAGGTCGACAAGGTGCGCGGGCTGGAGACAGGTGCCGACGACTATGTCACCAAGCCCTATTCGGTGATCGAGCTGATGGCCCGAGTCAAATCCCAGTTCCGCCGGACCCGCCCCGCAGCCGTGGGCGAGCGGTTGGAATACGATGACATCGTCCTGGATGCCGAAACGCACCGCGTGACCCGCGCGGGCGAGGACATCAAGCTGGGTCCGACCGAGTTCCGGCTGCTGTCGACCTTCATGGAAAAGCCGGGCCGGGTCTGGAGCCGCGAGCAATTGCTCGACCGGGTCTGGGGGCGCGACATCTACGTGGACACCCGGACCGTCGATGTGCATATCGGGCGTTTGCGCAAGGCTCTGACGGTGCGTGGGGGGGATGACCCGATCCGTACCGTGCGCGGGGCCGGTTACGCGCTCGGCTGAGCCCTGGCCTCTGCCATTTCGCGCAGGTGACATCCCAGCATCAGCAGCGCGGGCCAGAGCAGATAGGCCTCGATCTCGATGTTTTCGCCGAAGGTCAGCAGCAGCAGGGTCATCAGCAGGCCCAGCGGCAGTCGGCCGCGCGCCGAGCGGACCGCGTCGGTGATCACCACGCCGAAATGCACGGCGAAGGGCACAAGAAACGCCACGAAGCCGGTGATGCCCTTGACGAATAGAAGACCGTACCAGGTGTGGTGACTTCCGATGGGCATGTATTCGACCAAATGTGCACCGGGCTGAACCGTTCCGTGACCAAAAAGCATCGCGTCGGACTGCCAGCGTTCATAGGCAATGCGTTGCAGGGTTTCGCGCACACGGGTGCTGTCGGCGCGGGCCGATTTGAAATTCTGCAGCGCCTGGTTGCCCAGGTCGATCGCGGCGGCTCCCCACGCCGCGGACGCCGTTGCCACGGCCGACACCAGAAACCATCCGATGCTGCGCGCCACCAACGGCAAAAGGCGCGGCCCCAGCGTGCAGGCCACCAACCCGACCAGCCCCATGCGGGATTTCGACGCCAGGATCATCACAATGCCTGCACTCAGACCGACGGCCATCCATCCCCGGTGCCGCTCTTCGAGCGCGAACAGGACCATGCATACCCCCAGCAGGGCGGCAAATGGCGACCAGGGCGCGAAGAACTGCCACCGGGGCGTCCAACTGGCCGGGTCGATCGTGTAGAGATAGACTGAGAAATACTCGGGCCCCGGCCCACCTACCGCCTTGAGCGGTGAGGTGAAGATCTGGCTGGGCAGGCCCAGATAAGGTGCCGCCAACAGCGGGGGCGCAAGGCACAGGGTCCACAGCCCCAGTCTGCACTGGCCCCGCACCAGAACCTCGCGCCGGATCGGCAGCACGGCCCCGGCCAGAATGAACAATGGAATAAGCGCCCAGCCCTTGGCCCAGCCGATCGAAGACTTGATGGTTTTACCCAGCCCCAGCCCCCAATCCAGATGGCCGGCCCACAGTGCAAACAGCATCAACAGCATGCCGGCCATCCATAGCCAAACCAGCGCCGGAACCGGCCCGGTGGCCCGCAGGTCCGGACGGATCGTCGGCCCCAGATACAAGGCCAGCGCCGCCAACCCCGCCAGGGACCATCCCAGTACCGGCCCGACGACATAGAGCGCGCCGATGGCATAGAACGGCCATGTCCAGACCAGCGCGCGCCAGACAAGCCGCTCGGCCGGGTTCTGCGGCTCGGCCTGGGTCATGCCTTGTTCTCGCCTGTGTCTTTCAGCAGCCGCGAGATCAGCGGGTTGCGGACCCATGCCAGCGTCAGCCCGATCAAGAGCATCAATGTGGCGGCAATCCCGGCCGCGATCGACAGCTTCTTGTTGGGTGAAGACGGCCGGTCCGGCAGCGACGGATTTTCCAGCACCTGGATCAGCGGGTACGAGGCATAGACATCGGTCTTTTTCGATTCCGACCGGGCGATGGCCGAAGCAAAGACGGCTTCGGCCACGGCAAAATCCCTTTGACGGTCTTCGAGTTCTGCCGCCACCGGTGCCAGCGCGGACAGGCGCGCAGTTTCGGCCGCGACCTGTGCGGCAAGGGTTTTTACATGCTTCTCCTGCCCCGCGCGCAGGGCGTTTTCGCGGACAAGCTCGCTGAGCAACTGCGCGCGCTCTCCCTCGGGGGCGCGGTCCAGACCCGAGAGCTGATCGACCGACAGGCCGGTCACCTCGGCCGCGCGTTGGACGGCAACCTTGCGTGCGCCTTCATATTCATCCCGCGCTGTGCGGTAGACCGGATGGCGCGGCCCGTAATTGGCATCGGCCTGCGCCAGCTTGGCCGCGCCGGCCGAGACATCCTTGAGCAGCGACATGTATTGCGCGTCGGCGTACAACTTTAGCGTCACCGCGGCGGCATCCGGCGGCAGATCCAGCGCGACCTCAAGCGCTGCGACGCGCTCGGCCTGGCGGGCCAGCGTGCTTTCCTCGGCCCGCAGCGTTTGGCGCGCGCGATCATTAGCCGCCACCTGCTCACGGTATTGGGCGGCCGAGAGCAGCCCACTCTGCCGCTGCAACTGCTCGATCGCAGCGCGGGTTTCACGAACCGAGCGCTGATACTCGTCGATTGCGCCGCTGTTGCTGGCTTCGCGCGTGGCGATCTCGTCCGCGCGCAGGGCGTCGATCTCGGCAAAGAACGCGGCGACAAGGGCATCGCCGTGGCGTTGCGCGTCCCCCGGGCTGGCGGCCTCCATTTCGATATGGATCAGGCTGGTCTGGTCCACCAGGCGGATGCGCGGCTCGCCGAACCCATCGCGCTCGGCCCCAACGGCGCGTGCGGCCGCATCCAGAATGCGATCGGCCGACAACAGCCGCTTGTAGGTTTCGGTGGGGCTGATCGACCCGTTGGCAAAGGCCGAATTGGCGTAAGACGAGGCCTGCCCGATATTGGCCAGATTGACCGAGGCAGACGCACCCGACCCCGGCAGGATCAACGAGGCGTGGGATGCGTATTTGACCGGCGCGGTTGCCAGATACCCGCTGATCGGAGCCCAGATGCAGCTGGACCCCAAAAGAAACAACGCAACATATCGCGGCAGCCGTCCCGCATCGGTCAACCGCCCACCCTTGAGAACGCGACGCCAGCCCAGCGACCGGATGTCCGTGCGGCTGATGCGCGCGCAGTCCCAGGGGCGGTTTGGCGCAAGCGTTTGTTGGTTGTCGGAAACCTGGTTCGGCATATTACATCCTCTCTTACAGGAGTGATATACCGGGGCGGCTTGGGCTGTCCGCTGCGCAAGGGGTTAGGCCGGGGCGGGTTGGGACAGGCCCCCTATCCGAAAGGATGGGCGCGGGTCAGAACAGGCCCGACTCGCGTGCGGCCATCGCGGCTTGGGTGCGGTTGCTGACACCCACTTTGCGGTACAGCGTCTTCACATGCAGCTTGATCGTCGGCTCGGATAGGTCCAGATCGCGGGCGATCTCCTTGTTCGACTTGCCCTCGGTCAGACCCTTGAGGACCTGGCGCTCGCGCTCGGTCAGTTTTTTGGCCATCGGGTGGGTGTCGTTCGGCTGCTCGGCGCTCATGAAACCGACGGGCAGATATTGCTCGCCCATGGCCATGAAACGGATGGCGTTTACCAGAGACTTGGCCGGCAAAGTCTTGGGGACGAACCCTGCTGCCCCCAGCTCGAGCGCACGTTCAGCCAGATCGCGCGAGGCATCGCCGGTGAACAGCGCCACATGCCGCGCGCGATCCATGCCAATGCAGGTTTCCAACCCGCTCAGCCCGTTCATGCCCGGCATATTGAGGTCCAGCAGAACCAGATCAAACGGACCGTCGGATTCGATCTTGGCCTTTGCGGTTGCAAAATCCGGCGCGGTGGTGGGTTCGATCCCGCCCGTGGCCTCGATGAAGGCGACGAGCGTGTCCAGAACCAGATCGTGATCGTCGGCGATAAGAACTTTCATCAATGAACTCCATGTGCCTCCACCCAGACCTGAGAAGGTTAATAAAGCATTGATGATCGGCGGTGAAGCCTACCGAACGGACAGGCAGATACCCGATCGGATAGGAGCAACTGGCCGGATTTCCTTGCGGTGCCGCATCCGGGCCGTGTCAGTCAGCCGATTTCTCCGCGCGCTCTCCTGATGCTCGTCTGTTGCGGTGCCGGCACAGCGGGCAGGTTCAGGGCAAGAGTTCAGTTCATGTTCGGAGAGTTCCATGCACTTTCAAGCCGCACACGCCCTATTCGACGGCGCACACACCACGCCCGGCACTGCGCTGCCGATCACCGAAATCCTCGGGCAGCCGGTGGTGAATGCAGAATCCGGGCCGGTCATCACCACGCTTTTGGATGGTCACCGCCGGACCGTCTTTTTCCTGAACGCACATTGCGCAAATGTCCGGGCAAAGAATGACCAATATCGAGCAGCCCTGCCGCAAGCCGACTTCGTCCTGCCCGACGGAATCGGGGTCGAGCTTGCCGCCGCGATGCAGGGCGAACACCTGGCCGAGAACCTGAACGGAACCGACTTTGTCCCGCGCCTGGTCCGGCGCGCGGCCAAACTGGGCCAGTCGGTCTATCTGCTGGGCGGAACGCCCGGCACCGCACAGGCCGCAGCAGCGCGCCTGCAAGACATGGCACCCGGCCTGAGGATTGCCGGTTCACGCGACGGGTTTGGTGGCATCGAACGGACGGACGAAGCCCTGGACGAGATCAACCAATCCGGCGCAGATATCCTGCTGGTGGCCATCGGCGTTCCGCTGCAAGAACTGTGGATTACGCGGCACCGTGCCCGGCTGAACCCGAATCTGGTTCTGGGTGTCGGCGCGTTGTTCGACTTTCTGGCGGGCAACGTCCGGCGGGCACCCGGGATCGTGCGGCGGGTCCGGATGGAATGGGCGTGGCGGTTGGCGATGGAGCCGCGCCGCATGGCCCGCCGCTATTTGATCGGAAATTTCGAGTTTCTGGCACGGTGCGTCGCCCAGGCTCTCGGCGGGCTGACGCCCAGCCGTATTCTTGACCTGACCGTCGCGCTGGCGGCCATGACGGTTCTGGCCCTGCCAATGCTGGCCATTGCCGCCCTTGTCCGGCTGGACAGCCGCGGTCCGGCCCTGTTCCGGCAGACGCGGGTGGGCAGGAACGGGGTTCCCTTCACCGTCTACAAGTTCCGCTCGATGACCACCGGCGCCGAAGCGCAAAGGGCCAGCCTGCTGGCGCAGTCCGACCGCGCAGGCGTGTGCTTCAAGGCACGCCACGATCCGCGTGTCACGCGGGTGGGCAAGGTTCTGCGCCGCTTTTCGCTGGATGAGCTGCCGCAGATCCTCAACGTAATGAAGGGCGATATGTCGATCGTCGGACCGCGCCCTGCCCTGCCCGAGGAGGTCGCCAAATACCCGCCCCGCGCGCTTGAACGCCTGGCCGTCCGCCCCGGGATCACCGGCCTGTGGCAGGTGTCGGGCCGGGCCGCCATCGACTTTGACCGAATGATCGATCTGGACACGGCCTACGTGCGGTCCCGTTCGGCCCTTCTGGATCTGATGCTGATTGCCATGACCGTGCGGGCCGTCGTGTCCGGCCGCGGCGCCTACTGAGAAAACCCAAGGAGAATTGTTATGACCAAGATTCGCAAAGCCGTCTTTCCCGTCGCCGGACTGGGCACAAGGTTTCTGCCCGCAACCAAGACCGTGGCCAAGGAAATGCTGCCCCTGATCGACCGCCCTCTGATCCAATATGCCGTCGACGAAGCGCGCGCGGCCGGTATCGAAGAATTCATCTTCATTACGTCACCCGAGAAAACCGCGCTCGAGGCCTATTTCGGGCGGAATACGGCGCTTGAACGCAAGTTGAAGGATGGTGGCAAGACCGAGCTCTTGAACAACCTGCGCTGCGCCGATCTGGAGGATGGCAAATACTGCTTTGTCCGGCAGGATGCGCCCCGTGGATTGGGCCATGCCGTGTCGCTGGCGCGCGAGTGCGTGGGCAATGAGCCGTTTGCGGTGATCCTGCCCGATGACGTCATCAGCGCCCGACGCCCGGCTCTGTCACAGATGGTCCAAAGCTATTGTGACCAAAGCGGCCACATGGTTGCGACCCAATCCGTGCCGTCCGACAGGATCGGGTCCTACGGGGTGGTCGATATCGCCCTGCAGGCCGGCCGTGTGCAAAAGCTGCGCGGCCTGGTCGAAAAGCCCAGCCCCGCGCAGGCGCCATCGAACTACGGCATCGTCGGGCGGTATATCCTGCAGCCGTCGATCTTTGATCGTCTGGCCGGCCAGGCACCGGGTGCCGGAAATGAAATCCAGCTGACCGACGCCATCGCTGCGGATATCGAAACCGCTGGCTGCTTGGGCTACGCCTTCGCGGGTGAACGTTTCGACTGCGGCTCGGTTGCCGGATATCTTGAGGCCACCGCGGTTTTTGCCCTGCAGCGGTCAGAGCTGCGCGAAGGGTTTGAACGGATCATGGCACAGCGCATGGGCCACCTGCGCCCGGCCGCGTAACGGCGGGCACCTATCCGTTCGGATAGGTGCTTATCCCGATGCCCGTCTGTTGCCCGGTCACGCTTTCTGATCTTGTGCAATTGGACACAAGGAGAATGACATGCGGATTTTATTTGCAGCCCTGGCAATGGTTCTGACCTTGGGCCAGGCACAGGCTCAGGATCTGGCCGAACCCGCCGGAGAGGTGGTTCTGACGATCACCGGCAACCTGACCCAGTCCGGAGCCGAGGATGGTGCGCGGTTCGACATGGACATGTTGAAAGCCTTGCCCGCACGGACATTTGCGACCTCGACGATCTGGACCGAAGGTGAAAACACCTTTGTCGGCGTGCCCTTGTCGGTGGTGCTGGAGGCAGTCGGTGCAGATGGCAGCATGATTCGCGCCACAGCGATCAACGACTATGCGGTTGAAATCCCGATGGATTCGATCACCGAAAGTGCCCCGATCGTGGCCTATGAAATGAACGGTGCCGAGATGTCACGCCGGCAGAAGGGCCCGCTGTGGATCGTCTACCCCTATGACAGCGACCCGAAATACCAGACCGAGGTGACCTATTCGCGCAGCATCTGGCAACTCGATCGTCTCGAGGTCGTTAAATAGCTTGCAACCGGAATGAGTGCAGTAATGAGTAAAGCGCAGTGAACAATCGATGAGGCTCGGATTGAGCGATACCGATACGCAGGTTTTGCGCCGCCGATGGGTCTTCGGGCTCATCGGCTTCGGCGTTTTGTTGGGTCTGGTCACGGTGGCGTGGCTGTCGGCGCAGGTGTTTACCGATTTCAACGACCGGCGAGCGGCGCCTTCGGACAATGTCCAATGGACGCTGTCGCAGGTTGAGGTCGACTATCTGTCCTACCTGAACGCTCTGGAAACCGCGTCGGCGGCGCAGGACGCGGAGAATGGCACGTTGGATCTGGTGCGCCGGCGGTTCGATCTGTTTTACAGCCGTGTCGATACGCTGGCCCAATCCCGCGTGTTCCAGCCTTTGCGCCAGGATGACCGGTTCCGCCTGCCGTTGGAGCGGGTGACCCGGCACCTGAACGCCGCGATCCCCTTGATCGACGCGCCGGATGCGGAGCTGTCCGAAAAACTGGACGATCTGAAACGCGCCGCCCTCGAGATCGGTCCGCATGTCCGCACGTTGGCCGTTTCCGGCATCTCGTATTTTGCCACCGAGTCGGACCAGCAGCGCATCCAGACGGCGGCAAACTTGCTGCGATTGGCGATTCTGTCGGGGGCCTTGCTTCTGACTCTGGGTGCTGTCAGCGCCTATCTTCTGGTGGTCAACCGGCGCGCCACGCGCCGCGGCCGAGCGCTGCGGCAGGCGAATGAACGGATGAACACGATCCTCTCAACCTCGTTGGACGGAGTGATCGTGGTCGATGCCAAGGGCGACGTGATCGAGTTCAACCCAGCTGCCGAGGCAATATTCGGCTATACGGCGGATCAGGCCCGAGGTCGCGCGATCGGTGACCTGATCGTGCCGCCGCATCTGCGTGAGGCACATAGCGCCGGCATGGTGCGCATGCAGTCTGGCGGAGAACGTCATGTCGTCGGCAAAGGCCGTGTCCAGTTGGAGGCGATGCGCGCGGATGGCGAGCAGTTTCCGGTCGAACTGGCGCTGCAATCGGCCCGGGCAGGCGATCAGGAAATCGTCATCGGCTTTGTCCGTGACATCTCGCAGCGGGTTGCCGCCCAGCAGGAATTGATCAGCACTCGTGACCGCGCCTTGGCCGGCGAGAAGGCCAAGGCCGATTTCCTGACCGTGATGAGCCACGAAATCCGCACGCCGCTGAACGGGTTGCTGGGCAACCTCACGCTGCTGAAAAACACCCGCACCACCCGGGAACAGGCGCGGTTTGTCGAGAACATGGAAATCTCGGGCCAGATCCTCCTGAGCCACGTCGACACCGTTCTGGACATCGCCCGGTTCGAGGCCGGGAAACTGTCGGTGGCGTTGCAGCCCTCGAACCTGAACGACATCCTGCAAGAGATTGTGGACGGTCAAAGCGGCAACGCCGCCTCGCGGGAGAACTCCATCTCCTGGCAGTGGGTGGGCGAGGCGCGCCCCTGCGTTGCCGCCGATGCCCAAAGGTTGCGGCAGATTCTTCTGAACCTTGTCGGCAATGCCATCAAATTCACCGAAAACGGTCGGATCTCGATCGAGGTCGAAGTAACCGAGCCTGGCCCCACGGCCGGCGTCAACATCTTTGAATTCCGCATCATCGACACGGGTATCGGCATCGGCGCGGATGAGGTCGGCGTCATCTTTGATGATTTTCACACCAGCGATCCAAGCATCGGTCGGGCCACCGGGGGCACCGGTCTGGGCCTGGGCATCGCACGTCGGTTTGCTCGGGCCATGGGCGGAGAGATCGGCGTTGAAAGCACGCCCGGCGAAGGCAGCGTGTTCTGGGTTCGTCTGCCGTTGCAGGACGCGGAATTGGACGCCAACGTTGACAGCGACCAGCCAGAGGTTCAGCACGCCCCGCCGTTGGACGTGCTGGTGGTCGAAGACAACGAGATCAACCGCGAGGTGATCTGCAACATGCTGAAACTGGACGGTCACCGGGTGACGGTTGCCGAGAACGGCCAACTGGGTGTGGACGCAGCGGCAGCGCATCGGTTCGACGTGATCCTGATGGATATCAGCATGCCGGTCATGGACGGCCCGACGGCCACGCGCCACATCCGCAGCGGGGGCGGGCCTTCGGCGGAGATACCGATCATTGCCGTTTCGGCCAACGTGCTGCCTGATGCGGTCGACGCGTTCCGCGCCGCCGGTATGACAGCCTTTGTCGGCAAGCCGATTGCCCTGGATGCCTTGCGCAAGGCCTTGTCGGTTGTCACCAGCCCCGGAGCTTCGACCCGGTCCGAGGACGAAACGGATCATATCGGAGATCTGCGCACCAGCCTCGGCGCCGACGTCTTTGACCGGTTGCTTGCCAAATACTTGTCCGAAGGGGATGCCGTCGTCGCGCAGCTTGCCCAGTTGGACGGCGGTGAAGCCGATCTGGACCAGGTCGCGCAGGAGTGTCACAGGCTGGCGGGAAGCGCGGCGACCTTTGGTGCGATGGGGTTCCGTGATGCGCTGATTGCGATCGAGATGGCCGCAAAATCCGCAGACCGTCAGCAAGTCGCCGACCTGTTGACCGGTCTGCCCGAGGTTTGGGAGCGGGCAAAGGCTGCCCTGCCCGCCCCCGGTGCGATCAAGGGATGAGCAGCGCGGCGGCCCCGACGATGCCCAGCGACCGAGCGATTTCGGTCACTCCGGTGACCTTGCTGTCGTAACAGGCCACGGCATCACCCGGCAGAACATAGGGATCGAAGTCGTCGCGGTCTCCGCGCCGCAGCAGCTTTTCGATATTGCGCTCGATCACGACCGAGGACCCGGTTACGGGGTTGCGCGTGAACAGTACGGCACTGCGGTTGGCGTTCGTGGTTTTCGACCCGCCGACGCAGTTGCTGTCAACCACGGCCTGCAGGAAACGGGTGCCATAAGGCACTTCACGCACGTCGCGCCCGATGGCGGATTCTGCATTGCCCGCAGCGGGTTGGGTCAGGTTCGACATATACAGTGTCACGCCGGGCGGGCTGATTGGGCTGGGGCGCATCAGCGCGTCCTGGAAACACCCGCGACTGTTGACCACGATCTGGTCGCCGGTCAGCAGCATGATGTCGGTCGGGTCCGATCCTTCGAACACGCCGCGCAGATCCATGCGATAGATGCGCCCCTGGCGGTGCAGCTCGACCGCTGACAGGTCGGCATCCGGCCGCACCCCGCCCGCGGCCCGCAGTGCCACCGACAGGTTGCGCCCCTCGGTCGAGGCCCCCAGCGCGCCCTGGCGCCGACGGTCGAGGGAATCGCCCGGAACACCGCCGATCTCGACCGAGTGCGGCTCGAACACTGCGCCGCGCACACCCACTGTCACCGAGGCGAAATCGCTGACCCGCACGGTCACGCGGGGTTCGGCGTCATAGAACTGGGCCGCAACCAGAACGCGGGCCACCTCTTGTTCGACCTGCTCGGTGGTGCGGCCCTGGGCGCGCACGGGCGGCAGGTAGGGCAGCTTGAGGTCTCCGTCACGCGAAACGACATAAGCGTCGCTCAGCAGGTCGTCCCCTTCGATGGTGATCTGGACCATGTCGTTGCGCGACAGTTTCTCGCCCAGCAAGGGGCTGAGCGCGGGTTGCGCCCATTTCGCATATGCATTTGCGCCCTGATCGCCGGCCTGCGGCATGCAAGTCTGGCCGTTCATCGCGGCGGCCTGCAGCAACGGCGTGTCGCCCCGCCGACGTCCGGGTTCGCGGTATTGCGCCTGATAGCTTTCGCCGCGTGATACGGCTTCGATGTTGCGCGGGGTCTGCATGCTGCTGCACCCCAGCAGGGTCGAGGCGCTTACGGCCGTAATAAGGAAGCTCTTGAAATTCATGGTCATTTTCATCTCCTGATCTTTCACAGAAGATAAACCCTGCCGCGCGGCCTGCGTCAGCCCGGCATCGGGATGGCGGCTTGTCCCATTCGGATAGGTGCCTCTCCGAACGGTCCCCAGCCCCGTCCGACCGCGTCCGGGACACAGACCCTGGCCACCCGTAAAACGGAACCAACAACTGTTTTTTGGGATAACGGCGTCATGACGCACAGCTTTGCACAATCCGGTTTTCTGCGGCACCTGTTGGCCTACACCGCCTCCGAAGTGGCGGCCAAGGCGTCGCGCCTGGTCGTCGTGGTGGCCGTTGCCCGTACCCTCAGCCCCGAAGCGATCGGTCTGGCCGCAGCGGCTCTGGCGGCGGGCGACATTCTCAAGGCGCTGACCGAGAACGGGGTGAACCAGCGTATCATTCAAGCCCCGTCCGAGGAACTGGCACAGCGGTGCAACACGGCGCACCGCATCTTCTGGGTCTGGTGCTCGGGGCTGTGCCTGCTGCAACTGGCGGTCGCAGCGGCACTGTTCGTCATGGGCCACGCAATGCTGGCGATGCTGCTGGCGGTGCTGGCCGGGGAATACCTGTTCATGCCGGCGGGCCTGGTTCAGGCCGCACTGGCGATGCGCGAGGGCAAGCTGCAGCAGACCGCCGCGATCGCGGGCGGGCAAGTCGTGGGGGCCAATGCCCTGACGGCGCTGCTGGCGGTGGTCTGGGCCTCGCCTCTGGCATTGGTTCTGCCGCGCCTGCTGACTGCACCTGTCTGGCTTGTGCTGATGCGCCGCCTGCGTCGGTGGTCGCCTGATCGTCGGGCTGGGTTTGCAGCCTTGAAACCTTTCGTGGGCTATGGCTGGGCCGTTCTGGGCGTCGAGCTGGTCAAGGTTCTGCGCCTGCAGGCCGACAAGCTGGTGGTGGGCGCCATGCTGGGCGCCGAGGCGCTTGGTATCTATTTCATGGCTTTCAATGCGGGGCTTGGGCTGGCCACTTCGTTCACCCAAGCCTTCTCGGTCGTTCTGTTCCCGCATCTGTGCGCGGCCGAGGACAAGAACGGGGCGCTGCGCCATGGGCTGGGCCTGTCGCTGCTGATCCTGACGCCGCTGGTTCTGCTGCAGGCGGCTTTGGCCCCGGTCTATGTGCCGCTGCTGCTGGGACAGGGCTGGACCGAGATCGCCCCGGTGGTGTCGGTTCTGTGCCTTGCAGCCCTGCCGACGGTGATCTGGTCGGCGGTCGCCGGTTGGCTGCGGTCGGAAAACCGCCCCGTCACCGAATTGCGGGTCAGCACGGTTCTGGCCGCGGGCCTGATCGCCAACACGGCCCTGATGGCGCCGCTGGGCCTGATGCCCGTCGCCGTCGGGTACGTCTGCACCTGCAGCGCCATCATGCTGGCCGCATCCTGGGCGCTGCTGCCGCGGGGTTCTGCAATCACTCAGGAGGCGCGCGCCCAATGACCCGGTTTTCCATCATCGTTCCCTTCCACAATGACGCGGCAACCATTGCCGCCACCCTGAATAGCCTGCTGGGGCAGAGCTTTGCGGATTTCGAACTCATCTGCGTGGGCGACAAGCCCTCGCGCCAGACGACCGAAGTTGTCCGGCAATTTTGCGCGCGCGACGCCCGGGTGCGGGTTGAGGTCAACCCCAATCGCGGCCCCAGCTCTGCGCGCAACCATGGTGCAACTGTGGCCACCGGCGACATCCTCGCGTTCTGCGACGCGGATGACCTGTGGGTCACCGACAAGCTGGCCCAACTGGACCGGTTGTTTGCAGATACCTGCATTGATGCGGCCTTTGGCCAGATCGGGTTCTTTTCCGAAACCCTCGGCGATTGTCCGACGCGCTCAACGGTTCCCACCGATCCCCTGACCATTCCTGACCTGCTGGCGGAAAACGCGGTGTGCACGATGTCGAACCTTGCAGTGCGCCGCCTGGTGTTCGCTGCTGTCGGCGGGCTGAACCCGGCTGCGGTCCACAACGAAGATCTCGAGCTGCTGATCCGCTTGGCGGGCGAAGGCCACGTGATCATCGGGGTTGACCGCCTGCAGGTCTGGTACCGGACCAGCGGCAGCGGTCTGTCTTCGGACCTCGAGGCGATGCGGGCCGGGCGCGCACGGGCGGTTGCAACGGCGGCCCGCTATGGCGTTGCGCCGTCGCCCGCATCCGAGGCGATCTACATGCGGTATCTGGCCCGGCGCGCACTGCGTCTGGGCGCGGAACCGTCGATGGCCCGCGCCTATGCCCGCGCCGGTCTGGCGCTGAGCGCGCGCAGCTTTCTCAACCCAATCCGCCGCGGTGTGCCCACTGCACTTGGCGCGGCACTGGCCCCCGCCCTGCCCCGCCCGATCCGTCAGGCGCTGTTTGCCCGCTGATTCCAACCAGGAGACCAAAAATGCCTCAGGCATCCATCATCGTTCCCGCCTACAACACCGCCGCGACCCTGACCGAGACTCTGGCCTCGCTTCTGTCGCAGACCCATGATGATTTCGAAATCATCATCGTGGATGACGGCTCGCAGGACGAAACCCCCGCCATTGCCCGCGCCCATGCGACCGACCCCAAAGTGCGGGTGATCCGGCAGGAAAACCGCGGCTTGGCCGGGGCGCGCAATACTGGCATCGCGGCCGCTCGGGGAGAGTTCGTCGGCTTCTGCGACGCCGACGACTTGTGGCTGCCCGAAAAGCTGGCCACCCATGTGCGTCACCTGCAGGCCGAACCCGACCTTGCGATCAGCTATTCCGGCAGTGCCATGATCGACGAGGGTGGTCGGCTGATGCGCGTCCGTCAGTCGCCGCGCCTGCGGGACGTGACGGCGGCGCATGTCCTGAAACGCAACCCGATCGGCAATGGGTCGGCAGCGGTGATGCGCAAATCGGCCTTGCTGGATCTGGCCTACCGCCCCGCGTTCGAGACCAAGCGCGACTGGGTCTTTGACGAAACCTTTCGCCAGTCCGAGGACATCGAATGCTGGCTGCGGCTGATGTTGACGACGGATTGGCAAATCGCAGGCGTGCCGGGGTTGCTGACCCGCTACCGGATCCATGCGACTGGCCTGTCGGCGGCCTTGGACCGGCAGTTGCAGGCGTGGGAGCGGATGGTTGACAAGCTGCGTCCGCTGAACCCCGATTTCTTTGCCTGGCACGAGGCGGCGGCGCGCGCCTATCAGCTGCGCTATCTAGCGCGACGCGCGGTCAGCAATCTGGATGCGCACAAGGCTTGGGAGCTTGCGCAGCGGTCGATTTCAACCAGCGCCCGGCCCCCGATCGAAGAACCCGGCAAAACGTTGACCACCATCATCGCGGCCGCAGCCCTGCGCGCGGTCGGGCCGGCGCCTGTTGTTCAAGCCGGTCGCCTCATGCGCCGCCAGACTTCCATCTGAACCGAGGTTTCCAAATGTCCAAGATCACTGTTCTTCACCTTGTTGATGACACCACGGCCGGTGGGGTCATGCGTATGCTCGACCATCTTGCGCAGCTGCCCGAACTGGCCGACGAAGTCCACCAAGAGGTTCGCCCGGTCAAGCGGACCGCCTTCAGCTGGGGCAGTTTCGACGCCGATGTCATCGTATGCCACATCGCCCCCGGCTGGCGTTGCCTGCCGGCCTTCTCGGCCCTGCGGGCGATGCATCCCACCGCGCGGCTGGTGCATGTCGAACACAGCTATACCCGGTCTTTCACCGCCTTGAACGTGCCGCACAAGCGGCGGTTCTTTGCGATGCTGCGCGTGACCTATTCGTTGTTCGATCAGGTCATCGCCGTCAGCAAGGCGCAGGCCGGCTGGATGGCCGAACGTCGGTTGGCACCCGCATCCAAGCTGAGCGTGATCTCGCCCCAGGTTGACCTGGGCGCGGTTGCCCGCGCAGCCGGGCCGGTCGAGGCGGCCCGGGTCATCGGTGCGATCGGACGGCTCGAGCCGCAGAAAGGCTTCGATCTGCTGATCGAAGGATTTCGCATGTGCCCCAACCCCGATGCACGGCTTGTGATCTTTGGCGAAGGCAGCCAGCGCGACCGCCTTGCAGCCTTGGCCGCAGGCGATCGGCGGATCGAGTTTAGGGGCCACGCCGACGACCCGGCCGAAGCCTATCGGGCCGTGGACGTGGTGGCGATGCCCTCGCGGTGGGAGGCCTACGGGTTGGTGGCGGATGAGGCGCGCGCGGCGCGGCGTCCGGTCATCGTCAGCATGGTCGACGGTCTGCGTGACCGGATCGGGGCAAGCGGCGTGATCCCGTGCGGGTCCGATCCCAAGGCGTGGCGCAAATCGATCGAGGCAGTTCTGGCGGGTACGCCTCCGGTGGTTCCCGCCTTGGCGCCCAAGGCTGACAGATCCCGCTATGCAGAGCGGTGGCGGCAGGTGTTCGACCCGGCCAAAGGGTTTTGAGGGCGGCGTGGTGACGGCTACTGCAAGGTGTGCCACAAGAACCAGCGGCAATGTCCGGGCGGGCTTTGCGTGGGCGTGTTGGCCAGGCGACCAAAGGGCTCGAATCCCAAAGCCGTATAGAACTGCGCAGCGGCCGGGTTGGATGTGTCCAGCCACGCAGAATGACACCCGCGCTGGCGCGCCTCGGCAAAGGCGTGGTCCAGCAACTGCCGGCCCAAACCGCGGCGTCGATGGGCCGGGTCGACCCATAAGGTCTTGATCAGCAGCCACCCATAGGAGGTTGCGCCATGCAGGCCGCCCACCCGGTTGGCGCCGTCCTGCGCAATCAGCGTGATGCTGTCATTGACCCCTTGCGGCGCGGTGGCCCGCAATTCCGAAAGAAGGGCTTGCTCGACCCAGTCCTCCTGCCCCGGAGCGGAAACAATGGACGGGCCCGCCATCGGTCAGGCCCATGCCCGTTGAGTGGGGATCGGTGCGGCACCGCTCATGCCGGGGTAGTTTCTGCGTTCAGGATCTCGATCACCATCGCGGCCGTCCAGGTAAAGCTGCTGCCGCCGCAGGGTTCGGCAGTGACCGGGTCGTAATATTCGGCAAAGCCGCTTTGCTCGATCAGGCGCAGGCTGTCGTCGACGATCCGCTGCACGATCCGGGTCTGGCCTGCGCGTTTCAGCCCATCGGCGATCATGTAATTCACGATCAGCCAGACCGGGCCGCGCCAGTACCTTAGCCCGTCGAATTCAGGGGCGGCCGGATCGTGGCTGGGCACCAGATACGGGACGGCGGTACCGATGGCGTCCAACCGCTGGGCAATGGCTTGCGTGCGGTGCTCGGGGATGGGACAGAACGCCGCCAGCAACCCGCCGATCGAGGGGCTGTCGATCAACTCCCCGGTGACCCGATCAAAGCACAGATATTGCCCGCGGGTCTCGCTCCACAGGGCGTCCATCGCCGCGATGCCCGCTTGCGCAAAGGCGCGCGAGGCGCTTGCGATCTCGGCCTCGCCCAGGTCGTCGGCCAGCGCGGCAAGGTCGAGGCACGAGCGGATCAGGATCGCGTTGAATCCCGGGTCCACGACCCGGAACGGCGAGGCGTCATGAAGCCTGGAATTGTCCCAGCCAAGGCCGCGGAAATGTTGCACCAGCCAGATATAGCGGCGGTATTCTTCATCGGTCGGCCTGTGCGCTGGGTTGGCGTGGGCCACGTCGCGACGCTGGAACGGGGCCACGCCCTCGGTCGGGACCCGGGCCAGCGCCGCGTCCCAATCGACCGAGTTGTCACGCCCCGATTCCCACGGGTGGATGATGGCGACCAGTCCGGTGCCCTGCGGGTCACGGTTCGTATAGAACCATCGGTGCCAGGCGTGGATCTTGGGCAGCAGGGCGCTGGCCCGCGCATCGGCCAGCCCCCGGTTTTTCGCCCGCCCATGGATCCGCCGTACGGCGAACCCGGCCACCGCCGGCTGCGTGATGCCCGAGGTCGGAACCGCGCGGCCCGTGGCCCAGACATCCGGCCCCGGGAAATAGCCGTCATTCATCTCGTGGAAGATGATATGCGGCACCATGCCGTCATCCCACTGATGCCGGAACAAGGTCTCGATCTCGCGCCAGGCGCGCGCCTCGTCGAAATGCGAGAACCCAAGGGCGCTGAGCGCGCTGTCCCAGTTCCACTGGAACGGATAGAGGCCGTGGGTGGGCACCGTGTAGTCGCCCCGGTCGTTTCGGGCCAGAACGGCGCGGGCCTGTTCGATCAGATCCTGTTTCATTGCGCGTTCCTCAGGCTACGGCCAGGGTTGTTTCGGGGTCGAACCAGCGCACCCGGTCGGGCTGCGGGGCCAGGGTCAGGGTGTCGCCGCGGCGAACGTTCAGATCGCTGTCCAGAACCGCGCGGAACAGGGCGCCGTCCACGCTGCAGGTGACCAGAAGGTGCGCGCCCAGGGGTTCAACCACCTTGACCGTGGCGGCCAGGCCCGTGTCGGCCGGGCGCAGATCCTCGGGGCGGATGGCGAAATGCAGCGGCGTGGTCCGGGACGGCCCGTCGATGGTCTGACCCGCGACTGTCCATTTGCCGTCTCCGGTCGGGGTGGCGGGCAGAAAGTTCATCGGCGGATTGCCGATGAACCCCGCCACGAACTCGGCCGCCGGGTTGCGGTAGACTTCGATCGGCGAGGCCGCCTGAACGATCTTGCCCTGATGCATCACGCTGATCCGGTCGGCCATGCTCATGGCTTCGACCTGGTCGTGGGTGACGTAGATGGCGGTGGTGTTGCTTTCGGCCAGAACGCCCTTGAGCTCGGCCCGCATCTCCATACGCAGCAGCGCGTCGAGGTTCGACAGCGGCTCGTCCATCAGGATCACGTCGGGCTCCATCGCCAGGGCGCGGGCCACGGCGACGCGTTGGCGCTGACCGCCGGACAGCTCGCCGGAATAGCGCCCCAGCAGCTGGTCGATATGCATCAGACCCGCCGTGCGCTCGACCCGGCGCTTGACCTCGTCATTGGGCAGTTTCTGCATCCGCAGGCCGAACCCGATGTTTTCAAACACGGTCAGGTGCGGGAACACGGCATAGTTCTGGAACACCATGGCGATACCCCGATCCTTGGGCGGCAGGTGATCCACCCGGCGTCCGCCGATCCAAACCTCGCCCTCGGTCGCGGTTTCCAGACCGGCGATGATCCGCAGCAGCGTGGTCTTGCCGCAGCCCGATGCCCCCAGCAGAACCATGAATTCCTGGTCCTGGATGGTCAGGTTGATGTCGTGCAGCGCCTGATAGCTGCCAAAGCGTTTTGCGACATTCTTGATTTGAATTTCTGCCATTATTCCAACTCCTTGGGGCTGTCAGCGGTTGGCGATGCCCCACATGGCGAACAGGTATTTGCGCACGGCGAAGATGAAGATCAGTGCCGGAACGACCAGGATGAAACCGCCCGCGAATTTCAGATGCAGCGGCGAGGTGTCGAGGTTCTGCAACAAAAAGGCCGTCAGGGTCCGGTTCTCGATCGTCAAGACAGCGGCGGCGAACACCTCGTTCCAAGAGATCACGAAAGCGAAGATGGCCGAGGCCGTGATCCCCGGCAGGATCAACGGCAGCACCACCTTGGTGAAGGCGGTCAGCCGGGTGCAGCCCAGCGTCCAGGCGGCCTCTTCCAGTTCCAGCGGGATGCCGGAAAACAGCGAGAACGTGATCAGCACCGCAAACGGGATGGCCAGCGTGGTGTGCACCAGCGACAGGCCGAATACTGTGTCATCCAGCCCGGTCTGGATGAACATCACCGCCAAGGGCAGCGCCAGCAGCGGCAGCGGAAAGGCGCGGGTCAGCAGGATCAGCAGGCGGAACGCCTCTTTCCCGCGAAAGTCGAACCGTGACAGGGCATAGCCGGCCGGCGCGCCGATCAGGATCGACATGATCATCGTCAGCCCGGCCACCAGGATCGAGTTCTTGAGCGCGGTCAGGATGCCCGCGAAACCGGCAAAGAACCCAAGGCTGCCCAGGTCGAATTCGGGGATGAACGGCTTGGGAAAGCTGTTCACCGTTTCCGGCGAGGACAGCGTGTTGATCAGCAGGAAATACAGCGGCACCAGCACCCAGGCGCAAAGCAGCACCACCGCGGCGATGTAGACATAGCGGCCGGCCCGGCGCGTATCGGGCGCGGCGACATCGGTCGTGACGGTCGTCATATCGTGGCTCCTTTCGGGACACGCAGGGCGCGCAGGATGATCAGGGTGAACCCGATCGAGATGGCGAGGATGATCAGCGCCATCGCCGCCGCTGCGCCGCTGTCAAGCAGGTCGAATTGATAGGCGTAGGTTTCGCTCATGAGGACGGGGAACAGGGTTCCCCCCAGGGCCAGCACCACGGCGAAGACCTCGAAGGCCAGGATCACGCGCAGCACCAGTGCCGTCTGCAGCGACGGGCGCAGCAGCGGCAGCGTGATGCGGGTGAAGCGTTTCCAGGGTGACGCGCCAAAGACCTCAGCCGCCTCATAATATTCCTTGGGGATCAGGCCGATCCCGGCCACCAGGATCACCAGCATGATCGCCGTGGCGCGCCAGATCTCGGCCAGGGCGATGGCCAGGAACACCACGCCGGGGTGCTGATAGCTGAGGAAATTTACCGGCCGGTCCACCACGCCCAGCCCAGAAAGCATGGAGTTCAGGAAGCCCGACTGTTCGAAGATTGCCAGCCAGATGATGCCCGCGGCCAGATCCGAGATCCCCAGCGGGATGGTCCAGACATACAGCACCAGGTCGCGCCCGCGCTGCATCTTGTTGACCATCGTGGCCATCAGTAGCGCCAGCGCCAGTTGCACTGGAACCACCGCCGCCGCCAGCAGCAGCGTGTTCTGCAGCGAGATCGGGAATTTCCAGTACCCGACCACCTGCCGGAAATTGTCCAGCGTGAATCCGTCGCCGGTGTTGAAAGCCTGCTTGGCGACAAGGACGAAAGGATACAGAAAGAACAGGCAGAGAAACGCCGTCACGGGCAGGATCAGCACATAGGGCAACACACGAGCGTTCATCAGATCGCTCCTTTCCTTGCGGAAGTTCCGGTGGTTTTGGGCAGAGAGGTCGGGGGACACCGGGCCTGCGACAAGCCCGGTGTCGGGATCAGGTCAGACCCTTATTCGACGGGGCACGGACCGTCCGAAGGCGCATCCGGAGCCCAGCAGGGCGCGCCGGTCTCCTGCATGATCGCCTCCAATGCGCCTTTCTGATCGTCCAGCACGGTGCGGATGTCCTGACCGCCCAGTACGATCCGCTCGAACGCATCGGTATAGACACGGTTGAAGTCACCGCCCTTGTCGCCCAGTCCTGCGGGCAGCAGCCCGGGGTTGGCATCAGCCGAGCCACTCATCTTGGCGACCGCGTCGCCTGCGGCCTTTACGGCTGGCGGCAGGTCGGCGGGCAGGTCAACCGCGACGACCGGGAAGAAGTTGGTGGCACGCAGCGTGGCGATCTGGGTTTCCGGCTTCATCATATAGGCGACCAGAGCTTTGGACGCTTCCATGTCCGGTGTGGTTTTGGGGATCGCAACACCAGCCAGAACCGGCATGAAGCCGCGCCCGGTCGGGCCCGCCGGGGCCGGGAAGGCCACGAAGTCATCAGGCCGCTCGTTGAAGGCCTGCGCCAGACGCGAGGTGTGGTCGAACACGATCCAGGCATCGCCCGACAACAGCTGTTCCTGCATGAACGAGAAGTTGGTCGAGGCCGGGTTGGTGTGGGTCCACAGCTCGCGGAATTTTTCCCACGCGGTCACGGCATCGTCGCTCGCAAAGGTCCGCACTACCCCGTTCGTATAGGACGGGTACAGATAGCCCTGGAAAAAGCGGTGCTTCAGGCCCTTGGGCCCGGCCGGGAAGCCGAATTTCGGCTCGCCGGCAGCCTCATGCGCGTTGGCGGCCCATTCGATCAGCTGGTCATAGGTCAGCGCATTGATGTCTGCGCCTTCGGGCAGGTACTGCAGCGCCTCTTTGTTGGCCGCCATGATATAGCTGGCTTGCATCCAGGGGATGTATTGCAGGCTGCCAGCTCCCAGGGTCGCCAGTTCGTTGAACGTGTCCGAGGCCGAGGCGATGCCCAGATCATCCAGGTCGACCAGATCATCGGGGTTCATGGCCGAGAAGTCGCCATGCAGCGCGCCCAGAACGCCGATCGTGCCCGAACCGGCCTGCAATTCGGCCTGCAGACGCGTCAGCCAGGGGCCGCCGTCATTGGGCTGGTAGTCCACGCCACCCTCGAAGCCTGAAAGAACCTGCTCGCGCATGGCCTGCGCCTCTTCGACCGGCTTGGCCTGCGTCGACCAGAACAGAACCTCGGCCTGCGCCACGTTTGTGACCAGGGCCAGAACAAGGCCGGATGCGGCACCGACCAGCTTGGATTGAATTGACATGGACTCCTCCCAGAGTTTCGATTGGGCCTTTTGCCCGTTCTGCCCGGCGGGGTCGGTTTGCTGTGCTTGTCGTGCGGCGACTCACCCCAGGCGATGCCGTTAGCATGATATAACGATATATCTTCCGTCAACGAATATTTTCCAAACGGTTGGCCCGAAGTTTAGAATTTTGTTGGAATTGCTCGTTGCAATACCTATCTGGGTTGGGCATTTTGATGATGCAACGATATATCAATAGTCCGAGAAATGCCCGCCAAACCCACCCTCGCCAGTGTCGCCAAAGCCGCCGGAGTCTCGATCCCGACGGTCAGTCAGGTGATGCGCGGCACCGGGCGGATTTCCGAGCAGACCCGCAAGAAAGTGCTGCAGGCGGCCGAGAACCTGCACTATGTCACTGACTCGCGCGCGGCGTCGATGCGATCGGGCGAGAACCGGGAAATCGGGTTCGTTCTGAACCAGTTCGCAAACCCGTTCAACGCCGAAGTGGTCAGCGGCGCTGTCGAACTGTTGGAGGCCGAGGGGTATCTGGTTTCGATCCTGGACACGCGCGACGACGCGGACCGGCAGGGCAAGCAATTGCGGGATTTCATCCGCAACGGGCGCGGCGGCCTGCTTTGGGTGCCTGCGCTGGAGACCACGGCAGAAACCCTTCAACTCTTGCGCACGCATGGTTTGCCCACGGTGACCTTTCTGCGCCATATCAGCCCCGATTTTGATCATGTGGGCATCAGAAATGCCGAAGCGACCGCGACCGCGACAAATCACTTGGCAGATCTTGGGCATCGACACATAGCATTTTTTGGCGGTATCGGCATGAACCCCGTTCGAAAGCAGCGCATATCCGGGTATCAGCGTACTCTGCAGGACTTGTCTTTGGGTCCGCCGATCATCTGGCCCTCACCTGACACCAAGCGTGCGGGTATGCAGGAGATGCTGAAGTTGCATGACGCCCATCCAGAGGTCACGGCGGTGGTCTGCAATGGGGACATGGTCGCTTTGGGGGCGTGTTTCGGTCTGATGCGGGCTGGGTTGCAGCCGGGGCGGGATGTTTCGATTGTTGGATTTGACGATACCGAGGATGCCTCGGTCGCAATTCCCGCGCTCAGTACCATGGCGGTTTCGCCAAAGCGGTTGGGCCGCAAGCTCGCGCGCACTCTGCTGGACAGGATAAAAGACCCTGACATGCCGGTAATCGTGTCCGAAGTTTCAGCCCGGTTCATCGCACGGGAAACCACGGGGCCGCTGCAGAAGGACCGCTGACGGATCAGGCGCGCGTATCCGGCAAGGTCTCGCTCCACTTCCGCAGCTCGTCCAGAAAACCCAGCGCGGTGCGTCCACGTTCGGTCACGGAGTACTGCACGGAAACCGGTGAGGTTTCGAGCACTTGGCGGAGTACCAGGCCCTGTTGCTCCAATTGGCGCAGGCGTTCGGCAATCATTTTTTTGCTGGCGCCGCCGATCATCCGCGCCAAGTCATTGAATCGCACTGGCTCGTCTTTGAGGTGCCACAGGATCGACCCGGTCCACTTGCCACCGATGATCCGCATGCCGCGCTCGATGGGGCATGGTTCGCGGCACGCGTCCACCGCTTGCCGCTTGCCTTGGTCGTCCTGTTCGATACGGGCACGCATCGCCTACTCCAGTCCAGTTTTAGGTTACAAAAAGTAAACTGGTTGCAATTCATCACTGCCGTTCTCAAGTTCGGTTTCACCCCAACCGAAGTCAAGGGGCAAGCAGTTTCAAAACCAAGGATATGGACATGAGCAAGATCCTGATCGTGAACGGTACGCAGCCTTATGAATTCGCACCTGGCCGCCTGAATGCGTCGCTGGTGCAACGGGCGCAGGACGCACTGACCGGAATGGGCCACGAGGTGAGCGTGACCACGGTTGCCGAAGGATACGACATCAATGCCGAGATTGACGCCCATGTCTGGGCGGATGTGGTCATCATGCAGTTTCCGGTGAACTGGATGGGTGTACCGTGGGTGTTCAAGAAATACATCGACGAGGTCTATACCGCGGGCATGGACGGCCGGTTGCTGGCCGGCGATGGCCGGACCGCCGAGGCGCCCGAGGCCAATTACGGCACCGGTGGCCTGCTGCACGGAACGAATTACATGCTGTCGGTCACCTTCAACGCCCCGAGCGAGGCGTTCGACAACCCGGCCGAGCCGTTCTTTGCCGGGGCCAGCGTCGATGACCTGCTGTGGCCCATGCACCTGAACGCCAAGTTTCTGGCGATGCAACCCCTGCCCACCTTCGCGGCTTTCGACGTGATGAAGAACCCCCGGATCGAGCAGGATTTCCAGCGGTTCGACGCGCATCTGAAAGAGCATTTCGAGGAGATCGCGCATGTCGCGGCCTGACATTCACCTCTACACCGCGGCCACGATGAATGGCTACAAACCGGTGATCTTTCTGGAAGAGGCAGGCGTACCCTACGACCTGACCCCTATCGACTTCTCCAAACAGGAACAAAAGACGCCCGCGTTCTTGTCGCTGAACCCCAACGGCAAGATCCCGGTGATCGAGGACCGGGCCGAAGGTCGAGCGATTTTCGAAAGCGGCGCGATCCTGTGGCACCTCGCGCAGAAATACGGTCAGTTTCTGCCCTCAGACCCCGCGCAGCAGTCCGAGGTGATGCAGTGGATGATGTTCCAGGTTGGGCATGTGGGTCCGATGATGGGCCAGGCGATGTATTTCCAGCATATTGCCGCACCCAATGGCCATACCGAGCCGTTCTCGATCCGCCGCTACGTGAACGAAAGCCGCCGCCTGATGGAGGTGATGAATGATCGCCTGAATGGGCGCGACTGGATCGCGGCAGACGAATACACGATCGCGGACATGATGCTGTACCCCTGGGCGCGGGCCTATGTCTGGGCGCGGGTTCAGGTCGATGACCTTCCGCAACTGAACGCATGGTTCGACCGCATTGATGCCCGGCCCGCAGTGCAGAAGGCGCTGACCATTCCCAAGGCCAATCCCCAGTTCTGGGATGCCACGGCTGATGCCAGCGCCTTTGCTCGGGAAAACGCCGCGCGGTTTGCCGGTGACGTGAAAAAGGACTGAGGCCTCGGCCCGGGTGCGCCAGCCCGGGCCCGCGCCACAGCACCTTGGGCGCCGCACGGCTCAAGCGCAGGTCGATGGCCGCGTGGACGCTTTACTCGGGTGTCAAAAGCGGTCAGTCTGAACCTTCGGTGCGCCGGGTGATCCCCTCGGATCGCGCTGTCACATCATTGTCGTCATAAACGTTCAGATGATGCGTCGACCAATTTATTTCGAGAGGTGCCTCATGACCCTATCCAGCAAATTCGCGATGTCGCGGCGTCAATTCATGGCCACGACCACGGCCGGCGTCGCCATGGTTTCCCTGCACCCGTTTTCCGCCGCTGCCGCAAACAATCAAGCGCATCTGCGGATCATGGAAACGACCGACATTCACGTTCACGTCTTTCCCTACGACTACTACGCCGACAAGCCGCGCGATACGGTGGGCCTGTCGCGCGCGGCCTCGATCATCAACCAGATCCGTGCCGAGGCCACCAACTCGATGCTGGTCGACAATGGCGACTTTCTTCAGGGCAACCCGATGGGCGATTACATCGCCTACGAGCGCGGCATGAACGATGGCGACACCCATCCGATCATCAATGCGTTCAACACATTGGGCTATGATGCCGCGACGCTGGGGAACCACGAGTTCAACTATGGCCTGAGCTTTCTGGAAAAATCGCTGGCCGGGGCGCAGTTCCCGATCGTGCTGGCCAATATCGCCAAGGAACAGGGTGCAAATCCGCGCGCGGACAAGACGCTGGTGCAGCCCTATGTCATTCTCGACCGCGAGATCGAGCTGGGCGATGGCAGCAAGCAGCCGATCCGCATCGGCGTTATCGGCTTCACCCCGCCGCAGATCATGAACTGGGACCGCCGCCACCTGGAAGGCAACGTGCAGGCCCGCGACATCGTCGAGACCGCCAAGGCCTATGTGCCCGAGATGAAAGAGCAAGGCTGCGATCTGATCCTGGCCCTGTCGCATTCGGGCATCGGCGCGGCCGATCACGCGGACGGGATGGAGAACGCCTCGGTCCCGCTGGCCGGGGTCGATGGCATCGACGCGCTGGTGACCGGGCACAACCACCTGGTCTTCCCCTCGCCCACCTTCGCCGACCGTGCGGGCGTTGACGTGGACAAAGGCACGCTGATGGGCAAGCCGGCCGTCATGGGCGGGTTCTGGGGGTCGCATCTGGGCGTGCTCGACCTGCTGCTGGAACGCGACGGCAACGAATGGCGCGTGGTCACCACCACCTCCGAGGCGCGGCCGATTTCGAAGCGCAACGAAGACCGCTCGATCACCGCACTGGTCGAGGACGACCCCAAAGTGCTGGCCTCGGTCGCGCAGGATCACGAGGAAACGCTGGCCTATGTGCGCCGCGCGGTGGGCAAGACCTCGGCGCCGCTGCACAGCTATTTCGCGCTGGTGGCCGACGACCCCTCGGTCCAGATCGTGTCGATCGCGCAGAAATGGTATGTCCAAGAGATGTTGAAAGGCACCGAGCACGAGGGCTTGCCCATCCTGTCGGCCGCGGCGCCGTTCAAGGCCGGTGGCCGGGGTGGACCCGAATACTATACCGACGTGCCAGTGGGCGATGTGGCGATCAAGAACGTGGCCGACCTGTATCTCTATCCCAACACCGTGCGCGCGGTGCGGGTGAACGGCGCGCAATTGCGCGGCTGGCTGGAGCGTTCGGCCGGGATGTTCAACCAGATCGAGCCGGGCGCCAAGGATGCGCTGCTGCTGAACCCCGAATTCCCCTCCTACAATTTCGACGTGATCGACGGTGTGACCTATCAGATCGACCTGTCTCAGCCCTCGCGCTTTGGCCCGAAGGGCGAAGAGGTCAACCCCGATGCGGCGCGCATCGTGAACCTGCAGTTCGACGGTGCCCCGGTGACCGACGACATGGAGTTCATCATCGCCACCAACAACTACCGCGCTTCCGGCGGCGGATCATTCCCGGGGGCGATGGGAGACACCATCGTGTTCGAGGCCCCGGACACCAACCGCGACGTGATCGTGCGCTATATCGTCGAACAAGGCACGATCGACCCCAAGGCTGACGGCAACTGGTCCTTCGCACCGCTGGGCGACACCACGGTTCTGTTTGAAACCGGTCCCAAGGCACGCGATTACATTAGCGACGTCAAGGGGTTGGCGCTGGAAGACGCAGGCGACGGGGCCGACGGCTTCGCGGCCTTCCGCATCACGCTCTGACCGGCGACAGACATCGGATCGGGCGGCCAAACTGGCCGTCCTTTTCTTTTGATTTGTGGCCGAGGGCCGGATTATCACACGCATTGGCGGGATGCTTATTTTTCAGGCGATAGGGGAAAAAATGCCCAGGAATTGGGCGAACGAGTGTTCTGACCCAATTGCCTCTGCCGGGCTGCGCTGACTCGAGGAAAAGGCTGTGGTGCTTTCGCATCCGACAGTCCTCTCGCTCGGAGCTTCCAATAACCTCTTTGTCCGCAATAACTCCCGCGCAAGCGATCGCCGCGCCCCCCCGAGCCGTCGGGCGGGGTGTTGTGTCCGTGGTTGGCCGCGCGGGCCGGACCGAGTTGCGGGACCTGCGCCAGCAGGGGTCGCTGAAGTTGCTGTTTCCTCGGCGTGATGGCGCGGACATGCAAGCGGTGCTGATCAACACCGCCGGCGGCGTCACCGGCGGAGACAGTTTTGACCTTTCCGCTACCGCTCAGGCAGATGCAGATCTGACCCTGACCACGCAGGCGGCCGAGCGCGCTTATCGCGCGTCCGGAGCAGTTCCGGGCCGGATTCGGACACATCTGACTGTGGCAACAGGCGGCCAGTTGAACTGGCTTCCGCAGGAAACAATCCTGTTCGATGGTTGCGCGATCGACCGCCGCCTGCGTGTCGATCTGGCCCTCGATGCCGGCCTGCTGTTGGTGGAATCCCTGATCTTCGGACGCGCCGCAATGGGCGAGCAGGTCACGTCGGCCCACTTCCAAGATCGCATCGAAATCTGGCGCGCGGGCCGGTTGGGCCATCTGGACGCGCTGCGCCTGACCGGTGATCTGGCGGAGGAAATGGCCCGGCCGGGCGTTGGCGGCGGCGCAGGCGCGCTCAGCAGCCTGATACTGATCCGCCCGGATGCCGCCGCGCATCTGGACCCGATCCGCGCGGCCTTGCCTGACACCGGCGGCGTCAGCCTTGTGGGTGACGACATGCTGTTGATGCGCCTGCTGGCGCCCGACGGTTTCACGCTGCGCCAGACCCTTGTGCCGTTACTGAACCGGCTGACCCGCAATTCCCTGCCAAGACCCTGGATGATCTGACATGCAACTCTCGCCGCGTGAAAAAGACAAACTGCTGATTGCCATGGCCGCCGAGGTGGCGCGCAAGCGCCTGGCCCGAGGCGTGCGCCTGAACTACCCCGAGGCCATCGCGCTGATCACCGATGCCGTGGTCGAGGGTGCCCGCGACGGCCGCTCGGTCGCCGACATGATGGAGGCCGGCGCGCAGGTCATCACCCGCGATCAGTGCATGGACGGCATCCCCGAGATGATCCACGAGGTGCAGGTTGAGGCGACGTTCCCCGACGGCACCAAGCTGGTCACCGTTCACAACCCCATCCGCTGAAGGAGATGACGATGAGAAACCTGGCTTCCCTGCCCTTCGCCCTGATGGCCGCGCCCGCGCTGGCGCATGACGGGCCGCACCTGCACCCGCATGACTCAGGCACCTGGCTGGTGCTGGTCCTGCTGCTGGCGATCGGCGGCGTCGCATTCTGGCTGAAGGCACGCAAATGATCCCCGGAGAGGTCATCACCGCCCCCGGCGAGATCGAGCTGAACGCGGGCGCGACGGCGATCACCCTGATGGTGGCCAATACCGGCGACCGGCCCGTGCAGGTGGGCTCGCACTATCATTTCGCCGAAACCAATCCGGCGCTGGACTTCGACAGGGCCGCCGCCCACGGCATGCGGCTGGACATCGCCGCCGGAACCGCCGTGCGTTTCGAACCCGGCCAGCGGCGCGAGGTGCAGCTGATCCCGATCGGCGGCGCGCGGCGCGTGTTCGGGTTCAACGGCGCAGTCATGGGAGACCTCTGATGCCAGCCCGGATTAAACGTTCCGACTATGCCGCCATGTACGGCCCTACCACGGGCGACAAGGTGCGGCTGGCTGATACCGACCTGATCGTCGAGGTCGAGCGCGACCTGACCACCTATGGCGAAGAGGTCAAGTTCGGCGGCGGCAAGGTGATCCGCGACGGCATGGGCCAGTCGCAGGCCACCCGCGCCGAAGGGGCGGTGGACACCGTGATCACCAATGCGCTGATCGTTGACTGGACGGGCATCTACAAGGCGGATGTGGGCCTCAAAGACGGGCGCATCGCCAAGATTGGCAAGGCGGGCAACCCCGACACGCAGCCCGGCGTCGATATCATCATCGGCCCCGGCACCGAGGCCATCGCCGGCGAGGGCCGCATCCTGACCGCCGGCGGGTTCGACAGCCACATCCATTTCATCTGCCCGCAACAGATCGAGGATGCGCTGCATTCCGGCCTGACCACCATGCTGGGCGGCGGCACCGGCCCGGCGCATGGCACGCTGGCCACCACCTGCACGCCCGGCCCCTGGCATATCGGACGCATGCTGCAGGCGGCCGATGCCTTTCCGATGAACCTGGCCTTTGCGGGCAAGGGCAACGCCTCGCAACCGGCGGCCCTGCGCGAACAGGTCCTGGCCGGGGCCTGCGCCCTGAAACTGCACGAGGACTGGGGCACCACCCCTGCGGCCATCGATTGCTGCCTGTCGGTGGCCGACGAGATGGACGTGCAGGTGATGATCCACACCGATACCCTGAACGAAAGCGGGTTCGTAGAAAACACCGTGGCCGCCATGAAAGGCCGCACGATCCACGCCTTCCACACCGAAGGTGCAGGCGGCGGCCACGCCCCCGACATCATCAAGATCTGCGGCGAGGCGCATGTGCTGCCCTCCTCGACCAACCCGACCCGGCCCTTTACGGTGAACACGGTCGAAGAGCATCTGGACATGCTGATGGTCTGCCATCACCTCGACAAATCCATCCCCGAGGACGTGGCCTTTGCTGAAAGCCGCATCCGGCGCGAGACCATCGCGGCCGAGGACATTCTGCACGACATGGGCGCGTTCAGCATCATCGCGTCCGACAGCCAGGCGATGGGCCGCGTGGGAGAGGTGCTGATCCGCACCTGGCAGACCGCCGACAAGATGAAGAAACAACGTGGGCGCCTCCCGGAAGAAACCGGTGAAAACGACAACTTCCGCGTGCGCCGCTATATCGCGAAATACACGATCAACCCGGCCATCGCGCACGGGCTTGGTACCCATATCGGCAGCGTCGAGGAAGGCAAACGCGCCGATCTGGTGCTGTGGAACCCCGCCTTTTTCGGCGTGAAGCCCGAGATGGTGCTGCTGGGCGGCAGCATCGCCTGTGCGCAGATGGGCGACCCGAACGCTTCGATCCCCACGCCTCAGCCGGTCTATTCGCGGCCGATGTGGGGGGCCTATGGCCGCTCGGTCGAACAGGGCGCGGTCACCTTCGTGTCGGAAGCCGCCCAAGAGGACGGCATCGCCGCGCGTCTGGGCCTTGCCAAGCAGACCGTCGCCGTGCGCAACACCCGCGCGATCGGCAAGCGCGATCTGCGGCTGAACGACGCCCTGCCCGAGATCGAGGTGAACCCCGAAACCTACGAGGTGCGCGCCGACGGCGAATTGCTGACCTGCCAGCCCGCCGAAACCCTGCCCATGGCGCAACGCTATTTCCTGTTCTGAAAAGGGATGCCCCCAATGCTTGCCACAACACAGAAAATCCGCCGCAACGGTCAGTGGGACGAAACCCATGGCACCGTGACGCTGAACTACGAAGACCGCTTTCTGCGCCGCCGAATGCTGCGCACCGCCCAGAACGAAGAGTTCTTGGTGGATCTGTCGCAGACGACCTCGCTGGACGGAGGGGACGCGTTCGAGCTGGCCGATGGTCGCCTGATCGAGGTGGTCGCCGCAGAAGAGGACCTGTTCGCCGTCACCGGCCCCGACCTGACCCGGTTGGCCTGGCATATCGGCAACCGCCACACCCCCTGCCAGATCCAGCCCGACCGCTTGGTGATCCGCCGCGACCATGTGATCCGCGACATGCTTTTGAAGCTTGGCGCGACGGTCCAGGACATCCGCGCGCCCTTCAGCCCCGAAGGCGGTGCCTATGGGCACGGACGGACGCATGGCCACAGCCACTGACCTTGATCTTCTGACGCTGGCGCAATGGCTGTCACCCGCCTACCCGGTGGGGGCTTTTGCCTATTCGCATGGGCTGGAACGCTTGGTTCAATCGGGTGCGGTGCACGATGCGGCCAGCCTGCGAGATTGGCTGCACGACGTGCTGGAACACGGTGCGGGATGGTCGGATGCCCTGTTTCTGACCGCCGCTTGGCGCGCCAAATCCGAGCTGGCCGTGACCGAACTTGACGATATGGCCCGCGCCTTCGCCGGCCCCTTCGAGCGCAGGTTCGAAACCGCGCAACAAGGCGCGGCCTTCTGCGGTGTGACGGCTGCTGTCTGGGGCATCGAACTGACGGAACTGACCTACCCCATCGCCGTCGGCTGCGCCGCACGCCAGACCGGTTTGCCGGTGGAACCGACCGCGCGGCTGTATCTGCATGCGTTCATCAGCAATCTTGTTTCGGCCGCGCAGCGGCTGATGCCCCTGGGCCAGACCGCTGCGCAAGGGGTGGTCCGAGACATGGCGCCCTTGTGCGCAAATCAGGCGCACGCGGCGGTGGAGGCCGATCTGTCCGCCCTTTCCGGCACCGCCTTTCTGGCCGAGATCGCGGCCATGCAACATGAAACCCAACAACCAAGGATATTCCGCACATGAGCAGCATGAACGGCCCTTTGCGGGTGGGCATCGGCGGCCCGGTCGGTGCGGGCAAGACCAGCCTGACCGCCGCCCTAGCCCGCGCGCTGCGCGATACCCACTCGATCGGGGTGATCACCAATGACATCTACACGCAGGAAGACGCCGAGGCGCTGATGCGCATGCAGATCCTGCCGCAGGACCGGGTGATCGGCGTGGAAACCGGAGGTTGCCCGCATACGGCGATCCGAGAGGATGCCTCGATCAATCTGGCCGCCGTGGCCGAGATGGTGCGCCGTCACCCCGAGGTCGAGATCGTTCTGATCGAATCCGGCGGTGACAACCTGTCGGCCACCTTCAGCCCGGAACTGGCGGATGTGACGATCTACGTGATCGACGTGGCCGCGGGCGAAGAGATCCCCCGCAAGGGTGGCCCCGCGATCACCCGGTCGGACATCCTGATCATCAACAAGATCGACCTTGCCCCGCACGTCGGAGCGGACCTTTCTGTGATGCAGCGCGACGCGGCCCGGATGCGCGGCGATCGGCCATTCGTATTCACCAACCTGCGGAGCGGTAGCGGAACGAATGAAATCATCGACCTGTTGGACAAGATCGCCGGCATCGACGCCGGGCGGCGTGCAACGGCGTAGGACCCACAACACGACTTTGGGGGTTTCCGGTTCCAGAATTTGGAACCTTGCGCCTGTCGGGTAATCCGATGTAACCGGACTCGACCACCGAAGCTGTCCTTGCGATAGCCCGGTGCGAGAAAGTTGCAGCCGGGCCGATCCTTCTAGGGGCCGCCCCATCACCTGAGGACCGCCGGTGAGCCCATTCGTCGTCGCGATCATTCTGTCGGCTGCCATCCTGCACGCCGTCTGGAACGCCATCGTCAAAACCGCGGGCGACCGGACGACGACGCTGGGGCTTGTGGCCTTCGGGCATGTGATCCCAGCCAGCGTGATGATCCTTGTCCTGCCCTTTCCGGGCGGCGACAGCTTTGTCTACATCCTTTTGTCCACCGTCGTGCATTTCGGTTATTACTTCATGCTGGGCAAAGCCTATCAGCATGGCGACCTCAGCGTGGTTTACCCGATCGCCCGAGGTATCGTTCCGGCGCTGGTGGCGCTTTGGGCCTATCTGTTGCTGGATGAGGTTCTGCCCCTGCAAGCCTGGATCGGCATCGGCCTTATCGCGTGCGGCATCCAACTCAGCAGTTGGAGCTCGCTCCGGCAGGGCGTCGGCGGCGCAGCGCTGGGGTTTGCGGTGGGTACCGGACTTTGCATCTCGGTCTATTCGGTTGTGGACGGTATTGGGGTGCGGCTGTCTGGAAACACACTCAGCTACTGGGCTTGGGGGGCGTTTCTGCACCTGTTCATCGCCGGTTTTGTGGGTCTTCGACGGCGGCAGGTTCTGACACAGCTTCCGGCGCGCACCTGGGCGATCGGCATCCTAGGCGGCTTCGTGTCGATGCTGGCTTATGGGCTGGTGCTGTATGCCAAGAATTTCGCACCGCTGGGGGCGGTCTCGGCGTTGCGGGAAACCTCAGTGATTTTTGCGGCCCTGATCGGGTTCGTCTTCCTGCACGAAGGGTATTGGGTGCGCAGGCTGGGGGCCGCCATCCTGATGGCGGGGGGCGTGGCGCTGGTTGGACTGTCGGGCTGAGCCGATCCGTCAGGTGCCGTAACGCGCCATGAACATGTCAACGGCGTTGGTGGCCACTTCGTCGATTTCCTCGTCCGAGAACCGGGTTTGGATCCCCAAAGCCGCGAGCGTCCACAGGCGCACCTTGCACAATTCCGAAAACTGCTCGGCGGCAAAATGCACGTCGTCAATCGCCAGTTCACCTTTGGCCACGGCTTTTTCCAGATACTCGGCCATCTGGCGCTGACCGTTGGCGGGGCCGGCCTCGTAGAACGCCTTGCCCAGTTCCGGGAACCTGTCACGCTCGGCTACGCAGATGCGGAACACCTGCTGCGCAAAATCCGATACCAGAAACCGAGTCAAATGCGTGGCGGTGATCATCAATGCCTCGCGTACCGGTTTGGTTTCGTCGATCATGGCCAGCACGTTTTCAGCCATGCGGCAACACTCGGTCTGCGCCACCTCGGAAAACAGAAGTCGTTTGTCCGGGAAATAGCTGTAGAGCGTCGCCTTCGACACACCCGCCGCGCGCGCGATGTCATCGACGCTTGCGCCTTCGAACCCATCCGCCATGAAAACCTCTCGGGCGCCGTTCAGAACCTGGTCGAATTTCCGTCCGGTACGCACGATGGTGGCGGCTTGGGTCATGGTGTCTCCTTGGCTGGGTGCTGCGACAAATCTATAAACCAGTCAGTTCAGTTTCAACGGTTTTCAATTCGGCTTGAAAGTTCCGTTACGCAGCGTAGATTAGAATAATTCTAAAACGAGGGTGGCTATGCGGTTTTTCACTCAGCGCAAACACTTCAGAGATCTGACCGAGCAGGAAGTTATTGCGCTAGCGATTTCGTCCGAGGAAGACGACGCGCGGATCTATAGGTCATATGCCGAAATGCTGCGCCCCGACTATCCGGCGACGGCCAAAATCTTCGATGGCATGGCTGCCGAGGAAGACGAGCACCGCCGTCGCCTGATCGGTCTGCACGAGGATCGGTTCGGCCCGGTGATCCCTCTGATCCGGCGCGAGCATGTAGCCGGTTACTACGCCCGCCGTCCGATCTGGCTGGTCGAGAATCTCGGAATCGAGCGAATCCGCGAAGAAGCCGAGATGATGGAGCGCGACGCGGAACGCTTCTATCTGGCGGCTGCTGGTCGTACGACCGATGCAGCAACACGCAAACTTCTGGGCGACCTAGCCGCGGCCGAAGCGGGACATCAAGCCGCGGCCGCCGAATTGGAAGAAGCTCACCTGGATCACGATGAAAAAGAAGCTGAAAAGGTGATTTCGCACCGGCAATTCATCTTGACCTGGGTCCAGCCGGGATTGGCCGGGCTGATGGACGGGTCAGTGTCGACCTTGGCGCCGATCTTCGCGACGGCCTTTGCCACGCACGACCCTTGGACGACCTTTCTTGTGGGCCTTGCAGCGTCAGTGGGCGCAGGTATTTCCATGGGCTTCACCGAAGCGGCATCGGACGATGGCGAGCTGTCGGGCCGTGGCTCACCGGTCAAGCGGGGTTTGGCGTCCGGCGTGATGACCACGGTCGGCGGATTGGGCCACGCCCTACCCTATCTGATCCCGGAATTCTGGACGGCCACGATCATTGCCTTCATCGTGGTGTTTTTCGAATTGTGGGCGATCGCGTGGATTCAGAACCGCTATATGGAAACTCCGTTCTTCCGTGCGGCTTTTCAGGTCGTTCTGGGCGGATCGCTGGTGCTGGCAGCCGGGATTTTGATCGGCAGCGGGTGATGACCCTGCTTGCGATGTGGTAATTCTATGTTACCAATCTGCGCATGGTCGATATCTTTCTGCGCACCCTGCCCTTCTTTGCGATCATCGGCCTGGGATACTGGGCCGGGCGCAGCCGGTTCTTCACCGAAGACGCCACGGCCTATCTGACCAAATTCGTATTCTATTTCGCTTTGTCGGCGATGCTGTTCCGCTTTGCCGCCACGCTGCCCTTTGCCGAGATCTTCAACGCGCGGCTGATGCTGGGCTATCTGATCGGCACCGCCGGCGTATACGCGCTGGCCACGTTAGTCGCCTATCTGCGTGGACTCGATATCCCCACCGCGGCGGTCGAGGCGCAATGCGCCGCTATCGGAAATGTGGGCTTTCTGGGTCTGCCGATGTTGGCCCTGCTGTTTTCCGAATCCGCCATCGGGCCGGTCATGCTGGTTCTGACGGTCGATCTGGTGGTGTTTTCCTCTCTGATCGTGATCCTGATCAACGGCGGGCGGGATGGTCGGCTGAGTGCCGGAACTTTGCGCCTGATCGGCCTTGGTTTGCTGAAGAACCCGATGATCGTCTCGATATCGGCCGGGTTGATCTGGTCTGCCCTGCAGATGCCGGTGCCGGCCCCGCTGAACGATTTTCTGACCATTTTGGGCGGCGCCGCCACGCCGGGCGCGCTGTTCGCCATCGGCGCCTCGCTGGCCAGCAAATCAGCCGAGCGGGTTCAGATCGCGCTCTGGCTCAGCTTTTGCAAACTTGCCGTGCATCCGGCCTGTGTGGCTGTGGTGCTGCTGTGGCTGCTGCCGACTGATCCTTTTGCCGCGGCGGTGGCTATCTCCGCCGCCGCCCTGCCTGTGGCCGGCAATGTCTACATGCTGGCGGCCCACTATGGCGTGGCGCCGCACCGGGCATCTGCCGCCATTCTACTGTCGACCATTGTCAGCATTCTGACCGTGCCGGTGGTCATCGCGTGGGTTGCCGCATTCTGACGCGGCGACTTCAAAATGCGTGCGAACATTGGTGCCCGGACTTTACGCCGGGGCCTTCGCCCGTTAGCCATGGCACGAACCCAACGTAAGGATGATGCCAGATGGAAACCCTTTCCGAAAACGCCTGTTTCGGTGGCGTGCAGGGCGTGTACCGCCACGCCTCGGCGGCGTGCCAGTGCGACATGACCTTTGGCCTGTTCCTGCCGGCCGAGGCCAAGGACGGCCCGGTTCCGGTCCTGTGGTATCTGTCGGGGCTGACCTGCACCCATGAAAACGCGATGGTCAAGGCGGGCGCGCAGGGCTGGGCCGCCGAACAGGGCATCGCGCTGGTCTTCCCCGACACCTCGCCGCGCGGCGAGGGGGTCGCCGACCACGAGGATTACGACCTGGGCAAGGGTGCCGGGTTCTATGTGAACGCTACTCAGGCCCCGTGGGCACCGCATTTCAACATGTGGGACTACGTGGCCGAGGAACTGCCCGCGCTGCTGGTCGAACACTTCGCCATCGATGGCGACCGCCAGGCCATCACCGGCCATTCCATGGGCGGCCACGGCGCGCTGACGCTGGCGATGAACCTTCCGGGCCGCTTCCGCTCGGTCTCGGCCTTTGCGCCGATCTCTAACCCCACGGCCAGCGACTGGGGCCGTAAGCAGCTGAGCGCCTATCTGGGCGATGACGAGGCCGCCTGGGCGAAGCACGACGCATCGTTGTTGACGAAGGAAAAGGGGTTCAATGGCCCGATCCTGATCGACACCGGCACCAACGACCAGTTCATCGACCTGCTGCGCCCCGAGGCGCTGGCCCAGGCCATCGCCGAGCGCCGTCAGCAGGCCACGAACCGCCTGCAGCCGGGCTATGACCACTCTTACTTCTTCGTTTCGACCTTCATGGAAGACCACGTCACCTTCCACGCCGAAGCGCTGTATGGGGACTGAGACATGAGCAAATACGACTACGATCTCATCATCATCGGCTCGGGTCCCTCGGGCAGGGCGGCCGCCATTCAGGCGGGCAAGCTGAAACGCAAGGTTCTGGTGGTTGACCGCCGTGACCGGTTGGGCGGCGTGTCGGTGCACACCGGGACGATCCCATCGAAGACACTCCGCGAAACGGTGTTGAACCTGTCGGGCTGGCGCGAGCGCAGCTTCTACGGCCGCTCGTATCGGGTCAAGGACCAGATCCGCGCCGAAGACCTCAAAGCCCGGCTGCACATGACGCTGGACTATGAGGTTGACGTGCTCGAACACCAGTTCAACCGCAACCACGTTGAAACCATGGACGGCGTAGCCCGTTTTGTCGGCCCACACGAGATCGAGGTCACAGCCGATGCGGGCGACACCACCCGCCTGACGGCCGCGAAATTCCTGATCTCGACCGGGACCAAAACCTATCGCCCCGATTACGTGCCCTTCAACGGCAAGACCATCGTCGATGGCGACGAGTTTCTTGAAATGGCCGAGATCCCGCGCTCGCTCTGCGTGATCGGCGCGGGCGTGATCGGGGTCGAGTATGCCACGATGTTCTCGGCGCTGGATGTGCGGGTGACGCTGATCGAACCGCGCGAGACCTTTCTGGATTTCATCGACAAGACCCTGATCCAGGAATTCACCCACCAGATCCGCGAAAACGGGGTGGACCTGCGCCTGGGCTCGGCCGTGGAAAAGATCGAGGACGCCGGCAAGCATGTCGAGATCACAATGTCAAACGGCCGCCATGTCCGGGCCGAGATGCTGCTGTTTGCGGCGGGCCGCATGGGCAACACCTCGGCGCTGAATCTGGGTGCGGTTGGGATCGAAACCGACCACCGCAACCGCATTTCGGTGGACCGCAAGACCTATCAGACCTCGGTGCCGCATATCTATGCCACCGGGGACGTGATCGGGCATCCGTCGCTGGCCTCGACCTCGATGCAGCAGGGACGCGTTGCGGCCTGCCACGCGCTTGAGACCCCTACCCTGCCAGAAAGCCCTTGGTTCCCTTACGGCATCTACTCGGTGCCCGAAATCTCGACCTGCGGCATGTCCGAGGAAGAGCTGCAGGAACGCGGCATTCCCTACGAGGTGGGCGTGGCCCGGTTCCGCGAGACCTCGCGCGGGCATATCATGGGGCTCGAGCATGGGATGCTGAAGATGCTGTTCTCGTTGAAAACCCGCCGGGTGCTGGGCGTTCAGATCGTCGGCGAGGGCGCGACCGAGTTGATCCACATCGCCCAGGCGGTGCTGAACCTGAAGGGCACGGTGGACTATTTCGTGCAGAACACCTTCAACTATCCGACCCTGGCCGAGGCCTACAAGATTGCCGGGCTCGACGCCTTCAACCGGATGCCGATCCCGGACGAGTTCAAGGTGCGCAAATCCGATGCCCCCGAGCCAGCAAAGTTGGCGCCCAAGAAGGCCAAGCAAGCGTGACGACCCTGTATGTCGATGGCGACGCCTGCCCGGTGAAGGCCGAGGCCGAACGCGTCGCCACGCGGCACAAGGTGCCGATGGTGGTGGTGGCGAATGGCGGGCTGCGCCCGCCGGCCAACCCGCTGGTTCAGATCGTGACCGTGGCCCAGGGCGCGGACGAGGCCGACAAGTGGATCGCCGAGCGGTGCGGCGCGGGCGACATCGTCATCACCTCGGACATCCCGTTGGCCGCCAATTGCGTCCAGGCCGGCGCGCGGGTGCTGCGCCCCAATGGCGAGGCCTTCACCGCCGCCAATATCGGTCAGCAACTGGCGATGCGCGATCTGATGGCGGATCTGCGCGCCGCCAATCCGCTGGGCGCCGGGGGCGGTGGCAAACCGTTTTCCAAGGCTGACCGATCGCGGTTTCTGGACGCGCTCGAGCGTGAGATGCGCGCCGCCCTGCGCGGCTGAGTTTGGCCTTGCATCCCGCTCGGCGGGTTGGTTCAGTCAGCCCCAAACGCAACACAAGCGAACAGGAACCCCCATGCCCGTAGAAGCGGTTGTTTTTGACATCGGCAACGTTCTGATCGAATGGCAGCCCGAGCGGTATTATGACCGTGTGATCGGCGAGGACAGGCGCCGCGAGATGTTCTCGGCCGTCGATCTGCACGGCATGAACGACCTGGTCGATCAGGGGCATCACTTCACCGACACGATCTATGCCTGGGCCGAGAAATACCCCGATTGGCGCGACGAAATCCGCATGTGGCACGACAACTGGATCGAACTGGCCGCGCCCGAGATTCCGCATTCGGTCCGGCTGCAGCGCGCGCTGCGGGCCAAGGGCGTGCCGGTCTTTGCGCTGACCAATTTCGGGGTACAGAATTTCGACTATGCCACCAACGTCTATCCGTTCCTGAACGAGTTCGACCGGCACTACGTCTCGGGGCGCATGAAGATGGTGAAACCGCATGTCCCGATCTACCAGATGGTCGAACAGGATTGCGGCCTGCCACCCGAGACGCTGCTGTTCACCGACGACCGGATCGACAATATCGAAACCGCCCGTGGCCGTGGATGGCAGACCCACCATTTCGACGGCCCGAAGGGCTGGGCCGAAAGGCTGGTGGCCGAAGGTCTGCTCTCCTCGGACGAGGCCGCCTGATCCTATGCGGCAGCGGGCTGCGCGGGGCGGTTTTCGCGGATCGGCAGGTGCACGATCGCGCTGAAGGCGCCGATGGCCACGCCGATCCACCAGACAATGGTGTAATCGCCGTACAGGTCATACATGCGGCCGCCCAGCCAGATGCCCAGGAAACTTCCGACCTGATGGCTGAAGAAGATGATGCCATACAGCGTGCCCATGTAGCGCAAACCGTAAAGATGTGCGACGAGGCCTGAGGTCAACGGGATCGTCGCCAGCCACAGTGACCCCATGACCAGCGAGAACAGGATCACGGTCATAGGCGTGATGGGAAACAGGATGAACGCTGCGGCCGCGATCGTGCGCCCGGTATAAACCGCCGCCAGAAGGTATTTCTTGGGGAAGTGATTGCCCGCCCACCCGGCCAGCAGGGTGCCTCCGATATTGGCGAGCCCGATCAACGAGATCGCCAGCGCACCCAAAGCAGACGTTGTGGTGATGCCCATCGCATGCAGGACTCCGCCGGATTGGATCGGGCCGCACATCTCGGTCACGAAGGCCGGGAAGTGCGCGGTGATGAAACCCAGTTGATAGCCGCAGCTGAAAAAACCCAGGAATATCAGCGCATAGGACGGGTCGCGGAAGGCGCGGCCTAGGATCTTGCCCATGCTTTCTTCCAATTCGGCCTTGCTGACCTGCGCGGGCGCGCGCATGAAAGGCAGCGTCAGCACAAGGGCCAGAATGGCAATGGCGAAGATGATGAACACCTGCTGCCACGGCAGGAAGGTCAGCATCCATTCGGCCGTCGGCGCACCGATCACCTGCCCAAAGCTGCCCGCCGCCGTCACGATCGCCAGCGACATCGAGCGGTTCTGATCCGTCGCGGCCCGCCCGACCACCGCCAGCACCACACCAAAGCCCGTGCCCGCGATACCGAAGCCGACCAACCAGGCATAGAGTTGGTGCCCGAAGGGCGTGACGGACCAGGCCGACAGGACCATCCCCGCCGCATAGGTCAGCGCACCCAGAATGATCGCCCGCCGGTCGCCCATCTTTTCGGCGATGGCGGCAAAGATCGGCTGGCCGATGCCCCAGGCCAGGTTCTGGATCGCGATGGCCAGCGAGAAATCGGTGCGCAGCCAGCCGAACTCCTCGGCGATCGGAATCTGGAACACGCCGAACGAGGCGCGCACGGCGAAGCTGACCGTGATGATCACGCATCCGACGATCAGCACCGGGTTGAGCAGACGGGCGGTTGGGGTCATGGGGCCTCCGGTTTCAGCCCGCCGACAGTATCCACTTGGGCTCGCTCGTCAATTCAGGAGTTTTGCGGTCACGATTAACCAAAATTGATGCATGTCGGGGGATGCCTTCTTTTCAATGGCGCGGGTGGGCGCTATGGCTCGGGCCATGACCGACATGATCTCGTTGTACGAGGCCCGCGTTGCCGATGGCACCCTGAACCGCGACGACGCGCAAGAGGCCGTTCTGCCCCAGTTCGAGCGTATCCGGGCGGCTTTGGCCGCACCGGTGAAACGCGGGCTGTTCCGTAAGGCACCGCCGCCGCCCAAAGGTTTGTACCTGTGGGGCGGCGTGGGGCGCGGCAAGTCCATGTTGATGGACATGTTCGTCGAAACACTGGGGCATATTCCGGCCCGGCGCGTTCATTTCCATGCCTTCATGCAGGAAATCCACGCGGGCATGCATGAGGCGCGCGAAACCGGCGTGCAGGATGCACTGGCGCCGGTGGCGGCCTCGGTCGTGAATTCCGTGCGCCTGCTGGCCTTTGACGAGATGCAGATCACCGACATCACTGACGCGATGATCGTCGGGCGGCTGTTCGACCTGCTGCACGCGGGAGGCGTCGTCGTTGTGACCACCTCGAACCGGCATCCCGACGATCTGTACAAGGATGGCCTGAACCGGCAGCTGTTCCTGCCCTTCATCCACCACATCAAGCAGCAGCTCGAAGTGTGGGAGCTGACGTCGCCCACGGATTACCGGCAGAACCGGCTCGAGGGCTCGCCGGTCTATTTCACACCTATCGGACCCGAGGCGCGAGAGAAGATCCGGGCCGTGTGGGCCGACCTGTCCGGTGGGCCGGCCGAACCCTTGACCCTACACGTCAAGGGGCGCGAGGTGGTGTTGCCCGCGTTTCGCAATGGTGTGGCACGGGCTTCGTTCTACGATCTGTGCGGCCGGATGCTGGGGCCGGGGGACTATCTTGCCATTGCTGATGCGGTAAAAGTATTGGTGCTCGAGGACATACCGCGCCTGTCGCGCAACAACTTCAACGAGGCGAAGCGGTTCGTCACGTTGATCGATGCGCTGTATGAGGCGAAGGTGAGGTTGATCTGTTCAGCGGCCGCCGAGCCCGAGATGCTGTATGTCGAGGGGGAAGGTGTTTTCGAGTTCGAGCGCACAGCCTCGCGCCTGCGGGAGATGCAGGCGCAGGACTGGGGACAATAGCGAGCGTTGCCTCTGCCGTAGCTGTGGCTCAATGAATCGTCAGCCGTTTTCGCGCAAGATGTTGCCAGCAAGGTAGAGCGAGCCGCAGATTAGCACGCGCGCCTTAGGGTCGGCTTTGACGATGGTGTCGAGGGCTTGGGACACACTGCTGGCGGTCGTCGCGGGCAGGTTCACCGATTTGGCGGCGGCGGCGGTTTCGGCGGCGCTCAGCGTGTTGGTCTCGCCCGGGATGGAAACGGCGGTCAGGCTTGCGGCTTGCAGGGCAAGCGGGGAGAGGTAGCCGGTCACGTCCTTGGTGTTGAGCATGCCGCAGATCAGGTGTGTGGGTCGCGGGGGCAGCTTGGCCAAGACGTCCGCCAGCGCGACGCCGGCGGCGGCGTTGTGGCCGCCGTCCAGCCAGAGTTCGGCCTGAGGCGCCTGTTCGACGAGCGGGCCGGTCTTCAGGCGCTGCATCCGGGCGGGCCATTCGGCACGGGTGACCGCGGCCTCGTAGGCCTCGTCGCCCAGGTCGAGGTGGCGCAGGACCGCCAGTGCGGCGCCGGCGTTCTGGATCTGATGGGCCCCCAGCAGGTTTGGCAGCGGCAGGTCGCGCAGTCCGGTTTCGTCCTGGTAGATCAGGCGGCCAAGTTCCTCGTGGACGTGCCAGTGCTGTCCGTAAGCCAGCAGCGGTGCGCCGAGGCGGGCGGCGGTGGCCTCGATGACCTCCATCGCTTCGTCCGGTTGCGGGCCGACGATGCAGGGCACGTCGCGCTTGATGATGCCGGCCTTTTCGGTGGCGATCTTGGCTAGCGTGTTGCCCAGGAACTGTTCGTGATCGATCGAGATCGGGGTGATGACCGAAACGGCAGGCTTCGCGATCACGTTGGTGGCGTCGAGCCGCCCGCCAAGACCGACCTCGAGCAGCGTGTAGTCGGCAGGTGCGCGGGAAAAGGCCAGCAAGGCCGCGCAGGTGGTAATCTCGAAATAGGTAATGTTCGCGTCGCCATTGGCGGTGTAACACTCATCCAGAACGGCGGTCAGGTCGGGTTCCGAGATCAGCTCGCCCGCCAGCCGGATACGTTCGTGGAACCGCGCTAGATGCGGTGAGGTATAGGCATGGGCCGTCAGCCCGGCCCCTTCCAGCCCGGCACGGATCATCGCCTGGGTCGAGCCCTTGCCGTTGGTGCCGGCGATATGGATCACCGGGGGCAGTTTGTCCTGCGGGTTGTTCAAGGCCTTTAGCAGACGCCAGACACGGTCCAAGGTCAGGTCGATGATCTTGGGGTGCAGCGCCATCATCCGGTCGAGGATGACGTCGGATGTGGGCCCGGTCATTTCTTGGGCTGGTCTTCGGCAGGCTTGCTCTGCGCGTCAGGCTGTTCGGCCGCGCCCTCGTTCGGGGCGGGCAGATCGCCTTTGACCGCCGGGGGCAGACCCATCAGCATCCGGGTGATGGTGATCAGCTCGTCCCGCATCTCGGTCCGTTTGGTGACGCGGTCCAGCATGCCGTGATCCAGCAGGTATTCGGCGCGCTGGAAGCCGTCGGGCAGTTTCTCACGGATCGTCTGCTCGATCACGCGGGGGCCAGCGAAACAGATCAACGCGTTCGGCTCGGCAATATGCACGTCGCCGAGCATCGCGTAGGACGCCGTAACGCCGCCGGTGGTGGGATGGGTCAGAACGACGATATAAGGCAGGCCGGCCTCTTTCAGCATCTCCACCGCGACCGTGGTGCGCGGCATCTGCATCAGGCTGAGGATGCCCTCCTGCATCCGGGCGCCGCCGGCGGCGGAGAACAGGATCAGCGGGCGCTTGAGCTTCACCGCCTCTTGCGCGGCGGCGATGATGGCGTTGCCCACATACATACCCATCGAACCGCCCATGAACGAGAAATCCTGCGCCGCGGCCACGATCGGCGTGCGGCCGATCTCGCCGGTGGCAACCAGCATCGCTTCTTTCTCGCCGGTCTTTTTCTGCGCTGCCTTCATGCGGTCGGGGTATTTCTTCTGATCGCGGAACTGCAGCGGGTCTTCCTTGGGCGCGGGCACTGCGACTTCGGTGAAAATACCACCGTCGAACAGATGCTTGAACCGTTCGCGCGGGGTGATCAGCATATGGTGTCCGCACTGGGTACAGACATTCTGGTTGTCCGCCAGTTCACGGTGGAACAGCATCGTTCCGCACTCGTCGCATTTGTGCCAGAGATTCTCGGGCACCTCACGGCGGGAGAAGATCGAGTTGATCCGGGGGCGGACGTAGTTTGTGATCCAGTTCATGTCGGAACCTTGCTGATGCGGGTTGCAGTCAAATAAGACGCTACGGAAGGAAATGCAATCAGCGCCTGAGTGCAAGTCGCGCGACAAGCCAGCTGACGATCATCACCGCGAAATCCACGACAAGCCACTGGCGCAGGATACCGGTGTCCGATGTTTCGAACGGAAGATGATAGAGGGCCAACCCACTCAGACCGTCAGGCAACGAGACAATCAGCAGAGCCGTTACATTGTTGGCAAAATGCATGGCGATTGCGGGTCCCAGCGTCCCTGCCCTGGCGGTGATGTCGGCACTAAGCAGGCCAAAGACAAAGGCCCAACCTGCGATCAGGATCGCATTGTCACCTGCCGCAAGCGGTGCGTAGTGCCCGGCGGCAAAGATAAGGGACGGTACGCCCATCCAAATCCACGGGGCCCTGAACCGGGCGGCCAGCGATTGTTGCAGGAACCCGCGGAACAGAATCTCTTCGGCGCTGACCTGAATAAGGACAGCCACCAGCGCCAGCGGCAACAGCAGCAGCCACCTGAAAACCGGCAGGTTTGGCTCCAACGGCGGTCCCATATCGTATGGCGGCAGAACAAAAAGCAAGGCGCCCAACACGACCAGCGCCCGCAAAACCCGCCAGAATTGCCGTGCAGTCAGAATCGGCGGCCCGACCACCGAGATCAGTTTCCGGTGCTGCACCTGTCGCACGGCCAATCCGACGCCCAGCGTGGCAAAGTAGAAACTGGAAAGGATGACCAGCAGCGCCAGGGCCGATGAACCGTCTTCGAAACCGGACACCAGTTCGGCCGAACCAAAGGCGGTTACAGCGGCCAGGAGAACCAGATTCAGTGCCAGCACGACGACCGTGATGATCGCGAACCCCAGCAGCAGCCGCCAGAGTTCGGGAAAAGCCCTGGTCGGCGCCACCAAGATTTCGTGCGGGGCATAGGCCGGGTGTGGCTGCGGGTCACGCATTCTTAACCGCCCGCCCCGGTCTCGGCTTCGGGTGTCAACGGGGTGTTCGACAGCAGCAGTCGTTCCGAGACGGTCGTCAGATACCCGGCAACCGTTTCCAGAAGGCGCATCGAAACAGCCGCGTCACCTTCTACCACCGCGCGCAGCTCTTCCGCACCGATCCGCAGGAACGAACAGTCGGTCATAGCAACGAGGTCAAGTTGCCGAGGCGCGCCGGTGATGATCGACAGGTCTCCGATCAGGCGGCCTGGCTCGACGATGGAGATGTTGCGCTTTTCGCCGTCCGGCATCGTCCATTCCAGACTCGCCTGTCCGGAGATGCAAAGATAGGCTGCGTCGGGCGTTTGCCCGCGTGAGAATATGGTCTGCCCCGCCGCGGCGTCGTACCATTGCGCCGAAAAGGCCAGCAGACGCTGGTGCTTTCCGTCAAGCCTCGAAAACAGTTCGGTTGCCGAAATGATCTTGAGTTTTCGGCTGAAGTCTTCGGGTTGTTCGTCATCCGCCTCGACCTTGGAACGCGATACACCGTCGATTCGACCGTCCTTGATTTCCACGTACATGTCATAGGCTTCGGGATGGCCAAAATGATCTTCCATGAAGATCATGACCGAGTCAGGAAGCAACTCACGCAGCTTGAGGCGCGTACGCAGACGGCTTTCCGAATCGTGGCTGGCAAGGACCTTGTCCAGGATCAGGATGTCGGGCCGCTTGATCGCTGCCCGTGAAAACGCGGCACGTTCCTGGAAAACCGTGGGCAGGTTGGCCCCGCCAAGACCGGTCGGCAGATCGTAGATGATAGCCGCCAGGCGACGGGTGAGACCGGCCTCGATCAGGACTTCGGCTACGGCATCCTCGATCTCTTCGGCATGTGCCCCGGCCATCAGCGACACGCGGCCATACAGGGCATTTTCCATGACGGTCAGGCGCGGAACATAGGTTTCGGGTGCCACGGGAATGAACAGCCCGTCGAAAGATGCGTGCAGGTTTTGGGCCTGCGTGCGCCGGATCGAAAGGATCTTTTCCTTGTACTCCTTGGGGAAACTGGGGCCGATCTGTTCGGCGGTCAGCATGAACGGCACCGTCAGCAACAGTGCCATTTCACGTTCGGACAGGGTTGCCTCACCTTTCGACATGCGGCGTTCGTCGATGTCGAGCAGTCGGTGGTACATGTCCTTGGACATGCCCAAACGCAGGAACAGCGGGTGATCCGTCCCTTCTCGGCCGAATGTTTTCCGCAGCGTGCTGAGGACCGCCGTCGCGATGCTTAGGGCGTCCTTGTCCAGATCATGGGCCCGCAGCATGGCAAGAAATCGAGCGTCCCCGGCCAGGATGTCCGGTGAGATGTTGCGCGACGGTGAGGCAAACAGAAGGTTGCCCCCCAAAGGTACGGCCGGGTTGAACCGGTCCGGATCGAACCGGTAAACGTATTTGTCCAAGCCCTTTTCCTTGAGACGCGCTGCAACCTTGTCGCGCGCATCCACGATCGCCTTGGCCAGATGGGGGTGCAGTTCGGGATCGAATTGCGACCGCAACGTCCGCCGGAACATGAATTCGTCGATGCCCATCGCCTCGACCAGTTCGAACCACCAATCCCGGATCTCGTCGATGCTCTGCAGCCCGGCAAGGCGTGGGTCGACCCATTCGTCCTCCAGCAGGTCCGGGGAGTTGCCGGCGCGCACGGCTTCGACCTGATAACGTGATGGAGTCTTCAGAGCTTCGGTCTCGTGCTGGGGATGGGGACGCAAAGGCATCAGCAGGTTGTCCCCAAGCGTGCCGTTGAACAAGTAGGGTCGCGAGTGGGCATAGCCGACACGGGCGGCGATCACCGCCTGATGGAGTTCGCGAAGGTTGTGCCCAGACAGAAGGACCTCGCCCTGAACCGGCAGGATCTCGCGGATCAGCAACTGGGCCAGCGCCTGTCTTTCCGAGTCGTGCGAGGCCTTGATGGCGACCCGAGCGCCCTTTGGGATCGTCAGGTCGATGTCTTCAAGGATCAACTTGCCGTCTTCGTCACGCACCGTGACATTGCGCAATTCGATGTCGCCTTGCAGGTGCGGGATGCTCTCCGGCTCGCCATAGAACAGTTCTTCGGGGATCATGTTCTCGGGCGCAAATCGTTCGGTGACGACCTGCCAGCGCAACGACATGTCCTGAACCTGATTGTAATAGGTCAGCAGATCGCGCCAAGGGCCGCTGAGATCCTTGTACGCCCCCAGCGCCGCAACCAGCGCACCGACTGTCACTTCGCCCGTGATCGCGAGATAGCCGCCGACCGAATAGAACAGAAACGGCGTCATTTGCGTGATCAGGTTGTTGAGGAACTTCATGAAGAATTTCTTGTTGTAGATCCGGACCCGGATATCGAACAATGTTCCCAGACGATGACTGAACTGCGCCAGCCGATAGCGCCAACCACCGTTCGCGCGCAGGTCGCTGATACCGGCGGCGGTTTCGCCGATCTCGGTGCTCAGATGGCGGATCTCCTGAATACGGTCCTTGTTCAAGAGGTTGATCTGGCGCTGCAGGCGCGGGATCAGCCAGGCTTGCAGCGGGATCAGCGCGATCGAAGCCAGCCCGAACCAGACGCTCTGCATGAACAGGAATGTGACAATCGTCATCATCTGACCGAACTGGAAAACCGGCTGGGCGATCGCGTCGCCCATCAGTCCGCCCATCGGTTCCGCTTCGGACGATATCATCGACACCAGCTCGCCCTGGCTTGTGGTCGAGAAATACGGTTTGGGGAAGCGCAGCATCCGGCTGATCAGGGTGAATCTGAGCCGCCGCAACATGCGTTCGGCCAGGATCCCCTTCATGGTGTTGATGCGCATCTTCATGAGGCCGCCAGCCAGGACGGTTCCCAAGAACGCAAAACACAGGATCAGCAGGTATTGGACCTGGGTCACCTTCGTACCGAACAGCGTTACCGTGTTTCCGGTCGCGCCGATGGCGTCATTGATGATCTGCTTGGGCAATTCAAGCGAGGCATAGAGAAACGGAAACGAAAGAACGGTCAACAGCAGAAGAATGAACTGCTGTTTCTTGGAATGTTTCCAGATGAACGCGAATAGGGTGGGTTCCATGCCCCGGCCTCGTCTTGTTTTTTGGACTGCGGCCCGTTGCGGAGGATCCACGGCGACCGGGTGACTGACGGTAAGCTTTGCCCCGTGCTATTTCAAGAACGTGCCCCGGCGTGATCTTGCAAAAAAGACCGGCCGGCAGGACCGGCGTCGTTCACAATTCGGGAATTTTGCAGTGCTATCTGTCGAAGGCGGGTTTATTCCGCCCGCGGATTCCGACTAAAGAGGTGCAGTTTCAGGCACTGGGCACATGAGCAGACTTCTGGATCGGTATTTCAGCCGCAAGGCAGTTGGGCACTGGAAACGGACGGCGCAGAACGCGGCGCACGAAGACCTGCCTCTGCTTCGCCAGCAGCGTGATCAGGCGCGTTTTCTTCGCGCCCAACTTGATCGGCTGATCCAGATTGCGGACGGGCGCCTGACCCGCCCGCATATCGGCACCCAGAATTTTCCCAGGCCGCTTGGCACGGATTGGGCCTGGCGCCCGGATTTGTGGGGCAGCCCCCTGCCCGTTACGGGCCTGGTATCATTGTCTCGCAAGGCGCAGCTTGATGACAGCGTGGCGCTTTTCCATGACTGTCCGCTGGCCGAGATTGCAGTCCGGCAAATCCGCAACAGCGGGGAAAAGGACCTGGCGCCTTTCAGCCTGGCGATCGACGTATTCAGCTTTCAAGGCTCGTTCCTCTCCGTGTCTGTCGAACTTCCGGGCAGCGCCGCCGAGGGTCTGACGCGGCAACACCTGGTCCGGGCTCATGTGACGGTCGACAGTGAGCGCCCGGCCGAGGTCTTTGCCAGACTGAACATCCAGAATGGACCGAATACCGAGCAGGTGCTGCGAAAGCTGGAACCGCAACATGCGACATCCGACATCGATTTTGATCTTGCGCATCTGTCCTTGAACGAACGTCGCATCGAGAAGATGTGGCTGGACCTTATCATCCAGGATCCTGGTATGAACCGTGTGGTGCTGCGGGATTTGACCCTGTGCCGCCATCATCGCGCTGACTTGTGAAGGGAAAGGCCATGGCGGAAACAAAACTCGTCCCGATCCGGTTCGAAGATGGCGTATGGGAAGGCCACTATTCAGGAAATACCGCACCCCAACTTGAAGCCCGGTACCGGGATCAGGTCCTGCAAGGTATCGAGGTTTCCGAGGCCGAAGGTGGCTGGCATGTTCGGGTTCCCGTACCAACGGTCCTGTTGTCCGATGGTGTGCATAGTGTGATTATCCTCGACAGCGCTTCACAGGAAGAAGTGGGTGACATCACCGTAATCGCGGGTGCGCCGGCCGTAGGCGATATCCGCGCCGAGATGGACCTGCTGCGCGCCGAACTTGACCTTCTGAAGCGCGTGGTGCGTCGGTTGAGCGCTGATCAGGGTTGATCGGCCAAAAGCCGGCAGGTTCAGCATATTCGAAGTCTGCTTGGACGCATTCCTATCTTTTTCGCTGAATTCATGCATGATTGAGCCACCAAGGAAACTCTGGGGGCCGGATGGAACGTGACAGCATTATCAAGGTCATAGCGCTGATGGTAACGGCGTTTGGCATCGGCATAGACTTCACCGGTGCGCTGATGCTGGTTCCGGCGATCGAAAACTCGTTTGATGCCGATATCACCAGTACTCAGTGGGTATTGAACATCTATGCGCTGTTCTTCGCCATGACGATGGTCGCAGGCGGCCGGCTGGGCGACATGTACGGTCATCGCAAGATCATGATCATCGGATTGTCGCTGTTTCTATTCGCCTCGGTCATGTGTTTCGTATCTCCCAGTCTTGATTTCCTGATCGGCGCACGCGCGCTTCAGGGTATCGGCGCGGGATGCGTGTGGCCGTGCACGCTGGCCTTCGGGGCCACAAGGGTATCCCGTGAGGAACACCGTGCCATGGTCATGGGTTTGATCCTTGCCGGTGTCACGACGGGCAATGTATTTGGTCCGATGATCAGCGGGTTTGTCGTCAACCTTGGGGATTGGCGCCTGTTCTTTCTGGCAAATGTCGTCTTCTCGTGCATCTCGATGGCCACGGCAGTCCTGCTGATGCAGCGTGACAAGACCCACAGGACAGGCGAGCACATCGACTTTGCCGGAATGGGTGTCCTTTCTTTTGCTGTCCTGCTGCTGCTGTACGCGCTGGATGTCGGATCGGACTGGGGCTGGCTGTCCGTTCCGCTGATGTTTCTGTTTTTCCTCAGCGCGTCGCTGTTTCTGTTGTTCCCACGCGTGGAAAAACGGGTGAAAGAACCGCTTTTGCTGCCGCAGATGATGCAAAATCCGCAATTTCGCATCACCTTGGGGCTGAACATGTTCAACGTCTCGGCGGCCTTTGTGGGATTGCTTTATTTTCCGCAGTATATGCAAAAGGTTCTGGGCTGGTCGGTATTCGAATCCGCTCTGGGCCTAGCACCGCTGACTGTTCTTTTGGCGGTCGGGTCGATCGTGTCAGGCACTTTGTATAATGATTTCGGACCCAAGCGCCTGCTGTTCTGGGGGTATCTCTGCGCTACGATAGGCGCGGCCAGTGTCGTCGTGATGCCGGCCGGGCTGGGGTATTTCCAAATTCTTCCGGGGATGGCTCTGATCGGGTTGGGAGCGACACTGACGGTTGGCCCGTCGGGCACCGCCGCCGTTTGCGCCGTCAAGCCTGAACGTGCAGGCCTGGTTGGCGGTCTGAGCTTCATGGTGCACTTGGTCTATGGCGCCATTTCGGTCGCCTGCGCGACGGCCATCATGTACATGGTCAGTCTGTCCCGCTTCCGCGAACACCTTGCCAAGGCCGGCATCGACATGTCCCAGGCCGATCAAAAAGCCATCAATGGCGGTACGTTGACGACCAAGACCGCGCAGGCTGTCATGCAGAAATTCAGCGCGCCCGAGGCCGAAAAGATCAAATCCGCGTTGTCGATGGCCTTTGACAGCGGGATGGACATGGCTTTTGTCTTTTCAACTCTGTCGGTGTCGATTGGCCTGGTTCTGGCGCTGATGCTGGACGAAAAGAAACTGCACAAAATCGAGAGCTGAAACAAAAGAAAAGGCCGCGGAAAACCGCGGCCCTTCGGTCATTGTTTGCGCAGCTTACTGCGATGCCCGCTCTGTCGGATTGAAGGCGGACAGGCCCTTGAGAATGTCGATCGCATAGGCCAACTGGTAGTCTTCGTTGCGCAGTTCGGCGGTTTCTTCCGCTTTGGTGCGGTCTTCCTCGATCTGGCGGATTTCATCCTCGGTCAAGCTGTCATTGTTCAGGCTGCCCCGCAGGTCGGCCTCGGACCGGGTGCGAGCGTTGCTTTCTTCCTCTTCCTCCGCCTCGGGGCGGACGCGGGGCTGTTCCACGATGATGTCGGGGCTGACACCCAAAGCCTGGATCGACCGGCCCGACGGCGTGTAATACCGCGAGGTGGTCAGACGCATCGCCCCATCGCCACGCAGCGGCATCACGGTCTGAACCGATCCTTTGCCGAAGCTCTTTGTGCCGACGACGATGGCGCGGTGGTGATCCTTCAATGCACCTGCAACAATTTCGGATGCCGACGCCGATCCGCCGTTGATCAGCACTACGATCGGCTTGCCCTGGGCAAGATCACCCGGGGTTGCGTTGAAACGTTCACCATCTTCGGGATTGCGCCCACGGGTCGAGACGATCTCGCCCTCGTTCAGGAATGCGTCCGATACCTTGATGGCTTGGGTCAACAGCCCGCCGGGGTTGTTGCGCAGGTCCAGAACAAAGCCATTCACCTTGTCGATGCCGCCAGCTTCGGCGATCTGCTTTTCCATCCCCTCTTTCAGGTTCGGGAAGGTCTGATCGTTGAAGGTGGTCACACGCAGCACCACGCTGGCGCCTTCGGTTCGGGCGCGAACGGCGGTCAGTTTGATCGTGTCGCGGATGATGGTCACATCGAATGGGTCTGGTTCGCCTTCCCGCACGACGGTGATCACGATTTCCGAGCCGACCGGGCCACGCATCAGGTCGACTGCCTTGTCCAGCGTCAGGCCCAGGATGCTCTCGCCGTCCACATGGGTAATGAAATCGCCGGCCTCGATGCCCGCTTCGTCCGCAGGCGTTCCGTCAATTGGCGATACGACTTTGACGAAGCCATCCTCTTGGGTGACCTCGATGCCCAGCCCACCGAATTCACCGCGCGTCTGAACGCGCATCTGCTCGGCGTCGTCCGGGGAAAGATAGCTTGAATGCGGATCCAGAGACGTCAACATGCCGTCGATCGCAGCCTCGATCAGCTCTTCAGGGGCGACTTCCTCGACATACTGGGCGCGGATCCGTTCGAAGATGTCTCCGAACAGGTCAAGTTGTTCATAGACTCCGGCCTTGTTTTCGGCCTCTTGCGCCAGCAGTGGCCCGGCGATCTGAGTAGTCGCAATAATCCCTGCCACGGTGCCGGCCAGACCGGCCATCACAAATCTCTTCATACTCGTCTATCCATCCTTGTCTGTCCGGAACCATGATTCCGGATCCACGGGGCTATTGTTCTCTCTTACCTCTATATAGAGCGTTTCTGGACGATCAGTTCCAGTGCCATCACCGCTTGTTGACAAAATCGCGCCGATTTCTGGTGTTTGACCGGGCATCAGGCCCACTGGCGTTCCTTCGGGGATCACTTGACCGGGGTCCCCATACACCTCCTGAAGGCCGGAGAAGACAAAAAGCAAACCCGGCTGCGGTTCCAGGATCACAAGGTTTCCAAGGTCCAGAAGCGGCCCTCTGTATCGGATCGTGGCCGCTGTCGGCGACAGCACCAATGCACGTGGTCTGGTTCCCAGTACAAGGCCCGGACGCGTGACCCCGGCGGCATCCGTTTCGCCGGAACGATGGAGTATGACGCCTTGGGTCGGCAGCGGAATCTGTCCTTTCAGTTGGGACACATCCGCGTTCGAGGCTATGATTTCACCATCCGATATCTCAGACAAACCACTGGCGAACCCATCCAGAGTCTCCGTCGATGAGATCAGGATGGCTGTCCGCACCGGGTCTTCGATGAAACGGCGCGGCAGGTCGGTACGATCCGCTATGGCCTCGCTCAGCTTCGTCCTAGCATTCTGCACGCCTTCCAACCCTTCGGTCAGAGTGTCCGCAGCGCTTTGTTGCAATCGGCGCAGGGTCTGCACCTCGTCCAGATCCCGAGCCAGCGCCTGGGCCCTGGTGTTCAGGCCAGGCGTGACTTCGGACAGCATCATCCCGGTGCGCGCCGCCCCCAGCGGTCCGGCCGGGTGCAGCATCAGGACCGGTGGCGCCGTGGTTTCGATGGTTTGCAGCACGCCCAGCAACTGGCGGATTTCACGTTCCCGCGCGTTCAGCTCGGCGGTCAGCTGGCTTTCGCGCAAAGCCGCCCGGCGCAGCCCGTCGCGCATGGCGGCCAGTCCGGCCTCATAGGCCTGAATCGTCTCGGTCAGGGCACGCACGCGGTCGCGGGCGGTTTCGGCCTCGGTCAGGGCGATCGAGGCCTGTTCCAGCATCTGGGCCGCCTCCAGCGCCGCCTGCGCGGGGTCCGGCGCGGCCCGGGCCGCCTGCCCCGCCATCAGGGCCGCCAGAAGAAGCGCGCGCAACCTCATGACAGCAGGCTCTGACCCGTCATTTCCGGAGGCTTGGGCAGGCCCATCAGGTTCAGCACCGTAGGCGCCAGATCGGACAGGCGACCTTCGCGCAGGGTTGCGCCGTCGGGTCCGCCAACTAGCGCCACGGGCACCGGGTTTAGCGTGTGGGCGGTATGCGGGCCGCCGGTTTCGGGGTCGATCATGGTTTCGCAATTGCCGTGATCGGCGGTCACGATCATGGCCCCGCCCGCCTTTTCAAGCGCGGCGACCACACGGGCCAGGCCTTGATCAACGGCCTCGCAAGCCTTGATTGCGGCCTGCAGGTCACCGGAATGGCCCACCATGTCGGGGTTGGCATAGTTGGTGACGATCAGGTCATAACCGGCATCGATCGCCTCGACGAACTTGTCGGTGACCTCGGCGGCCGACATCTCGGGCTGCAGGTCATAGGTCGCCACCTTGGGCGACGGGGCCATATAGCGATCCTCGCCGGGCTCGGGCGTTTCCTTCCCGCCGTTCAGAAAAAACGTGACATGGGGGTATTTCTCGGTTTCTGCCAGACGGAACTGGCGCAGGCCCTGCTTGGCCACCCATTCGCCTAGCGTGTTCACGAGCTCGCGCTTGGGGAATACGGTCGTCATGTAGTCGTTGTGGCCGTCGGAATATTCCACCATGCCCAGAAGGCCCGACAGGTGCGGGCGCGGGCCGGTGTCGAATTCGGCAAATCCCGGTTCGCCGATGGCGCGCAGGATTTCGCGGGCGCGGTCGGCGCGGAAGTTGAGGCAGAAGAAGCCGTCACCGTCGCGGACGCCGTCGTAGCCGGGCAGAACTGTGGGCGCGATGAACTCGTCCGTTTCGCCCCGGTCGTAGGCGGCCTGAATCGCGGCGCTTGCGGTATCAGCCGGCGCGCCCTCACCTCTGATGATCGCGTCGTAGGCGCGGCCGACCCGTTCCCACCGGTTGTCGCGGTCCATGGCATAGTACCGCCCCGAGACGGTGACGACGCGCGCGTTCGCGGGCAGGAGGCGCTCCAGTTCGGCCAGGAACTCCAGCGCCGATTTCGGGGCCACGTCGCGCCCGTCGGTGATGGCGTGCAGTGCCACCGGCACGCCTGCATCGGTGATCGCTTTTGCTGCGGCGACGATATGGTTCAGGTGCCCATGCACCCCGCCATCCGAGACCAACCCCATCAGATGCGCGGTCCCACCCGCCGCCTTCACCTTGGCGACAAAGCCCTGCAGCGCAGCGTTTTCGAAGAACGAGCCGTCTTCGATTGCAAGATCGATCTGGCCCAGATCCATGGCCACGACCCGCCCGGCCCCGATATTGGTGTGCCCGACCTCGGAATTACCCATCTGGCCGCTGGGCAGGCCCACATCAGGGCCGTGCGTGATCAACCGCGCGTGCGGACCCTTGGTCATGATCGCGTCGAATGTGGGCGTGTGGGCCAGATAGGGCGCGTTGGCCTGCGTGTCGTCGGACAGGCCCCAACCATCAAGGATACACAGGACGACGGGTTTGGGTGCGCTCATGTCGGGTCTCCGGTAACTGCTCTTGTCCGTTCTTCTATCCCCTGCCCGCCGCATCGTGAACCGCCTTTTGCGGCGATGCGCCCCGCGTCGGGCTATTTCCTGATCTGCTGCCAGGGCCGGGCCTTGCGGCCGCGATACTTGACCGTCAGTTCGGGCGGCGCGTCGCTTTCGTCATAGGCGCCCAGGATCACGCCCTTGCCGCGACTTTTGGTGCGCATCTCGACCAGTTCGGTCGCCGAGCGGGTGGTGCGCTGCGACGGACGCCGGGCCCAGTCGAACAGGTGGTCGTACATTTGCGCGATCACATCCGCATGGGCCGCGCTGTCGCCCAGATCGGTCAGCTCGTCGGGGTCGTTTTCCAGATCGAACAGGATCGGACGGAACCCGCCTTCGCAATGGATCAGCTTCCATTTTTTCGTGGCCACCATGAACATCGCCGCATCACGCACCGACACGCCCAGCGTTTCCGCGATGGGCGAGGCCGAATAGTCGTATTCGCAGATCACGAATTTGCGCGGGGTCTCGTCCGCCTGCCCGTGCAGGATCGGCAGCAGCGAGTGGCCTTCCAGGATATGGTCGGGCACCGCACCGCCCGCGACCTCGACGAAAGTGGGGGCCAGGTCGATCGACTCGACCAGCGCGTCGCAGGTGGTGCCGCGCGTGGCATCGGCCTGTTCGGACGGGTCGTAGATGATAAGCGGCACCTTGGTCGAAGCGTCGTGGAAGAACGTCTTTTCGCCCATCCAGTGATCGCCCAGGAAATCGCCATGGTCCGAGGTCAGCACGATCATCGTGTCGTCCATGCGGCCGGTCTGCTCCATCCAGTCCAGCAGTCGCCCGATCTGGTCGTCGGCCTGCTTGATCAGGCCCATATAGGCGGGAATCACCGCCGCGCGTACATCCTGCCGCCAGAAGGTCTGACCGATCTTGGTGTGCATGAAGGCGCTCAGCACGGGGTGCGCCTCGGCCCGCTCGGTCTCGGACCGGTTGGGCGGCAGAACATGCTCGGGCCCGTACATCGAGGCATAGGGCTCGGGGACGATATAGGGCCAGTGCGGCTTGATGTAGCTCAGGTGGCAGCACCATGGGCCGTCATGGGTTTCCATGAATTCCATGCCGCGCGTGGTCAGATAGGGGGTCTCGCTGTCCTCTTCGGCGATGTTCGCGGCCTGCGGCGCGTTCTTAAGGAACCAGCCGGACAGCACGTTGCCGTCCTCGTCCAGTCCGGAATTGGCAAAGTCGTGCCAGGGGTTGTCGCCGTCATAGCCCTTGTCGGCCAACCACTCGTTGTAGGCCCTAGCTCCATCAGGGTCATAGAACCCGTCGGGGCCTTCGGGACGCATCCCGTCGTCGCGCTCGTACACGTCGAAACCGCATTCGGCCACGCGCGCGCCGATCAGGCTGTCGGGTTCCAGGCCCAGCCGGGCCATGCCTTCGGCGTCGGCGCGCATATGGGTCTTGCCGACCAGCCAGCAGTCCATCCCCGCCTTGCGCAGGTGGTCGCCCATGGTCAGCTCACCCACCTTCAGCGGGATGCCGTTCCACGAGGCGCCGTGCGACTGCACATAGCGCCCGGTATAGGTGGACATGCGCGAACTGCCGCAGATCGGCGACTGGATATAGGCCCGCGTGAACCGCACGCCGCGCGCGGCCAGCCGGTCGATATTGGGCGTGTGCAGATGTGGATGCCCGTAACAGCTCAGGTAATCCCAGCGCAGCTGGTCGAACATGATGAACAGGATGTTGCGGGCCTTGGCCATTCAGTGCTGCGCGCCCTGGCTTTCCATCTGTTCCACCATCCGGCGGGCGCGCTTGCATTGCAGCTTGTCACGCAGGGGGCTGTTGGGGTCCACGTCCTTTTGGCAAACCACGCATTTGTCGGCGCCCGAGATCGCGTTCAGCCCGCCGCAGCTGCCCTTGATGGTCTTGCCCATCAGCATCACGCCCAGCGACATGCCGACCATGATGATCAGCAGTAGAACAAACGCGAGGATAAAGGTGCTCATCGGCCGGCCCGCCCTTCAGTTCGATCCCAGCGCATCCTTGAACGCGCTGCTTTGTACCGTGATATAGGCATCTTCGCCGCCTGTCACATCCCTCGAGATGAAAAACACCGCCAAACCCAGCTGATCGGCCAGTTTCAGCCCCCGCTCCTGCCCCAGTGCTAGCATCGCGGTGGCCCAGGCATCGGCCAGCATCGCATTTTCAGCCAGAACCGTACTCGAGGTCGTCCGATGAGTGATCGGGCGTCCGGTGGTCGGGTCGATGATATGCGAATACCGCACCCCGTCCTGTTCGAAAAAGTTCTTGTAATCGCCCGAGGTCGCCATGCCGCGGTTGTCCAGCGGTACGATGAACTGCACGGTCTGCGACCCGGTTTCGGGCTTTTCGATGCCGATGCGCCAGGCCTCGCCCTTATCGTTCTGACCACGGGCCACCAGATCGCCGCCGATCTCGACCATGTAGTTCTCGATGCCGGCCTCACGCAGCGTCTCAGCCACAGCGTCGATCCCGTACCCCTTGGCGATGGCCGACAGGTTGATCCCCACGCCCGGCTGCGCCTTGGCCAGCGTCCCGGCCTGCGCATCCAGCGTCAACAGGCGCGCCTGCCCCACCTGTTCCAGCGCCGCCGCGATCTCGGCATCCGACGGCACCGGGTCTTCGGGCTTGCGCGGGCCGAAGCCCCACAGCTCGATCAACGGGCCAAGGGTCACGTCGAACACGCCGCCGCTTTGGTCGTGCACCTGGTTGGCCGCCGCGATCACATAGGCGAACTCTTTCGACACCGGCATCGGGTCGGTGCTGGCCGAGGCGGAAAAGACCGAGACTTCGGAATTCGGGTCCCAGTTGGACATCTTGGCATTCACCTGCGCCAGCGTTTCCTCCACGGAGGCGGACAGAGCAGCCTCGTCCAGATCCTCGCCGATTGCGGTGATGTGATAGGTCGTGCCCATGGTTTCGCCGGACAGACGGACAATCTCGGGCTCCTCGTCGAACAGACAGCCAGAAACAACAAGCGGCAGGGCCAGAGCAAGCAGTCGGCGCATAGGGCGATCTCCTGGAAAAGTGTTGCCCGGCATATGCCAGCGGCCCCACCCAGAGTCAAACCTGCGTCAAGGCGCCAGCGGCAGGAAGCCCAGGACCAGCAGCCCGGCCGCAGCGGGCACACCAAACAGCCACGCGCGTTTCTGCCAACCCGGGGGCTGTTCTTTCCACAGTTTGCGAAAATTATGTCCGCAGATCACGACCAGAAGGAAGATCAGGGCGGCAACCGCAGGAGACAGATGGAGTTGGGTCACGGGGTCCGGTTTTTCCTTGCGACCCGGCGCGGTTGCGCCGGTTTTTGAATTTGCACCCTATACAGGTTTCTCTGCTGCGATAAGGTGGTGAGGACAGCCTGTAGCGTTGAAGGAGGAGACCGCCCATGGCCCCAAGCTCTTACCAGCCCCCGACACGTGGCGACAAGGCCGGGTCAAGCACTTACAGCCAATCCGCCGAGTCGAATTTGTCACATACTCAGACCACTGTCGCCAAATTGCTGGAAGGAAAAGGTGATGCGGTGTTTTCGGTTCGGCCGAATGACACCATCCATTCGGTGGTCGAAATTCTAAAGGAGAAACGCATCGGGGCGGTTGTCGTCACCGATCAGAACGGCGCACTGCAGGGGATCCTGTCCGAGCGGGATATCGTTCGCCGCATGGCGGATACTCCGGGTCAGACGCTGCCACAATCGGTCGAGGCGCTGATGACACGCGATGTGCGGACCTGCGCGCCGGACGACCTGCTGATGGACGTGCTGAGGACGATGACCGAGGGGCGTTTCCGCCACATGCCGGTTCTTCGCGACGGCAAGCTTTGCGGCATGATCACCATCGGAGATGTCGTGCATTTCCGGCTGAAAGAGCTGGAATACGAAGCCCTTCGCATGAAGCAGATGATCGTCGGCTAGATAGTCACACGTTGTAGCAACGGGCATAGGCCCCATAGGCCTGCCCGCATGCCTTGGTCTGTTTTCGGGCAGACCCCAGGTCCGACATGACCAGCCCGGTGACCTGCAAGTTCACGCTGGAAAACTCGCGCAGCGCTTGTGCCAACTGGGCGCGGGACGTGATGGCCGGTGCAACCGACAGAAGGATCGCGTCACAGGCCTGCCCGATTACCCGGGCGTCAGGAACAGCAAGTACCGGTGGGCCGTCGATCAGAATATTGTCGTAATCTGCCCGCAACCCCGTCATGAGGTCATTAAAGCGCGAAGACGAAAAAATAACCGCGGAGCTGCGTGTGCTGCGCTCGCCCATCAGAACATCGACCGAGCCCCGCGAGGCTTTGCGCGAGGGCAATCGACATCGTGGTCTTACCCTCATCCGGTACCAAAGATGAGCACAGAATGACCCGCGGTGGGGCGTCCGCATATGGCGACAGCAGCGACGTTCGCAGGTTTCTGGCCGCCTCCGAGAGCGGTGACGTCGGATTTGTGGACAGGTACCCGACCAACTGACTGCGCTGGCGGATCGGCGCCAATGGCAAATGGCCCAGAACCGGTACGCTGGTGCCCATCTCCAGATCGGCCCCAGTCGGAACCGCGGATTGCCGGATTTGTCGGACAAGAACGATGCCCAGCCCCAAGGCCGCCCCGGCGATCACCCCAAGAAACATGATCAGACCAGAACGCGGTGCAACTTGTTTGCCCGGAGTGGCTGTCGAAATTATGCGACTGTCCGGCGTTTGTGGGCCCTGTTGGACGGCGGCTTTCTTCTGTCTGGAAAGAAAGGTTTCGTGCAGCAACTGGGTTGCGCGGGCGTCGCGTTCGAACTGGCGTAATTCGGCCGTCACACCGGCTTCTTTTCATATTCCAACTCAAGTGTCGTGAGCAGTTGAGACAGGGTTCGGGACTGGTGATCGAGTTCGGCGCGTTCGCGGGCATTCTGGGCGATCAATTCTGAAACACGTTCGGCGAGAGCTATCCTAGCGGCTGCGCCTCCCGTGGCGACCTGCCTTGAAAGGCTTCTGAGAATGCGATCATGAATGATTTCAGGAACCTCGCCTCTGAAGTGTTCGGGGTCCAAGTCAACAAGTGTCTGGTCCAGTTGGTCAAGCTCTTGAAGACGGCTCTGCAGATTGGCCAACGTTGTTCGGGTTTCCGAAAGCTGCGCGGCCACTGCTTCGGGGTTGGCGGCCGAGGATTGCGACCGCAGGACCTTGATGGCGTCCTCCTGCCGGGCGATTTCCTGCTCCAGCCCGGCCACCCGGTCCGACAACCATGAAACAGTTCCGGTCGGTCTTTCGGCTTTTGCGTTGATCTGATCCCGAACAAAAAAGCTGGGCCAAGGTATCCGCAATCTCAGCCGACTTCTGAGGGTCATTGGTTGTTGTGCTGATCCGGATAACATCTGAGTTCCGGACGTTCTTGATAGATATCGCCTGTGTGACGTTTTCCACGACAATGCCCAGGGCTTCGCTGTCCGACCGGTCCGCCGGTTTTTGCCAAGGTACGGTCCAACGCGATGCGAGGATGGCTGGATTGAACTCGGGATCATTCTGGAGGTTCAACTCCAAAGCCAAATTGTGCATCATACGAGCAGAGGCAAGGATTTCGACTTGAGTATTGATGGCGGAGATGTCTCCGCCTAGCCCCGTCATGGCCTGCGACGGCACGTCGAAATAGCCCGCAGGGCGTGTCAGAACCAGCGTCGTTTCGGACCGGAAGCGGGGTTTCATCGCAAAGGTCGAGATCCCAAATCCCAGCAAAAGGCCGCGACCCGCGCAGGCGGCGATTGTGTATCTGTGCGCCCAACACAGCCGGACAAAGGCCAGAAGGTTCAAACCGCCCACGGTTTCCTCGCGCCTGTTCGCGCCATGAGGTTTTTCGTCAGTCTTGTTAGGCCTTTGCAAGTGCTTGCGTTCTGACAACGTCGCTCAGCGTCAATTGCCCTTGAATCCGGCAACCGCCTGCAGCGTCCGCCGAACAATCCAAAATTCAAAATCAAGGCTCGGATTATTGATGTAGTAGTGGTCGGCCCAAACTTTTTTCTGAATATCTTTTGGGTTTTATGCGTAACCGACTTCGGTCTGGGCATAGCCGGTGATTTCGGGGCGGACGCCAAGCCGGGCGCGGTAATCGGGCACATCTCGCAAATAAAACCGCGCGTGGTGGATGCAATCCGGGCGGGGACCGATCAAGCTCATGTCACCAAGCAGCACGTTGATGACTTGCGGAAGCTCATCAATCCGGGATCGGCGCAGGGCGCGACCCAGGGGCGTGATACACGACGTTTCGACCGGGCCATAGGGTCCCCTGATCTCACCGTGCCCGGGCTTAATTGAACGGAATTTGTAGGCGACGAACGCTCTTCCTCCTCTGCCCATTCGGATCTGGAAGAAAAACAAGCGCCCTCGGTTCAGAATGGGGTTCATGACCAGCAACAGAACTGCACAACCCGCCACAAGTGGCAATAGGGCCAGAGAAACAGCAACATCCATGAAGCGTTTGGTGACACTGAATGTCAGACTTACGCGCGGCGCGGCAATACCGGAAAAAGTGGTCTGGGAACCAACAAAATCGATACTCATCCATCCCCTCCTGAGCGTCTGGTGTCGCGTAGGCTCAGCGGGAGTTTCGCTGCGGAAGGGTAAATGCCGAGTTTACGTTAATAGAGTATTACGAGATCATATTTTGACTATGGCCGTCACGCTCGACCGGCAGTGTCCGAGGCTTCATTCTTGGGGCTGGTTGATACGAAATTGACGATGCCCGGGCTGATGTCTGCCGCCGTGAGCCGACCGGTCGCAAAGGCGCCAGTATCGATCGAAATCACCCGCCCACTGACCTTTGGATCTGGGACGATGGTATGCCCGTGCACGACCCATTGGCCATCCGTTCGAGCGGTGGACGGGAAATTGGGGTGCCCCCACAAACAGACATGGCGCGGTTGGTCATCGATTGGCAAAGCCGGATCAAGGGCCGCGTGAACGATCGAGACATTCCCGCTTGACCAGGTCAGTGGCCGGTTTTCGAGCCAAGTCAGAACAGGGTCGCCGATCACAGACCGCAACTGATGCGAGATTTGGACAGCATCTTCGCCCAGTGTCGCTTCGGTTATTCCCGTCAGGCCGAACGACGCGAGTGTCTGAAGCCCACCGTTTCCCAGCCACAAGCGACTGGTCCGCTTTGGCTCCTCGATAAATCGAAGCAGCATCTCTTCGTGATTGCCCAGCAGACAAATCACTTCACGCTCGCCGTTTTCCGAAAGATGCCGCAGGTGATGCAAAACCTGAGAACTGTAATCCCCACGGTCGACATAGTCCCCTACAAATACCAGAGGAATGACTGGATCGAGCCGGGTCAGCAGTTGCTGCAACAGGTCCAGCCGCCCGTGTATGTCACCAACGACATAGAACCGCCGATCGGGTGCCAGGGTCTCCAGCAGCGATTCCTGCTCAGGCTCGCCGGTGCCCCGCCTGAGTTTTCTGATCCACGATCCTATCATCAGACCTGTTCCCTATCGCGCTGTGGCCCCGGCAGCAATGGTGGACAGGGCCGGCTGACGCCACCGCCGTAGATGTGAACAACAGGTTATTGAGGCGGGCGGGCAACGCAAGGGTCCTCGGCACTAGAGTGGCCGCCGACAAACAACAGGAGCTTTCCACGGCTTCGATGACCTAAAAACCCGCCGCGCAGTGGTCTGTCGAAAACCGCCACGCTGCGGCCGCGGACCAGGACATTCTTCTCAGCAACGTGGATGGTGCATCGATCCGCTTTGAAATCGCCACCGACGATGCCATCCCTGAATTGGAAGCGGCTTTGGGTCACACGGTTCAACCGGGGCGGTCTTTTGCGACGCAGATCAGAGCAGGCGAGCGCCTATGGCTGGTCGGTGACGACGCCCTATCGGCCACGCAGTCTGCCGCAGTCCTTCTATGAAACCGCAAGCACCGGGCCGGCCCACTCCCGATTGGCTGCGCTGCCGGATGGTCCTGCCGTTCCGGATTTCACCCCCGAGCCGCTTGAGTTGCGCGCGCCTCCGCGAGTGAAGGCTCCACCTTACCACCTAGGACCGGGTGATGTAGTGGCGATCAAACGCCCCGCACGGGTTGCCGAATTTGCTGGCGCGGGTGCTCAGCGGGATACCTTCACCGTGCGCGATGACGGCACGATCTCGATCCCCGACGCCGGTCGGGTTCAAGTCGCCGGCCGAACGATAAGTGAGGCGGAAACGACCGTGTCGCTGGAGGTGGTGGTGTACAACTCGAAACACGTCGCAGTAGGCGGGCTGGTTGCAACGCCGGTCGTGGTGCCGCTGACCGTCACTCCCTTGACACTCGGTCAGGCGATTGCCGCGGCCGGAGGCCTGACGACCCGGGATCGAGAGCTGGGCACGATCCGCATCTACCGTAGTGGGGATTTGTATAAGATTCCGTTGCGAAACTACCTGGCCCGACCGGACTTCCGGCAACTGGTCCTTTTGAACGGGGACGCCGTGTTTGCCGATACCAGCTATGACCTGGACCGGCTCTTGCGATTTATCGCGATCAGATCGACGTCATCAGCCTGAACCGGCAGGCTCGGGGGGCCGCCTTGGCCGAACTTTAGCAGGAGGTCGATCTGCGCAGCGCCGAACTGACGGAGTTACGTGACAAATTCACGGTTCGCAGCCAACTGGGTGCCGAACAGCTCGACTATGTCTATCTGGGGGGAGAGTTCCGCAAGAACGCTCGGGTTCCCCTGCCCTACGGCCGGCACCTGAGCCTGGCCGACGCTTTGTTCGGCGAAGGCGGTTACAGCACCAGAACGGCAGACGCGTCGCAAATCTATGTACTGCGTGCCTCTCCCAAACCTGAGGAAATCGGTGCGTTCACTGCCTGGCACCTCGATGCGCGCAATCCCGCGGCATTGTCGATCGCGGCCCGTATGGAACTGCGCCCCAACGATATTGTCTTCATCCAGGAACAGCCGATCACGACCTGGGGTCGGGCGCTGGATCAATTCCTGCCCTCGCGGGTCAATGCGGGGCTGGACGCGGCAAATGGTTGACGCGCCCTGCCCTGCATCGGATATGAGGCTCCACCGACCGATAATCCCCTTGACCTTGGCGGGTCGAAAGGGTCCCTGATGGTCGGGATTGTTGATTTGCGTTCGAGGGTTTCATGCAACGGGTATTGATTACGGGCACTGCGGGCTTCATCGGGTTCCACCTGGCCAAGCTGCTTTTGTCCGAAGGGTTTCAGGTCCATGGCTATGACGGGATGACGGATTACTACGACGTCACTCTCAAACAGCGCCGCCATCAGATGCTGTTGCAGACGCCCGGCTTCTCGGCAACCGAGGATCTGTTGGAAAACCACGAACGCCTCATGCAGGTTGCAGACGAATTCCAGCCCGAGGTTATCGTTCACCTCGCCGCTCAGGCGGGTGTGCGTTACAGCCTTGAACACCCGCGCAGCTATATCGATTCAAACGTTGTGGGTACGTTCAACGTGATGGAGGTGGCCCGTCAGCACAAGGTCGGGCACCTGCTCATGGCCTCTACCTCTTCGGTGTACGGGGCAAACGAAGACATGCCCTTTACCGAGGTGGAAAAGGCCGACACCCAATTGACGATCTATTCTGCCACCAAGAAGGCGAACGAAGCGATGGGCCATTCCTATGCCCATCTCTGGGATCTGCCCACGACCATGTTTCGGTTCTTCACCGTATACGGCACCTGGGGCCGTCCGGACCTGGCCCTGTACAAGTTTGTCGATGCAATTCTGGATGGGCGCCCGATCGACATCTACAACCACGGCGAAATGTATCGCGACTTCACCAATGTGAACGACCTGGTGCGCGGGATCCGGTTGTTGATCGATGCGGTCCCCGTCCGTCCGGACAGCCCGGAGGATATCGAGGAGGGTGACAGCTTGTCGCCGGTCGCGCCCTTTCGCGTGGTCAACATCGGAAATGGTGACAAGGTGCGTCTGATGGATTTCGTCGAAGCAATCGAGGAAGCCGTGGGCAAGAAGGCGATCCGGAATTACATGCCCATGCAGATGGGTGATGTTCCGGCGACATGGGCCAATACCGACCTGCTGCAACGCCTGACCGGGTATCGTCCGCAGACCGATTTCAAGGATGGAATTGCTCAGTTTGTCGAATGGTTCCGCGAATACCACGACAAATGATCTACTGACCCGGACCTGACGTATGCTTGATACAAACCCCAATTCCCGCCGGATCGCCGTGATCGGTCTGGGCTATGTCGGCCTGCCGCTGGCCGCTGCCTTTGGCAAGATCGGACCGGTTCTGGGCTTTGACATCAATCCCACGCGCATCGACGCGTTGCGCCAGGGCAAGGACGCCACGCATGAGGTCAGCGAAGACGAATTGTCCGCCGCCGGGGGTCTAATATTTACCACTGACCCCGCTGATCTGGCGGACTGTGACACGTATATCGTGACGGTGCCCACACCGATCACAGCACAAAAACAGCCAGACCTTGCACCATTGATGCGCGCCTCTGAAACGGTTGGACGGGTGTTGAAGCCTGGTGACTTGGTCATCTATGAATCAACCGTCTACCCCGGCGCGACCGAGGAAGACTGCGTCCCGATCCTCGAGCGGGAATCCGGCTTGCGTTTCAACGTGGATTTCTTTGCCGGGTACAGTCCTGAAAGGATCAATCCCGGCGACAAGGCGCATCGCATCGCCGATATCTGCAAGGTGACGTCCGGATCGACGCCTAAGGCCGCCGATCTGGTGGACGCGCTCTATGCGCGGATCATCAGGGCGGGAACGCACAAGGCCGAAAGCATCCGCGTGGCCGAGGCTGCGAAGGTGATCGAGAACACACAGCGCGATCTGAATATCGCCCTGGTGAACGAACTTGCCATGATCTTTGGCCGCCTCTGCATCGACACCGATGCCGTGCTGCGCGCGGCGGGCACCAAATGGAATTTCCTGCCCTTCCGCCCCGGCCTTGTCGGTGGGCATTGCATCGGGGTCGACCCCTACTACCTGACCCACAAGGCCGAGGCCGTTGGCCATCATCCCCAGGTCATTCTGGCAGGGCGGCGCCTGAATGATGGAATGGGCGCATATGTCGTGGCCCAGTTGGTCAAGCGGATGATCCGCGAGCGGATCGAGATGACGGACGCCCGGGTCCTGGTCATGGGGCTGACCTTCAAGGAAAACTGCCCTGATCTGCGAAACACCCGGGTCGTGGACATCGTTCACGAGTTGCAGAGCTACGGCGTGATCGTAGACGTGCACGATCCCCATGCCGACCCGCAAGCCGCACGTGACGAATATGGGATCGACCTGCTGGAGCACCCCAAGCCCGGCACCTATGACGGTATCGTCCTTGCGGTTGCCCATGACGCATATCTTGAGATGGATCCGGCCGAAATCCGCGCGTTTGGAAAGGTCCGGAATGTCCTGTTCGACGTCAAATCCTGCCTGCCGCGCAGCGCCAGTGATCTGAGGCTCTGACCCGCGCCAGCACACTGACATGAGAGACACTCTCTGACTGTGCAACCTCTGTCCGCAAGGTCCGAGGCCCTGTGGGGTGCCGCCGGCCAGTTCAGTCTTCTGACCGGCGGGCTGGCGCTGGTCCGGGTGCAGACCGGCCTGTTGGAGCCGTCGGTTTATGCGCACTTGGCTTTGGCCTTGACGGTCTTCAGCTTTGGGCAGGTGGCCGTTTTCGGTGGCCTTAACCACGCCATTACCCGATTGCACGCACTGGCCGAGCGTCGGCGGTCGTTGGCGGCCTAGCGAAGCTGCGTCTGCAAAAAGTACCTGCAGGCCGCCGGTGCGTGGTCCGCGGTGCTATGCGTCCTTGCTTTTGTGTCAGCGCTGAATGGCGCCGCGACCACTGCGCTGATTGCGATGGGGAATGCAGCACGTTCTCGTCGGGTGGGCTCAGGGCCGGGGCCTATTTCCTGTTGCGATACGTGATCTGGCTGGGATTTTTGGACAGCCGTCAAGGGCGGCGGTTTCACCGACTGCAGGGTCTATGGTATCGTCGTCGTGTCGACCGGACGTTGGCGTTGGTGGAACGCTACATGCGGGTCAACCGCGTTGACCCACCGACGGCAATACGCAGCGTTCTGGGTCTTGATGTTACAAAATGAAACCGGCGCAATCTTGCGCCGGTTTTTTCTTAGCCACCAAAGTCGTCCAGCATGATGTCTTCGCGATCAACACCCAGATCCAGCAGCATGTTGATGACTGACTGGTTCATGATTGGCGGACCGCACATGTAGAATTCGCAGTCTTCGGGCGCCGGGTGGTTCTTGAGGTATTCCTCGAACAGCACGTTGTGGATGAACCCTGTGTAGCCATCCCAATCGTCGCCCGGTTGCGGGTCGGACAAAGCAACGTGCCACTCGAAGTTTTCGTTCTCGGCGGCCAGCTGGTCGAAATCTTCAAGATAGAACATCTCGCGGCGCGACCGGGCACCGTACCAGAAGGTGATTTTGCGTTTGGTGTTCAGACGCTTGAGCTGGTCGAAGATGTGGCTGCGCATCGGGGCCATGCCCGCGCCGCCACCGACGAACACCATCTCTTTGTCGGTCTCGCGTGCGAAGAATTCCCCGAACGGACCCGAGATCGTGACTTTGTCACCCGGCTTCAGGTTGAAGATGTAGGACGACATCTGCCCGGGCGGAATGCCTTCGGACCCCGGCGGGGGCGAGGCGATCCGCACGTTGAGCATGATGATGCCTTTTTCGTTGGGGTAGTTGGCCATCGAATAGGCGCGCTCGATCGGTTCGGTAACCGTGGATTTGTACTGCCACAGATTGAACTTGTCCCAATCCTCACGGTATTCCTCGGCGACGTCGAAATCGCTGTAGTCGACCTTGTGCGCCGGGGCGGCGATCTGGATGTATCCGCCAGCGCGGAAATTCACATCCTCGCCCTCGGGAAGTTCCAGCACCAGTTCCTTGATGAAGGTCGCAACGTTGTCATTCGACCGGACGGTGCATTCCCATTTCTTGACGCCAAAGACCTCTTCGGGAACTTCGATCTTCATGTCCTGCTTGACGGCCACCTGGCACGACAGGCGGTCTCCACAAGTGGCCTCGCGCTTGGTGATGTGGCTTTCTTCGGTCGGCAGGATCGACCCGCCGCCCTCCAGTACACGCACCCGGCATTGCGCGCAGGTACCGCCGCCGCCGCAGGCCGACGGAACGAACAGCTTTTCGGCTGCCAGCGTCTGCAGCAGCTTGCCGCCGGCAGGAACCGAGATGGTTTTCTCACCGTTGATGGTGATGTTGACGTTGCCCGATGAAACCAGCCGAGACCGGGCCGCCATGATCAGCGCGACCAGGGCCAGAACGATCAGGGTGAAAAGGACAACGCCGAGCGAGAAAGTTTCCATGCCCCTGCCCCTTTACAGTTTGACGCCCGAGAAGGACATGAAGGCCATCGCCATCAGACCTGCGGTGATGAAGGTGATGCCGAGGCCCTGCAGCCCGTCCGGAATGTCGGAATATTTCAGTTTTTCGCGCACGCCCGCCATGGCGGTGATCGCCAGCGCCCAACCAAAGCCTGAGGACAGGCCATAGGTCGCGGCCTCGGCAAAGTTGTAGTCGCGTTCGACCATGAACAGCGAGCCGCCCAGGATGGCGCAGTTCACCGTGATCAGCGGCAGGAAGATCCCCAGCGCGTTGTAGAGCGGCGGGAAATACTTGTCCAAAACCATCTCGAGGATCTGCACCATCGCAGCGATCACGCCGATATATGAAATCAGGCCGAGAAAGGTCAGGTCCACATCCGGGAACCCGGCCCACGCCAGCGCACCCGGCTTTAGCAGGTAGTTCAGCAACAGGTTGTTGGCCGGAACGGTGATGGCCTGCACGACCATGACCGAGATCCCAAGCCCCAGCGCCGTCGAGATTTTTTTCGACACGGCGATGAAGGTACACATGCCCAGGAAAAAACTGAGCGCGAGGTTTTCGACGAAGATGGCCTTTACGGCCAGTGAGATGAGACCTTCCATCAGTGCGCCTCTACCTGCTGGATCTTGTATTCACGTTCCTCGACCTGGTTCGGCTTCCACGTACGGAAGGCCCAGATGATCAGGCCGATGATGAAAAAGGCCGACGGCGGCAGCAGCAGCAAGCCGTTGGGGACGTACCAGCCACCGTTGTTCACGGTTTCCAGGATGGTCACCCCGAACAACGAGCCCGAGCCGAACAGCTCGCGGATGACGCCGACCAGCATAAGGATAAGGCCATAACCCATGCCGTTGCCCAAGCCGTCGATGAAGGACGCCACTGGCGGGTTCTTCATGGCAAAGGCTTCGGCCCGACCCATCACGATGCAGTTGGTGATGATGAGGCCCACGAAGACCGACAGCGTTTTCGAAATCTCAAACGCATAGGCCTTGAGGATCTGGTCGACCAGGATCACCAGCGACGCGATGATGACCATCTGCACGATGATCCGGATCGAGCCGGGGATCTGGTTGCGCAGGCATGAGATGAAAAAGGACGAAAACGCCGTCACGAACATCACCGCCAGCGACATCACGAAGGCCACTTGCAGCGAAGAAGTTACCGCCAGCGCCGAGCAGATGCCCAACACCTGCAGCGTGATCGGGTTGTTGTCGACAAGCGGGTCGACCAGCAGATCTTTCTTGGTCTGTGACATCAGATCTCTCCTGCTTGCAGCTTGGCCAGGAACGGAGCATAGCCCGCGTCCCCCATCCAGAATTTCACCAGGTTATCGACGCCGACCGTAGTCAGGGTCGCGCCGGCCAGCGCATCGATATAGAAGTCAGGCCCTGCGGCGGGCATGGTTTTGGCGACCGTGATCTGGAGATCACCCGTATCGTCGCGCAGCTTCTTGCCGCTCCAGAGGGCTTTCCAACGCGGGTTGTCCACCTCGGCCCCCAGGCCCGGCGTTTCCCCGTGCTGATAGAATTGCAGCCCGAAGATGTCGTTGCCATTCGCTTCGAGCGCGATGAAGCCATAGAGCGTGGACCACAGCCCATAACCGTGGACCGGCAGGATCACCTTGTCCAGCGTGCCGTTTTCGTCGCGCAGCAGGTAGATCACGCGGTATTTCGCCTTGCGGCCGATGCCGGCAGGGTCGTCGGCAAGCGGCTCGCTCAACTCGGGGTCACTGGCGGCGGCAATGTCGTCGAACGTGGCCGGGTCGAACTGATCGTCGACGAACTCACCCGTCGCCAGTTCCAGCACATGCGGTTCGAAAGCGGCAAAAGCCTCGGCCACGTCGATGCCCGGCTCATAAACGCCCGCGACCTGCAGAACGTTGATCTGCTTGTCCTTGAGCTTGTTGGCCTCTTGCACCGGGCGAAGGCTGACCGCGGCAGCCGACACGATCATCGAGGCCACGAGGCACACGGCGACCGCGATGAAGATCGTCTTGCCCACCGAGTCCGGCGAGGCCGCCAGGAACCGGGCGATGGCGCCTTTGGGTTCAGGGGATTGCGTATCAGACATGGCGACGCGCCCTCCGTTTGATGTTTGCCTGAACGACGAAATGGTCGATCAGCGGCGCAAAGACGTTGCCGAACAGGATGGCCAGCATCATGCCTTCTGGGAAGGCCGGGTTCACCACCCGGATCATCACGACCATGACCCCGATCAGCGCGCCATAGATATAGCGGCCCATGTTGGTGTGGCTGGCCGAGACCGGCTCGGTCACCATGAAGGCCAGACCGAACGCGTAACCGCCCAGCACGACGTGCCAGTACCACGGCATCGCGAACATCGGGTTGGTGTCCGATCCGATCAGGTTCAGCAGCAGGGTAAAGCCGATGGTCCCTGCCAGACAGCCCACGATCAGGCGGTAGTTGGCAATCTTGGTCATCAGCAGGAAGGCCAGCCCGACCATGCAGGCCAGGGTCGATGTCTCACCAAAGCTGCCCTGGATCGAGCCGAAGAAGGCGTTCCACCATGTGATGCCCTCGGCCGCCAGCGCCTGGTAGCCGTCGGCGGCTGAAACGGCCAGCGCGGTCGCGCCGGAAAAACCGTCGACCGGGGTCCAGACCGCGTCGCCCGACATGGATGCGGGATAAGCGAAATACAGGAAGGCGCGCCCCACCAGCGCGGGGTTGAGGAAGTTCTTACCGGTGCCCCCGAACACTTCCTTGCCGATGACCACACCAAAGATGATCCCCAGCGCCACCTGCCACAACGGCGCGGTGGCCGGCATGATCAGCGTGTACAGCATCGAGGTGACGAGAAAGCCCTCGTTCACTTCATGCCCGCGCACGGTGGCAAAGATAACCTCGAAGGTGCCGCCCGCGACCAGTGTCACGATATAGATCGGCAGGAAATACATCAGCCCGTGCATCACGTTGGCAAAGATGCTGGAGGGATCCAGAGAAACGCCCAGGGCCTGCAGGATGGCGATGCGCCACCCGGTCGCCGACTCCGGGCCCAGCGTCGCGATGGCCGAGTTGGCCTGGAAGCCGGTATTGTACATGCCCCACAGGATGCAGGGGATGGTGGCGATCACAACATAGGTCATGATCCGCTTCATATCCACGTAGGACCGCGCGTGCGGCGCCACGGATGTTACGGTTTTCGGAGTGTAGATGAAGCTTTCCACCATCTCGTAGATGGGGAAGAACTTCTCGTACTTGCCGCCCTTGGTGAAGTTCGGCTCGATCCGGTCAAAGAAGTTGCGCAAACCCATGTGGATCAGCCCTCCTTTTCAATCTTGGTAAGGCAGTCGCGCAGCGCCAGCCCGTATTCATACTTGGCCGGACAGGCAAAGCCCACAAGGCCCAAATCTTCTTCGTCCAGCTCCAGCGCGCCCAAGGCCTGCGCCGTGTCGGTATCCATCACCAAAAGCGCCCGCAGCAGTTGCGTCGGCAGGTAATCCTGCGGCATGAGCTCTTCGAAGGTGCCGGTCGGCACCATGGCGCGGCGACCGCCGTTCAGGTTTGACGTGAGGGCGAACAGCTTTTTGGCAAAGGCCGAACCCAGAACCGGCTGGACCGCGTATTTCGACGGCATCGGACGGATCCAACCCATCGGGATCTGGTCGTGATCCTCGCGGATGATGCAGATTTGGCGCGCGAAGCGTCCCAGATAGGCGAACGGCCCGGTGGCGTGACGACCCGACAGGACCGAACCCGAAATGACCCGTGCTTCGCCGTCGACAGTGATCTCGTCGCGGGTCAGATCCTCGGTCGAGGCCCCCATGACGGTGCGGATCAGACGCGGTTGACGCGCGCCGGGACCGGTCAGAGCGACCACCACGTTCGGGTCCAGATGGCCCGACTGCAGCAGCCGCCCGATGGCAATCACGTCCTGATAGCCGATGGTCCAGACGGTTTTCTCGGCGGTCACGGGTTCGAGGAAATGGATATGTGTCCCGGCCAATCCCGCAGGATGGGGGCCGCTGAAGGCCGCGGCCTCGACGCCCGGCAGATCAGTGCCGGGGATCGTGTCGCCATCCTTCTGGCACAGATAGGTCTTGCCTTCGGTCAGCTTGGCCACGGCGGCCAGACCGGCGGCAAAGGCCTCGGCCGCGTCATTGATGATCAGCGCGGCATCGGCGGCCAGCGGCTCGCTGTCCATGGCGGTGACGAAAATCGCGGCGGGCTGGGTGCCCGGCTGCGGCATCTTGGAATAGGGCCGCGTGCGGAACGCGGTCCACAGGCCGGCGGCGCACAGCTTGGCGGTGAGGCCCTGCGCGGTCTCGGCATCGCCCACGCTTGAGAAATCGACACCGGGGTCGTTGGGGTCCGACACTTCGATGACGACGCTCTGCAACACGCGCCGCGCGCCGCGGTTGATGGCCACGACCTTGCCGGTCAGCGGCGCCACCATCATCGCCTCGGGTGCGTCCTTGTGGCAGAACAGCGGCGTGCCGCGCTGGACGAGGTCGCCTTCCTGCACCAGCATCCGTGGTTTGAGACCGATATAGTCTCCGCCCAGTACGCCAACCGAAGAATATGCTGGCCCGGGCTGAATGACCTGTTCAGGCGATCCCTCGATCGGAAGGTCCAGTCCCTTTTTCAGTTTGAAAGTTTGCATGTCGCTACGTTCTTCCAAGCCTTTTTCTTGCGCCCGTCATACAGGGCCCTTTGCTTTGGGCACTGAATGGCGCGGAGTTTCGTCAAGCCCGTCGCGAAAACGACGAGGACCGGCCGAAATCCGCGGACGTCTCTCTGATTACGGCCCCTTTACGCGGCGAAGCGGCCAAACGCAAACCTGTTACCGCCCAAATCGCGCGCCGTGTAGATGTTTTTACCCGAAACCACGGGCAGAATACCAAAAACTTGGTAGGAAATTTCGTGTCGCACGGACGGCCCTGCTGTTATAAGCAGCCGGAATGGACAACACCGATCTTGAGATTTTTCTGGTCGCGACACCCGGTCTGGAGGCTCCCCTCCTTGCCGAAGCGCAGGAGGCCGGATTCGCTGAGGCCCGACTTGCACCCGGTGGTGTCACGGTTCGTGGTAACCTGCGCGAGGTCTGGCGGGCCAACCTCCAGTTGCGCGGGGCCAACAAGGTGTTGGTTCGGGTGGGCTCGTTCCCGGCTGTGCACCTGGCTCAGCTCGACAAGCGGGCGCGAAAGTTTCCGTGGGGAGATTTTCTGAAACCCGACGTTCCGGTCCGGGTTGAGGCCACCAGCCGAAAATCCCGCATCTATCATGCCGGCGCCGCACGGCAACGGATTGAAGGCGCAATCTCTGACACGTTGGGGGCTCCGATCTCGTCCGAGGCGACGGTCCGTGTTCTGCTGCGAATCGAGAAAGACATCTGCACACTTTCCCTCGACAGTTCCGGAGAGGCGCTGCACAAGCGCGGGCACAAGGAAGCGGTGGCAAAGGCCCCCATGCGCGAAACGATGGCGGCTATGTTTCTTCGCAATTGCGGCTTTGACGGATCTGAACCGGTGCTGGACCCGATGTGCGGCTCGGGCACTTTCGTGATCGAAGCCGCGCAGATCGCGATGGGCCTGCCGCCCGGCCGCGACAGAGCCTTTGCCTTTCAGGACTTTGCTGGATTCGACCCCAAGGCATGGGCAGAACTCCGCGCCGACTGGGTCGCGACGCAGACAGATACCGTGTTCTTTGGCTCGGACCGGAACGACGGGGCGATCGCGGCCGCGCAGGCAAATGCCAGCCGCGCCGGGGTGGACGGCGCGACGCAATTCCAAAAACGCGCAGTCGCTGACCTGAAACCGCCCATGGGCGGGCCGGGTCTGGTAATCGTCAACCCACCGTATGGAGCGCGCATCGGCGACGAAAAACGGCTGCGGTCGCTGTATGGCAGCTTTGGCAAAGTGATGATGTCCAGGTTTTCCGGCTGGCGTGTCGGCGTCGTTACCAGCAACCAGTCTCTGGCGCGCGCCACCCGCCTGCCGTTGCTGCCTCCGGGTCCGATCGTCGATCATGGCGGCACGAAGATACGCCTCTATCAAACCGAGGCCCTGCCCTGACCGGACAATTCCTGCGGGTCCAAGCGGCATAGCCAGTTCGGACAAAAAGCACACAGAATCCCTCTTGCGCATCAAATCCACTGGGTATAGATCACGCGCCACGGTCGGAGTGTAGCTCAGCCTGGTAGAGCACTGTCTTCGGGAGGCAGGGGTCGGAGGTTCGAATCCTCTCACTCCGACCAATAAATCAAGGCGCCCTGTGGCGCCTTTTTTGTTGGCAGGACAGAGCCCCAAGGTTCGTTGAACCTCATTGCTTTTCGAAGTCCAGAACTCTGGCAGCCTTCCGTAGATGCTCGGGTCTGAACCGAGCATAGGTCGACGCCGTGATTCTGGTATGGGTGTGGCCGAGATACTGAGCTATCTCATCCATCGAAATTCCTGCCTCAGCCATATGGACTGCCACAGTATGCCGAAGAACATGCGACGAAACGTTCCGCAGCCCAGCGGCGTCCGCAGCCGCCTTGAACCCTTTCTTGATAGACTTCACAGGACCGCCCGCTCATTCAATCATATACTCCGAAAGTGCCGCTTCGTGTGCGTCTATCAATGCTGAATGGAGACCGTCGTTCATGGGCACTATGGCGCGGCCCTTTCTGCGCCCCTCACCGGTGCGAAGAATTATCTGGCGGCGCGAAAAATCTACCCTGTCCCAGGTGAGTTCCAAGACGGCAGTCACTCGTGCCGCTGTCGACAGCATCAGCTGGATCGCCAGCTTGATGTGGCGTGCGCAATCAACTGAAAGCAGCTTCTTGATCTCGTCTCGCGTGAAGTATCTCTCTTTCGGCGCAGGTTTGCTAGGGCGTTCTATGTAGGGCGCTCGCTCAATCAGCCCTGTCTTCTACGCCCAATTCAAACATGTTCTCAGTTTCGCCAGTTGGGTCCATATCGTTCCATCATGAATTCCCGCTCTCTTACGGTCCACAATATAGGCACGGCAGTCATTCGCACTGATCTGATCAGGGCGAAGAGATCCGAACCATGGCAGAACCGAACGCCCTGTGTATTTCATGTCTTCATGGACCGGGCGGCCTACGACGGTTTCGCTATATGCATGCCAGATCATTTCCACGGTCAACTGGCTTTTCTGGGCTGTTGCGGAGAGGAGGATATCTCGCGCTTCTGCTTCAGCTGCCTCACGGGTTTCCGCATCAAGACGATACCGGCGTCTTTTTCCATCTTTCTGATACCAGACAACGACGAAGCGACCTTTGAGGCGGCCGATTGTGTATTCCTGCACTGCTCAAATTCCTCTACTGCCTGTGAAGGGATGCGAAAAAGCCGACCAATTCTAAACGAACTCAGTCGGCCTGACTTGCAGAGCTGCCGCACAGTTTCAGCGCTGCAATCCCAACGCTCCGTAAGGGATTCCGGGGTATACGGTCGTGTCACCTTTTGCTCTCCTCAATCAAGTTGGGTTGTCTGTAGCGACGAGGAGCTGCGATGCGCGAAGTTTTGGGAAAAAATTTTAAGATATTGAAATTAAACGAAAGAAATTCTGATCGGTCCCCGCTGGCCCCTCGTTCATGACGAGAGTCTGCGGGTTTGATTTTGGTAGTCGTCGGTTTCGGGTTTGGCAAGCGCGCCGGGCGCGGAGTCCTCAGATTGCTCAAGCGTCCGGCGCGCTACGGCCGGCGTTTTTTCCCGAGCGACGGGTGCGGCCCGACGGTGTTTTAAAACGGCTCTTCCGCATTCGTCTGCTCCTACATAGGTTGGGCGGACTCTACTTCATGGTGAGTGATTTTGCGGGGAGCAGGTCAAAGGCAATGTTCGCTACGACCAGATGCCGGGCAGGACCAGCATGCTTCGTGCCGCACTACTGGTCGCGGGCATGGTCCTGACCCGAAACGAATTCTACGGATACTCGCTCTAATGACTTGAGCATGCGGTCGACATTCTGAGCTGTCCACTTGCCGACGCAAAAACTATCAGACGGACTCGACTGTCGATGATCGCCAGATATTTGAACCTAAATTGTCCTTTCGGTTTACTCTTTGGCCGATCAAAACAGAGCCAATAACTAGGGTTGATCCTATCAACTGTGTGAGGCTCAACCCCTGTCCAAGAAATACCCAACCGAGCGCGACAGCTGTCAAGGGGCTCATCATCCCTAGCATCGAAACCGCACTGGGTTCTAGACGCGCTATACCACGGAACCAAAGAGCATAGGTAGCTGCGGCACCAATCAATCCAAGCCACAAGAGACCGGCAACATTTGTAGCGCTGAGCGCAGGTAAAGGCGGCTCAAGGATCAATGCGACTGGCACCAGTATCAAACCACCTGCTGTCAATTGCCACGCGGTGAAGCTCAATGCTGAGACTGGTGGTTGCCATCTCCGGCTCAGAACAGTTCCCGCCGCCATCGACGCGGCTCCGCCAAGACCGGCGGCAACACCGACAGGGTCCAACGCGGCCTCCGGTGTGACAAGCAACAGAGCCACTCCCACGACACCAGTCGCCGCTGCCGCAACTGCCCCGATCCGGACGGGAGTGCCGAGCCAACCATGCGCCATGAAGATAACCATCATTGCCTGAAGAGCACCCAAGGTCGCCGCAACGCCACCCGGAAGGCGATAGGCTGCAATGAAAAGCAGCACCCAAAACACTGCAAAATTGAAGGCGCCCAGCAGAAAGACCCTACCCAGCCAGGCACGATGAGGCAGACAGCGTGTGAGCGCCAGAAGAAGGAGCCCGGCCGGTAGCGCGCGCAAAGCTGCCAAGGTGATTGGGTAGCCGTTCGGCAAAGCCTCGGTCGTAACCAGGTAGGTGCTGCCCCAGACGGCGGGCGCCAGAGCGGTCAAAAAGATGTCGGTTGAGCGGGACATGGCAGAGCTCCAGATTCTCAATCACCACAGAGTGTGGATCTTCAAGCGGGGACGTTGCGGACACGGCGGAAGCCCCATGTCGCGACGCAGTTCAGGGGGCAGATCGCAATGCACATGGCGTGGCGGTTGGATGGGTTTGAAAACCCGCCGAATGATGCGTTTCATGGCGTTCTCCTTTCAGGCGACCAGGCGCATGGCAGTTCGCAACTGCGCGGCAAGGTCATCGGTTGGCCCATTGACCAGACGAGTGCCGGTTTCTCGTATGATGAGGGTCGGAACAGAGTGAACTTGCAGAGCGCGCGCGCGGTGTCGGTCTTGCTCAACCGCCCGGACCGTTGCCGGATCCCGGAACGCTTCGGCGAACAAGCGCGCGTCGTAACCCAGTTCGTCTGCGACGCTAAACACAACCTCGGTGTCCGCGACGTAGCGCGCCTCGCTGAGATGGGCCAATTGGAGGCGGTCGAACATATCCCAATGGGCAGGTTGTCCGCCCAAGCGTTCCGCTGACTTGCAGCCGATGGCTGCGTTCAATCCATGCGGATAGTCGAATTTGGCCGTGCGCATCGCATCGATATCGACCAATTCGGGCCGGTCGCTGACCTGTCGGCAAACCGACCAATGGCGCAAAATCGTCTCTCGGGCCTGATCCGGTGTGCCCCACCGTGCTGCCATTTCTGCACGGTTTGCCTGCAGGACAAAAGTTCTATGCTCGACCATTATATCGAACTCGGTGGCAAGCTCGCGCAACCGCGAGGAAATGTTGAAACACCAGCAGCACACGACATCGTGGTAGAGCTCTACAGTGAGGGTCGCCATCACGCGGCCTCCTCATGAAGGTTCGCCCCGGCCAGCCGCACTGCGATTCGCGCAACATGTTTGCCCTGAAACCGCGCACCGGCGAGATCCTTCTCTGTCGGACTGCGCGATCCATCCGCGCCAGCGATGGTGCCAGCGCCGTAGGGCGCGCCGCCGACGATTTCGTCAGCCGTGGTTTGGCCAACATAGGTATAAGGCATGCCAACGATCAGCATTCCAAAGTGCTGGAGCGGGACTTGCGTGGTTAGCAGCGTCGCCTCGTGCCCGCCATGCTGCGAGCCGGTGGAGGCAAAAACCGCCCCGACCTTGCCAACCAATGCATTGCGTGCCCAAAGGCTGCCGGCTTGATCGAGAAAGGATTTCATCTGACCCGCCATCATGCCGAACAGGGTTGGTGTGCCAAAGATGATGGCGTCGTAGTGCTCTAGGTCGGCAGGGCTTGCCACAGGGGTTCTGTCGTCTGTGAACCCTGCTTTTTGGCGAGTTTCTTCAGGGACAGTTTCCGGAACGCGGCGCAGATCGACATGTGTGCCGGCGACGCTGCGTGCGCCTTCCGCCTCAGCCTCTGCAAGGGCGCGGACGTGACCGTAGCTGGAATAGTAAAGAACTAGAATGCGTGTCATTTTGAACCTCTCAGGCGTGACGTTTGCTTGCCAGAGAGAATGGGAATTACCCGACCACGGAGTAAGCGGTCTGGTTTGACTTCATTCTTTACGCAGGTTGAATAATCTCAGTCGCGCAAGGTCGATCGCAAATGATCGACAAAGGCCGATACCTTTGCATCCGCACCCAGTCTTGATGTTGTTACGGCAAAGATTTCGGGCGCCGGAAGCTCGTAGTCAGGAAGAACGCGGACCAGATCCCCTCGCGCCTCAGCGCGGCGCGAGACGAAATCGGGCAAGGTCCCGATACCTTGACCGGAAATCAGCAAGTCTCGCAGAACAAGACTGTTCCCCACGCGGATCATTGGGTCGAGCTCAACTGTGGTTGTCCCATCCGGACCAGTAAGCGTCCATGTGGTGAGGTGATCGGCAAGAAGAAATCCGATCACTTTGTGCCGGGCTACGTCCTCGGGTTTTTCCGGCATTCCGGCCGACGCAACATAAGCTGGTGAGGCATACACTCTTTGCCGCACCGCTCCGATCTTTCGGGCAACCAACGCCGAGTCTGGCATCGCTGCACGAATGCGGATCGACACGTCAAAACCGCCTTCAACCATGTCGACGACGCGATCATCCATCGACAGCGTGACCCGCAAATCAGGGTAGCTCGCCATGAAACCCGGCAGCATCGGTGCAATCACCTCTTGGCCAAAAGAGCTGGACGCATTGACTCGCAGGTGTCCGCGGACCGCTCCGGCCCCCTCCCGGATGCGGTTCTCAACGTCGCCTACCGCAGCGAGAATGTTTTGCGCCTCCTCGTAATATAGTCGGCCCGCATCGGTGAGTGACATGGACCGAGTGGTCCGGGTCAGAAGAAGCGTGCCCAAGCTTTCTTCCAAGAGCCTGACCTCTCGGCTCAGCAACGCTGGCGACACGCCTAAGTCCTCGGATGCGCGCGCAAAGCTGCCGCGTTCCACGATGCGCCGAAAGGCGTGCATGACCGCCAGCTTGTCCATATCGGGCACCCTTTCTGTCGAATTGACGGCCCTAGCAGACGTATTTGCGCGCAAATAACGCGCATCCATTTCCTACGGCGGCGGCCTAAAACTTGTGCTTCCAAAATCTCCGCAGGCAACGCTCTGGACAACGCTTGATACGTAGGAGATCGCTGTCTCAAGTATGAAAACACCCGCATTGCAGTCAAGGCTGCGACAAGCGCCAAATCGGTTGATTTGAATGATCGGGCTCAACAACCAGTAGTATTGAATCATTTGCAAACTAATTGCAGGGTGCCACAGGAGGCAACGGCATGAGTGATGACAATTCGGATCTTGGCGGTTCAGCACCCTGCTTCCAACATCTGATCGTCGCCGGAGTTAGTATCGACCGCGAAGCCGCGCGCGATGTTGCGCGTTTCCGGCAGGCCGAGCGGGTTCGACTGTTGGCACAGAGAAAGATGCCACTTCAAGAACGGGAACATGCCACCAAAACATTGGTCTCGGGGTTGGAGAGCGTCATCACTCCGGAGCCAGGACTGAAGATCGCGGTCTATTGGCCCATTCGCGGCGAACCTGATTTGCGGCAATGGATGGCGTCGATTCATAAAGCCGGAGCCACGGTTCTTCTGCCTGTTGTGGGAGGAAAGGACCAGCCGCTTGAATTCCACCAGTGGTCCCCTGGCTGCGAAATGATGCGCGGCGTGTGGAACATTCCGGTTCCCAAAAACAGCTGCGCAGACGTGCCGGACATCGTCATTGCACCATTGGTCGGTGTAGACGAAAGCCTCTACCGGCTGGGCAATGGCGGTGGAAACTACGACAGAACGCTAGCGTCCTTGGATCCACGTCCACATGTAATTGGCGTGGGTTTCGCAAATTGCGCGATCGAAACCATCTTCCCGATGCCTTGGGATGTGCCGATGGATGAAATCGTGCTGTCCGATGGGAAAAGCTTACCTTGACTCAAATTGGTGTGTTTGCGCCAAGTGTCTCTAGCAGATTCTTACGCACCAGGCTCACTTTCCCGCTCGGACAGCTTGACGTTGCCACCCCGGTCAACAGCGTCGCAGTGCAGCCATGGCACCCCATCACAACGCGCTGACTACACTGACGGACACACCGCTCTAATACACTCGAAAGATTTTTCCGGAGGCCCGCCAACTAGAGTGCTGGCCCCGGGACCGACCGAGATTGGATTTGCAGTCGGACAGACCGCAGCCAGCGAACAAAGCGTGCCTGGTCTCTTACTGAATGGGAGCTTTGGCTCTCTGAACTGCGCCAAGCCAAAATGCATCCCCTTTCGCACATCGAAAGAATTCTAAGACTTCATTCTTTCGTAAGCGCTACGGATCCCGCGAACAGGATCATGAGCCATTCCTGGTCCCGGCGGTCAGTGATCTGTGAACAGACCAGTCAGCTATTCAAAGGCCAACTGTTTCCTGGGTGATTGCCACAGGTGAAGCCATCGCCTACGATTCACGGCTAGACGGAGGAAACGGAATGGCACAGACAGACGAAAGCAAAAAACAAGACCTCCACAAGCGTCCGGGACGGGATGAAAACACAGGGCGCACGCGAACCGGTTTGTCATCAAGCCAGGAGGGGTCCGGCGAAAATGTGACTCGTCGAGAGCGCTTGCATGCCATTGCAAACGACGCGGAAAAGCGGCTCAAGGGATCGATGAAATTGCTGTCTTGATGGCTTTCTCGTTGCATCAGGACCTCGGCATATTTCATCATCACTATGCAATGATCGAAGGCGATAAGTCCGGATCTTAGCAACAGGCCGCGACTCCCGAAAAACGATGCGTTGGCGAACGCCACAACCCGTGATCCAACTCACACAATCACCGGCCCCAAAAGGATCGCAACGCTCGCGAGGCCCAAGGCCGTTCTCACCAAAATATTTGCCCGCCCAATCAGCGCGAAAGACAACGCTGACAGCCCAAGGGCCAAGGCAACAAATGCCGTAATAGCAGCAACTGGCTCCGACGGAAGTTGGATCAGATCCGGCCAAGTGATCATCCCGACCGGGATCAAATAAAGGCCGACACCTAAAGCCATCGCTGTCAGCGCCACCTTGATCCAGTTTTCTCCCGCCATCCCAGCAGCGATGAAAACCGCCCCACAAACGGGTGGCGTAATCGTGGATAACAGCGCGAACCAGAAAACGAACAAATGTGCCTGGAGTGGCTCAAGGCCAAGCTGCATCAAGGCCGGGCCGGCCACCGATACGCAGATCACGTAAGCCGCCGTTGTCGGCACTTCCATGCCCAGGATCAGGCAGGCAATTGCAGTCAGCAACAAGGATGCCCACAACACGCCCCCCGACCCTTCGAGGATCACGGAAGTGATCTTTACGCCCAGCCCAGTCGCCCCCAAGACACCGATAATGATCGAGGCGCAGAAGATGATAGCCGCGATCATGGACACTTGCCGGGATGCAGTGACCAGCGCTTGGGTTACGCGGTCAGCGGTCCTGTTCACGTCGAACGTCAGCTTGCCATCGATCAGCAACAGGAATGCCCCTGCGAAAATGGCAAGGCATGCCGCATATTGGGGCGTGTAGCCGGCTGCGAACATTCCGACCATCAACACGCTGAAGGGCACGAGGAAGAACATGGACGTTACGACCACATCGCGGGTTTGCGGGCGTTGTGACGGGTCCAACCCCTTGAGCTCAAATCGGGTGGCGTAGGCGTCGATACCCACCCAGACGGCCAAGAAATAGAGAATGGCAGGCAGAAGCGCGGCTCCCATGATCTGGGTATAGGGGACGCCCGTGAGCTCGACCATGACAAAGGCGCCTGCTCCCATCAGCGGCGGCATGATCTGTCCGCCCGAACTTGCAACGGCTTCGACACCCGCTGCCAGTCGCTTGGGATATCCCAACCGCATCATGGCTGGAAGCGTAATGGCTCCGGTCGAGGCAACATTTGCACTGGCCGAACCGGATATGGAGCCAAACAGCGCAGACGACAAAACGGAAACCTTGGCCGCTCCACCTTTGAGCCGGCCAGCGGCAGCAGCCGCTACATTCATGAAGCCCTGTCCCGCCTCGCCGGCGTTCAAAACGGCGCCGAAGATCACGAAAATCGAGACCACGCCGACGGAGACGGCCGTAAGGCTGCCCCAGATACCACCTTCCGCGATGGTCATCGACCCAAGGAATGAGCGCAGAGGCATTCCCGAATGACCAAACTCTCCGGGTATGTGCTGACCGAAAAAGGCATATAGAAGCGCGAGGGCTGCCACTGTGGGAAGTGGCCAGCCGATGGCGCGCCTTGCGGCCTCAATCACTACCGCCAGAAGCGCTAACCCTACCGCGACCTGAAAACGGCTTTCCAGAAAACCATACTGGTCCCCCAGCATGTCGTGGTTCCATGCCACCCAAACGGCAGAGGCCATGCCGATTGCGCAAAGCACCGCACCTGAAGCCAAACGGGCGCGATCGACCACGCCGAACAAGAACACCCAAGGCAGAATGAGCGCTAGGTGCAATGGTCGACTGACTAGGTTGGGAACAAGGCCCAGAAAGACCAACCCGATGTGGAAAGCGACCAGAGCCAATGCCAAGGCAATCCACAAGGCTCGCAGGCTCCGCTTCTGCGGAAGATCAACCGATCCGGTCACGTTTTCTCCTTCCCGACAGAAAAACCGGGCCTGATCTGGCCCGGCCTCTGCTTAAACTTTTCGAAGGGTGAGCTACATTTGGTCGTCAGTCAGCGCAATGCCCGCTTCCTTGTAGTAACGGATTGCTCCGGGATGGATCTTGCCCGTGATATTCTCCATCAAATCGGTATCGACACCGGCCCACCAGGCCGCAGTTTCAGCCATCGCATTCTTGCTTTCCCAGAAGGTCTTGGTCAGCTGATAGGCGGTGTCATCGTCCATCTTGGTGGTGGTATATGCCACAACTGGCAAAGAGGTCGTCACGATATCCTCATCCTGACCAGCATAGGTGCCGGCCGGGATCACCAGACGGGCGCGCTTGGTCTGCGCGACTTGGTCGTCACTCAGGGACAACACTTTCACACCAGCCGAGGCGGCGGCTTCCACCACATTCGGGGCGGGCCAGGAGCCGGCGGTGACAAAGCCGTCGATCTGGCCGTTTTTCAGGGCGCCGACAGCGTTGGAGAGCTCTGCATCGGCAATGTTGACTTTGCCTTCAAGTCCAAACAAGTTCAGGTATTTCTCGCCTTCGCGCGCGCCAAAACTGCCTTTTCCCAAGAGGATGGTCTTGCCTTCCATGTCTTCAAAGCTGTCGATCCCACTGTCCGCGGAAACAACAAAATGCATGGTCAAAGAAGGAATCGGGAACAAGGCGCGGATCTCGTCAAAGGACGGATCGCTTTTGCCCTCGAACATCGCTTTTCCGCCCTGGGCAAGCCCAACCAAGGCCGGCGGTGTAGTGAACACATAGTCGCCACCGCGCGCGCGAACTTCCATTACGTTCTGAACCGAACCCTGACCTTCTTCGACGGTCACAATGATGTTCCCGTCCGATCCGGCCTTCATGGCTTCGGCGATCTGGACGCCCATTTGGTAGTATGAAGTCCCCGCCTTGGCGGACTTGTAGGTCACGCGCGTTTCGGCCCAAACCGGAGATGACACGACCACCGTGGCGGCTACGGCGGCAACCATGCACTTGAAATTGTCGAACATTTGAGAGTCTCCCTTTGATAGCAGCGATAAAGCACTCAGACTGATCCGGGGTCAATGGCCCGGGATCTCGGTGGCGCGGGGCGTCGCTTGTGCACCGACCAGGAAGTTGTGGAACCAAGGTCCGACAGACTGGTGTTGTCTTTGCTATTTGACTACATGAAAAAGGCAGGTGGCAAACCGCATTTAGGTGAAACGCCTAGCCTTCGCAGATCTGTCTCAGGAGCGTGTGATGTCCAGGTTGGAAAAGAAAACCGCTCTTGTGACCGGAGGAGCTCGAGGAATAGGACTGGCCATCGCCAGAGCGTTTCGCGAAGAAGGCGCTGACGTCATTCTGACAGATGTCGACGCCAATAACGGCCAAAGTTCCGCAGATGAATTCGGCGCTATATTCCGCCAGCTCGACGTCTCGTCAGAGGCGGATTGGCAAAGGGTTGAGACTGAATTTCCGGTGTTGGACGTGTTGGTGAACAACGCTGGCGTAACTGGCTTTGAATCTTCCGCTACCGGCACCCCTCCTGCACACGATCCTGAGCACGCCAGCTTGGCTGACTGGCGAGCCGTCCATGCCGTGAACAACGACGGGACTTTCTTGGGCTGTCGTTATGGGATCAAGGCAATGCGAAGAAATGGTTGCGGATCGATCATCAATATATCCTCCCGCTCTGGCCTTGTTGGAATTCCGATGGCGGCGGCCTACGCGGCTTCTAAGGCTGCTGTTCGCAATCATACAAAGTCCGTTGCCTTGTATTGCGCAAGCCAAGACCTTGCGATCCGATGCAATTCCATCCATCCCGCGGCGATCATGACACCGATGTGGGAGCCGATGCTGGGTGAAGGACCAGACAGAGCTGAGCGTGAAGCTGCGATGGTCGCGGACACTCCATTGCGACGGTTTGGAACTACCGAAGAAGTCGCGGCTCTGGCTGTGCTTCTCGCTTCCGACGAAGCTACTTACATCACCGGTGCCGAATTATCGATTGACGGAGGCATACTGGCAGGTTCCGCAGCGACCCCGGGACGCTAGCTCAACACCAACCAGGATGATTGGCGACCTAACCAAGCGCGAACGTATCGGCCAAATCGCAGTCAGACAACTAGGCTCGGGACCCAAAAAATAACCACATTCTCAGCGGCGGCTTCTACCTACAACCGAACGTAGGAAGAATTGCGTCAACGGCGAAGCTGCGGACAAAGCCCTCGTTCGTTGATCGCAATCTAGGGTCTGCACTCGGCCCTAACCGGACCTTCACCGTCAGGCTTTGCGAACGCCGAAATGCGGGACTTTCCTGACCTTCGCGGCGCATCGTACCAAGGTCAGCTTCCAAGAGATAGAGCTGTTTTTGGACCCTCTGTGTGCAGCCTCCGCTGCCATGATTGCGAATATCAATACGCCAACTCGACGGATGGCGAAACTGAGCTTTCAAGCTACAAAGTCGGGTGTCCGCCGCCTGCTGCCAATTATCTTACCCAAGAACCGGTTCCCGCTTTTTTTCGAGCGGGTCCGTATATGTAAGGGGGGATCAAGACGCACGACACGTGACGGACACGGCGCATAGCCGAGAGTATCCGGAACACGAAGGCGCCGGTTTTGCGTGGCCTGCAGCCCTTACCACTCCGAGATTCGGACGTTCCGATATGATACCGAGACGTTGTCGGTGTCAGGGATATTCTTGGCACCGAAGAGGCCATATCTGAACTGAATCTCGCCGCCCTCGGCCATATTGGGTCTGCCAGATGAGTCGGCAATAACCTTTCCATCACATTCGACCACAAACACACCGGGCGTTTTATCCTTGAGGGATTTGCGCGGCGTAGAATCGTATTGGATGCGCACAGAGACCTTGTGCCAGTCACCGAAATCGTCCGCAGAGATGCAGTCGCGTGCTCGGAAGGTGTAGCCATCATTATTCAGTTCGAAACCATAAAGCATATCGGCGCCCGTTTCGAATTGGCCGACGGTCAAACGTGCGTTGAGTGCATTGTAGCTGAAATCCTCCGGAATGAAGATCTCCCACTCGTACATACGCCGGTCTCCGGCGCTAGATGACGATGTTTCGAAGTACTCGATCCTGTTTCGGGAGCGGCCACAATCTGAGGTGTTGCGTTGTAACTCGTCAGAAAAATATTCACGATCGCTGCACTCGCCAGGAAGAAGCCGGAAACTCTCACTTCCGTCCGCATGGCGAACAGGGGCATCTGCACGAGGTGTGGTCAAATCGAAACTCTCGGCAACAGCCGAGTTGGCGAGAAGCAATGCAATTGAAATTGCAAGAATGCGCGGCGGCAGGCCCGCACGTGCAGTTCGCATTAGAAGATGGTTCGCTGTTTTCGTCACACGTTTCATCAAGTATCCTCGTTCGTGGGAGCGGAAGATGCTCCTCCCCGTTGCCGAAGGGCCACTGTCGAAAAAGTCGAGACAGTGGGCATTGGCGATGGTCGAATTGGAGGACCAGCCGGTGCGATTTACCAAACGAAAAACCTTGAAATCTTCCGAAATCCGCCTGGGAACCGTGATTGTCGAGCGGACAACCGGCCGGGTCTACGACTTGGCCGGAAACGAAATAGAGCTGAGGCATCAATCCCGCGAAGTCCTTGTGGCATTGGCAAAAAAAGCCGACCAGACAGTAACACGCGAAGCGCTGATCGACGAGATCTGGTCAGGCCGCGCCGTTGCAGCCGACAGCGTCGCGCAATGCATCGCGGAAATCCGGCGCGTGGTGGGCGATACCGAAAAACGCATTATCGAAACTGTTCCGCGTGAGGGCTACAGGCTGGTCCTGCCCGCCCCGGAAACCCACTCCACGACTTCGAAGAAACGGCTTGGCGCCTATTCGATGGTGGCCGCCCTCGCGGTTTTCGCCCTGATCACCGCCTATGTTCTGACGCGCCCTGACAACGACATCGATGCACCGGTGGTCGCCGTCCTGCCGTTTGAGGATTTCTCTGTCGAGCCGCACAAGGGCTTCTTGAGCGACGCGATCAGTGAAAACATCATAACCGCCCTGGCACGGTTTCCACAGATGGCGGTCATTTCGCGCCGCTCCAGCTTTCAGTTTCGCGACTCGCCTCAAGGGATTAGTGAGATCGCCAAGGCGCTTGGGGCCGATTTGGTTCTTGAAGGCAGCCAGCAATATGACGGCTCGCGGCTGAAGATCACCGCCCAGTTGATCGACGGCGCAACAGAAGCCCATATCTGGGCGGATGAGTTCGACGTGCCGCTGAGTGCGATGCTTGAGGCAAACAGCGAAATCAGCCGAATAATCGCCAAGGCTGTGGGCACAAACGTGATTGATACCGCGGATGCCAGCATGTCCGCTGGCGATGTCAGCGCCTTGATGATCTCGAATGCAGCGCAAAGCCGGATCATGCGCAACTTCACCCGCGAAAACCTGCTGATCAATATCGAGGAACAGGAACAGTCCATGAAGGACTACCCGGACTCCGCCTGGGGCTTTTTGGGGCAGGCCCTGTCGTTGCGTATCGGGCTCCACAATGGCTGGATCGAAGGCGACGAAGTGGCCCTGCGCAAACGGATGAACGATCTCGCCCGCCGGGGCGTCGAGCTCGATCCCAACAATTTCCTGGCCTACCATGCGCTCGGGCGGGCCTTGATGTTCGACGGCAATGTCGAAGACGCGGCACGCGCATTCCAGCGCGGGATCGAATTGAATCCTTCGTCCACCATCGTTGGCAACGGGCTCGCGGTATCGCAGATATATCAGGGCAAGACGGATGAGGCCCTGGCGACACTTGGTCAGCTGGAGCGCATTGACCCGCTCAAACACTTTGACCTGCAATGGAACAAGGCGTGGGCGTTGTGGCAGAAAGGGGACTGTGACACCGCTCTGGACTCGTTCAAATCAGCGCCCTCGATGCCGGTCGCGGCAAACAAACTCCTTGCGGCCATTCACCATTGCCTTGGCGACAAAGACAATGCGGCAAAAGCCATGAGCGACTATCTTGCGGAGAACCCTGACTGGACCGTTTCGCGGGTGAAGGGCATAGAATCCCGGATGTGGACCGCCCCCGGGGCACTGGATCGCTGGCTTGTCGCGATGGAGGCTTCCGGAATGCCTCAGCATTGATGGCGTCCCGCAATCACGGCATTGCAGACAATCATTCATCGCGCGGAAAAACGCACTCAGAGCTCGAACCGGTCATCTGACTGTTATTCTCTGATGACAGCTAAGAGCCGCTGATCAGTCGTTTGGTCGCGAAAGATCGCGCTTTCCGCTCTCAACAAAAGCTTCGCACAAGAGCGGAAGTCGACGAAAACTTGAGGAATGACCGGGTTGCGGACGAAGCCGCCGTTGAACCCGCCAGGTTAAGTGTCCGGTTCGGCGAGCAACTCAGTTTTTTCGCCGTTCTCGACTTCCTGCAATTTTCTAAAAGCGGTTGGCGTCATGCCGTTTGCGCGGCGGAAGGCTCGAGCGAAATTGGCGGCATCCGTGAACCCCAGCGCTGTAGCGATATCGGAAACCGACCTACTGGTCGTGACTAGAACCTCTCTTGCGTATTGCTGCCTCACGAAGCTTATCTCGTTGGTAATATTGGTCCCGTTCTCAGCTAGTCGTCGTTTCAGCTTGTGCTGGCTCATCGATGCGAGAGCCGCACATTTTGAAGCGCTAAGGTCAATCTGTTCGATGTGCGCCCGGAGCATTTGCCTAAAAGATTGAACAAACCCGTCGGCAGCCGTGCCGGATTTTTCCTCCGTGGCTAAACTGGATGACGCAGGATCCAGTTTTAGGGACAACCAAGACGACGGAAAGTGAATACTGAACCCCATTCTGTTCCCCTTCATTGGGTGCATCAGGTCGAATTCCGATGGTAGAACCTTGGGGTCGCTTACAGTAACTGTTACTTTCGATGGGTCCAGCCGGTTGCGTAGAGCCCGCCGGAGAACGGCCAAGCCGAGCGCCACCATGAATGCGTCGTTCTGAGCGGGCAGAATTTGGGGTGCAAAAGATCGCGTCTCTCCAAAAACTGCAGTTTGGCCGACTATATTAAGATGTTCTGTGACAGAACTGGCAATCTCGTTGGACCGCGCGATAAAGATCGACAGGAAGTCTCCAACCGTTGTCGCGCGCGCCTCAGCGTCCTCAAGTATCGTCCAACCCTGAACATCGAGTTTGCTTCCAACGCGGGCCCCAAAAAAGGGATCTTCGGCAGACTTGGCGGCGTTCTCGACAAACTGGTGGATGACCATGACGTGAACTGAGAGGTCAGCCTCAAAGATTGCACTCTCAGTTAATCCGACGCTCTCGAACACTGGTTCCGGCTCAATGCCGCATTCGCGGAGTTCCATGGCGAAGGGGCGCAAAACGCTCAGTTTTACGAGTGGTAAAGTGTGCTTCATCGATCCAGGGTTCGCTTTGATGTTCAGTTTCATTCTAGCGACGCAGAACAATTAAAAGGGAAAAAAATTGCTCAAAATTGTCCCTATGGGGCAAAATACTGTCCTTCGCGCACCTCGAAGACAGGCGAGAGTTCCGTCACTCGTTATACTGTCTCTCAGTTCAAACGCCCCGAGCGGGGGGCTGATCCAATGGGAGATGGAAATGAAAATTACTCTACAATCTGTTGCGGGGGTTTTGCTCGCGACAGCAACGGCTACGTCGTCGCTCGCTCAGGAAGAGGCTTCACCGGCACTGGTTCTATTCACGAACTGTGCGGTGTTTGATGGTCTCACCGAAACCTTGATTGAAGGGCAAAATATTCTGATTGAAGGCAATCTGATTTCGGCTGTCGGCGATACGTCGCTTGAGGCAAAAGGGGCAAACCAGATTGACTGCGATGGACGCACTTTGATGCCTGGGCTGATTGATGCGCACACGCACCTCTACATGAACATGCCCGGTGGTGTTGGCGGCATGGAGGGTGGCGCGTGGGACGAAATCGGTCCTCGGGCTGCGCATATGGCCAACGAGTATCTCTACAGCGGGTTTACCAGCGTCCGCGAAATGGGTGGCGGAGGTTCCGGTCTGAAGAAAACTGTTGACGCGGGGCTGGTTGAAGGGCCGCGCATATACCCGAGTGGCGCCTTTGTGTCGCAAACCTCGGGGCATGGTGATTTTCGCAACGCGTCACAGCGAAACCCGAACCTGCCGCCCTATGCCAATGACAGCAGCGCGCAACGGCTCGGCATCACATATGTCGCTGATGGTGTGGATGGCGTCATGACAGCCGTACGGCAGAACCTGTCCCAGGGGGCAACGCAGATCAAGCTGATGGCCGGGGGCGGCGTCGCCTCGATCCTGGATCCGCTGCACACTCTGCAATACCAGCCCGAAGAACTTGACGCAGCAGTACGCGTTGCCGCCGATTGGGACACATATGTCGGCGTTCATGTTTTTTCGGATGAAGGGATCGTGCGGGCCGTCGAGGCCGGCGTAAAAAGCATCGAGCACGGGTTTTTCGCCAGCCCCGAGACGCTGCAGCTCATGAAAGACAATGACGTTTTCCTTGTTTCGCAGATGACCGGTATCTCGCCCTATCTGGAACAAAATCCCGGCCTGCAAACCAAGGCAAATCAGGACAAGCTGGCACTTGCGACCGATCAATCCAAGGACTTCGTCGAGAACGTCAAGGCGATCCGTCCTAAGATGGCCTTTCAGTCCGACGTCGTGTTTGCCACGGGAGAGTTGCTGCGAACCCAGCTGGACTATGAGAAATGGTTCCATGCCCACCTATTTGGAAACCACGCGATGCTTGTTGCGGCAACCTCTTCGGCAGGGGAGCTTCTGGCATACTCGGGAAAAGCCAACCCTTACCTCGAAGGTCCTCTTGGTGTGATTGTCGAAGGCGCTTACGCCGACGTTCTCATTGTCGATGGAAACCCTCTTGAAGACATCAGTGTCATCGGCGGCAACGAGAAATGGTACGACGCCGAACCGCGTCCTCGTGACATCCCGACGATGCGACTGATCATGAAAGATGGCGTGATCTACAAGAATACTCTGAACTGAGTATAGCGCAGGGTGGTGGCCTACCTCGGCCACCCTGCGCGACCTCGCCCCTGTGAATGTTACGGTGAATTGATTTTCAGAGCCTTCTACATGTGCTAAACATCTTTACCGGACATTCAACCTGTCCCTCTGTAGCCGTCACTTTGGGCTCTGAGCGGACCTTCGCTGAAACTTGGATGAATGTCTGCTCTGCGGGACTTTGAGGACATCCGCAATATTACTCCAAAGGACCGCAGTCAGCCCGAAGCGGACATTCGATACTGGAATTCGCAACTCCAGAGATGCAGGAAGAGGTAGTTATCCGAAAGTCGCTTAGAGGGGAATTTTGCACTAAGCCACATGAGCAGCCCCAACTGACTGGTCCAAGTTGATTGTTAGTGCATCATCGGCCTGTGATCCATCGGGATGATGGTTTCGGGCGCTGGCGGGCGGTAACCCAGAGCACTGTGGGGTCGTTTTGTGTTGTAGTGTTTTCTCCATTGTTCGATCAGAATTTGAGCTTCGCGCAGGCTGTAGAAGATCTCACCGTTGAGCAACTCGTCCCTGAACCTGCCGTTGAAGCTTTCACAGTATCCGTTCTCCCAAGGGCTGCCAGGTTCGATGTAAGCCGTCTGGGCGCCAACTGCGGCGATCCAGTCTCGGACGGCCTGGGCGATAAATTCTGGCCCATTGTCTGAACGTATGAAGCGGGGTGCACCGCGCAGTATGAACAGATCCGTCAGGGCATCGATCACATCGACCGAGTTCAGCTTGCGCTTCACTCTGATCGCAAGGCACTCCCGGCTGTGCTCATCAAGGATGTTCAGCGTCCGAAAAGCTTTGCCATCGTCGGTTCGACAATGAACGAAGTCATAGCTCCATACATGATTGCGATACTCCGGCCTCAGCCGAACACACGAGCCATCGTTCAGCCAGAGCCGCCCCTTCCTCGGTTGTTTTGCGGGAACCTTCAGCCCCTCTCTCCGCCATAGTCGTTCGACACGGCCATCGCTGACCGACCAACCTGCCTCTCTGAGCAAGGCCGCAATTCGACGATAGCCGTATCGACCATACTGCCTGGCCAATTCGATCATGTCGGCAACCAACCGATCCTCATCGACACGGCCTCTCGGGATGTGCCTCTGTGTGGAACGATGTTGTCCCAGCACGCGACAGGCTCTGCGCTCAGACACTTTGAACTGGCGACGCACATGTTCGATGCAGGCGCGACGGCGAGCGGGGCTCAGAAGTTTCCCTTTGCAGCCTCCGTCAAGATCAGCTTGTCGAGCGTCAGGTCTGACACAGCTCGTCTCAGCCGATCATTTTCCTTCTGAAGCCGCTTCAGTTCCTTCAGTTGATCTACACCCATTCCGCCGTATTGCTTGCGCCATCGGTAATAGGTCTGTTCAACAACACCAATCTGTCTGATTGCATCCAGCCGGGGCATGCCTTGCCCCATCAGCACCTCAACCTGCCGTAACTTTGAGACAATCTCTTCCGGCTTCGGTCGCTTGTTTGCCATTCTTGGTCCTCCGTTTCCTAAACATAGCGGTGGACCAGTTCAAATGGGGAGGCTCAGGGGCACCGCGTAGCGGAGGTCTGCTAACCGCCCATAGAGACAGCTGCAGCGCCGTTCGCCAATGAGCTATACGGGCTCGATGCGGTCGCTCAGCCAAATTCATTGAACGACTGCATTGCGGACACTAGCTGCCGTTCGCCTCAGCGCAGCAATATTCCGACAGACACATGACCCATTGACCAATGCTTGTGTTACGTTTCCTCTTGGCAGAACATATGTGGCAACGTTTTCAGGGAATGAACAAACATGAGTTTTGTTGAAGCAATAAAGACGTGCCTCACAAAATACTTCGTTTTTTCCGGGCGCGCGGCGCGGTCAGAGTACTGGTGGTTTGTGTTGTTCGTGGTCCTCGTCAGCATTGTTTTGGCAATCATCGACGCCTCTCTATTCGGCGTGAACCCTGAAACTGGAGAGAGTAGCCAAGTCTTAACTCCGATCTTCCAACTTGCAGTTGTCGTGCCCATGCTGGCCGCCGGATGGCGGCGTTTGCATGACACTGGAAGACCAGGCTGGTACTTGCTCTTGCCTGCAGCGCTCAGCATCGCAACCATGTTCATGCTGTTCAGTGGCATCGCTGTATTTTCAGTCCTCGAGCAAGGGGCTGACGACCCTGAAGCATTGAGGGGCCCAGCGGCTCTACTTGGCGTCACAGGTTTGATGGTTGTGGGAGTTCTTCAACTGATACTCTCTGTGCTGATGATCTGGTGGCTAAGCCGACCGTCACAGGAAGGTGAAAATGAATATGGTGCACCCGCAGCTTGAACTTATGACGTGGATCATCAGTGCTTTCGCGGCAGAATGACGAAACATGGCTTAGTTGCCTAGGAGGTTACTTATGAAGAGACATCTAGTCGCCGGCACGGTCCTCACAATCATGATGTCATCACCTGCCATGGCTGAGTGGAACTTCAGTGGGCCGCCGAACGCCAACGCCTTCATTCAGACCGGCGACATGACTCTGGAGTTGCAGTGCGACCGTGTCCGTTTCGCGCCAGCAGGTTATGACGACTCGCAGGATATTGTCTCCAGGCAGGGCCTGTCCTTTCGGTTCATGAAGGATGGTTCGACCGAGGTAGGTGCGTTTCAGGCAGGATCAGTGAATGCGGATATCTCGCTCGTCGACAACTATCCTGTTGAGGTCCGTTTCTTCGATCAGGGCGACTATGATTTCGTTTTGGATCAGATTGCGCAGAACGCCGTTCTGAACCTTTCGATGGCTGACCAGGATGTCTCTTATGGTATCTTCACGCTCAAAGGATCTTCCGCGGCGGTAAGATCCCTGCGCGCGGCCTGCGGCTCTAACGCGTCGACATCTCAGAGCATGGAGGCGCCAGAAGGCATTGTGTATTGCGGTGGCGGTGCCGTGCAGAGGGTCATCGAATACGCCATCGTGGGTCAACCCGGCGAGCAGTGGGATGCTATCGTGACCGTCAATGGTGAGACAGTTCGGGCGATGACTTCATATAGCTTCTTCGGAAATTCTGAACCACCAGCAGGCTTCCAGGTGGCGCTCCTGGGTGAAGATCGGTCAGAGTTCCTCGTCTTCAGCGATGGGGGCCGGAACTGGATCGAGTTTGGCGATTACACCTACGATCAGTGCAACTGAGGCACACGGAAGGGCTGGAGACACGAACATGGGTAGCCAACTGGTTGGAAATGGCAATCGCGCCGGCGCTGGGATTTTGGCGGTTGCTGTTTGTGCTCTTTCCGTGGCCTTCTATACGCCCTCGGCGCACGCGCAGGATTTGTCCGGGCTGCCCACACAGCTTCTTGAAAGAGTAGAGGCCGCGCAGCAGGCATGTTCGGATATGGAGAACGGGCAGTTCGCCTTTGAATTGGGAGCCATCCACCGCGTCGATCTCGATGGAGACATCGAGCGGGACTGGGTTCTGGACGAGGCGGGTTTTGCCTGTTCCACCGCTGTGTCGCTCTATTGCGGGACAGGCGGTTGCATGTCTCACTTCTTGGTCGAGGAACATTTGTTCTCGCTTCTCAATCAGGGATGGGACATGGCGAACATCGGCCCATTTCGCGTGCTTTTGGCGGATGTGCATGGCTCGCAATGTGGTGGGATCAACCCAACGCCCTGCATCGTGGCCAGTGTTTGGGATTCAGATGAAACGGTCTGGCGCAGCACGGGTGCAGAGTGGGAGTAGAATATATGGAAAGGCGCCTCGAAAAGATCATGCGTGCCATATGTGCCTGCGCTTTGGCGCTGTCGGTGACGGGATGCGTCGAAACCGCTCAAGAGTTAGCGATCAGCGAACCCGACCCGGAACTGAACTTCGTTCGCGGTTACCGAAGTGTTGCGGACGAGTGCCAGCTTGTCGGCGAAACGGCGTTTACTGGCGATTTGCTCGACGATTCGGCCGATCTTGTGGCCTGTCCGACGGGAAGTGCAGCAATGGCAAGCCTAATGGCGGAAACGGGAGCGCCCGTAATCACCCAAACCAACAGCTTCTCGTTCTTCAGCATTCCCTACCGCTGAACCACATGCTTGCCCTGGACTTTGAATGGTCCTCTCTGTCGATGAGTTCAGGACAACTGCCGGACTACTCCGGAACATCCATCGAGAAGAAGTACGTCGCGCACAACGCTTGACCGGCAATGCCTGCAGGCGGTTCCATGCCAGTAAACATCGCTACGCCAAGGTAGGTAAACCCGGAGCTGTCCTCACTCCAGGTTGCCATATACGTGACTGGTTGGTCGCCACAAAGCGTGTTTCCCTGCCTTAGTGGGCCTGCATCGCCTGATACACGAAACACCTGAGCAACAGGCACGTCGCCAGACGCACCCCAATTGCCTGAACTCTTGGGGTCATGAACTTCGAGATCAAGAAACCTGCCGGTCTCGAAGACCATCCGCTTGGTGGACAAGATTACTGGCCCGGTAATCGCCATTGCCGTTTCGCTGGAAGGATCGAAAGCCTTTGAATCCTCAAAGAGCGGTTGGGATGATGCTGGACCTATCAATATCCACATTGCGATTAGCAGCATCAGGATCGATCGACACATTTGGTTCTCCATTGTGCGAAGTTGTTTGAAAACTTTAAAACACCTGTTTGCTATGCCATCGAATGCAGCGAGTGTCTCTGCCCATGGTTTCGAATGCTGCGCGCGCGATCAAGATCCGAGAAGGGCTCGGTGCGGTCATTGGCAGGTTTTTTTTAAGAATGTCTACTTTGCCGACTTTGCGGTCTGTCAGAAAAGGGAAAGAACCCGTGCGAGTTTTCCTGCCTTCGAACGTTAAGTGTCAGCGAGGTTCAAACGGCGCAGCGATCAGGCCGATGGCCAGATAAGGTTCAAGATCAAAACGACGATGAAAATGATCGGAAAGAAAATCAACGCTTGTTGAACTTTTGAACGGTTCTCAAACCAACCCATACTTCTTACAGCCCAATATGCGCCACCACACAAAAGACCCGTGACAATCGCGTGCAACCAATCCATTAGCAGTCCTCCGCAGGCAGCATAGTCACATCAGAGTAGCGACCATCCGCCGTTGTTATCCGCGCGCAAGCGCCAGTATCACGGTTAAACCAGAATGACGTGAGACCCTCGGAGCGGATCAACTCGTACCCGAGGTTCTGTATGCCCATCTCCGCTTGGCCGGCACGTGCTCCTTCGAATGCAGTCAAATCGCTTGAACTGCCAATAGCAGGTTGGCCCGGTTCGGTAGAAGTGCTTGGAGTATCACATGCGACAAGGCCAAGTGCTGCAAATCCAGCCACAAAGGGAACAAATGACTTCATTGGATTTCCTGCTTGTTGAACTCGGTGGCTACTCGATGCCGATACCAATATCAAAGGTGACCGGTTGCGCCCCGGCGTTTAGGACCTCGACCACATGATCGCCAGACTGCCAAAGTTGGCCTCGATAAGGGGTATCAGAAGAGATCAGGTCTAGAAGGAGCGAGCCATCCGGGTTGAAAATTTTGTAGTCCAACGCGCCACCGTGGGAACCCACGTCCACGCGCATGAACTGACCATCTGCTGCGCCGAGCACGTAGCTCACTGATGTATTCGGGTTCAAAGTGCCCGACATCGCTGCGCCGCTGGTACCTGCCGCGAATTGGACCCGTTGGGTTCCTGAAACTACGGGTAAACCGCCGGACCCCGCCATTGCGCCTTGGCCGTCATCGGCGGCCTGCGCGACGCTGAGTTCAGCGACTTGACCGTCGTTGGACACAAGACATCTCCAGACTGTCTCGCCTTTGTCTTGCAGCATGACGAGCGAATTTGCTTCGGAAAACTCTGTAGACAGAACAGTGCCGCTTTGTCCGTCCGGCCCACCCACAGAACGCAATTGGTCGATGCAACTGTCAATCGCGTCCTGTCCGACGTCAGCGGCCGAGGCGAACGTCGGCGAGATACAAAGAGACAAAGCCAGAACCTTTGATCGCATAACTAAACTCTCCTGGTATTAATTAGACACCGCCGCGTCGCGCAGTTGCTGCAATACGGCATCACATTCGCTGGCCGCTCCGACGATCGCATCCCCGTTTTCTTCCGCGTCCGGGGTCAGTTCTCTCAGGTTAGTGACAGCACGGTTAAAAACTTGATCGACCTGTTCTTCTGTCAGAAGGCCCTCCTGTTGCGCTGCATTTGCAATCCCACAAACACCGGCTGAAAGCCCGGTAGCGATGCCCATTCCAGCGCCACTGCCGATGCCCAGCATCCCGCCACCAATACCGCCCACAAGCAGCCCTATAACCAGTCCCAAAATCAGTTTACCCATTTGTTTTGTTTCCTAATGCTCTGAGGTTTGTCACCATTACAGAGGCTAATTTGCTCTATTCTTCTTCCTGCATAATCTCACCAAAATCACCAAATTCACCGACGGCGCCAGTATTGCTAACAGTGGCCTGACGGTCTCCGGCGCAAATTCAATTGCAAGAACCCACGGTAGGCCCAAGGGTAGCAGAAATAGCCCAGACAAGGGATCTCTTGGCTGTTCAAACCAGCCGAAGGTTCCTGTCATAAAGATGAAACTCGCGCCTGCCCACAGCAACATGAAAACCCAAATCGCGGCTTTGCACAGCATCAGTCATCGCAACGTTCCAGCAAGCTATTTCGCAAAACTAGAGCGTTCCTTCGTTAGTAAGCGACATTATACCGTCTGTGGAGCCGTCACTGTAAGCGATGCACTGCCATGGCGCGCGGTCCGGTCCGACGCCGACGCGCACAAACGTCCCGGCTTCAGAGAACTCCGAACCGAGCAGTGCCACATCCGGATTGTTGGTTGTCGCAGTGACATCACGCAAGCAAGCTTGCTCCGCCGCGTTTGGTGCCGCCGACGTAGCACTGGTTGTGCTACTTTCATCACAAGCGGTGAGAAGTGCAACCGCTGGAAAAGCCAAAAGAAAGTTTTTCATAATGTACCCTGTTTCACGTTGACCTAGGAAAGCGCCGAGGCGCTTTCTCCGGGATCTTAATTTTGTCCCATATTCAACAATACGGTATTCACTTGGTTGGTCAAATTTTTGCGATTTGAATACGCTACCTAATTCAGTCCAATCAAATTGTGTCCGCTTCGGGGTCAGGGCAAACGTTCGATGCGTAGTAGGGCCATAGGCCGGATAAACGGCAGCTTCGGGCTCAAAGCCGTCATCCGACGGCATTAGCGATTAGACCGGTTTGTGGTTGCGAGCGGTCATTGGGGCCGCTCTCAGGATTGGTCCGACATCGGCCCTCCCAGTACTATTCAACGAGTTTTCAAGCTCAACTCCGAGATCCTACCGTCGCCTGACCCTCTCTCGATTACGCTCCCGACGTTCGATGTTGATCCGGTGGTCGCGGCCCAATGCCCGGTAGAAGCCCGGTCCCTTGGACCAGTTCAGAAAGTGGGCAAAGCTGTCGACCTGATCGTCGTTGCGTCCGCGTGGAAAGGACTGAAGCTCCCGTTTGAATACCGGCAGCCAGGGTGCATCTGCAGGCAGATAAACCTTGCCCTCTTCGACAGGACCGCAAGCGGACTGGAACCGGGTTTCCTTGTCCTTGTCGGGTTTAATGCGTTCGTAGCGCCGACGGTCATCACGAAACAATTCGTCCAAAAGAGGTTTGCCGGAGGCCGCATCTTCGATCAGGACACGATCGGGATCCCAACGGCCGACAAGTTGCAGTGCCTTGGCTTTCAGGTCTGGGTAGTCTACCTGCCCGCGCCAGACGTCGATAAGATGCCACGCATTTTCGCGGAACCCCCAGGTTGTACAGACAGAGAAATCAGACCGGGGGTCTGCCGACATGCCCGTATCCCAGCTCTGAACCACCAGTTGGAACCAGCGGCGATCTTCGATGGTCTCGTAGGTGCCAAACCACTCCCAGCGCAAGGGCGACCCGTCGGGAGCAATGGGGTTCTGCTGATACTGGCAATTGAACACGGCCGCGCCCATTTCGCGACGCTTGGTATCCAGCGTTTGCTGATCCAAACGGGACGGGCACAGGAGATCACCCGGTTTGCGGCGCATGACCCTTCCACGCCCAAGAGGAACCACCTCATGGCCTTCTGCGATGGCAGGCAGATTCAGATGCCGGTAGGTCCCGCGTTCGAGCAGATAACCCGGCGGATCCATCTCGTGCAACCGTTGCGCAACCATAACCACACGCCCTTCGGCCGGATTGTCGAAGCGCGACAACAAGGTCCCCTCAATGAACTCCTGCGCCTTGACCAGCTCGGCTTCGGAGCCGGCATCTCCGGCTTTCAGCAGGTCATCGATGATGATGTAATCGGCGCCATGACCGGTGACAGAACTTCCAATGGAGACAGCCTTACGGCTGCCTCCCTTTGTGGTGCGGATTTCTTCTGAGGTGTTGCCCTTTTTAGCCAAGACCGTTTCAGGGAACATTTCCCGGTACCAGCGCGCAGACATGATCCGACGACAATCTTCGGAATGTTTGCGCGCCAGATCCAACCCATAGCTGGCAACGGTGCTGTCAGACGAATTCGAACCAGTCTCAGTTTACCGCGAAAACCGCGAACCTATCCGGAACAAAGTTGACGCCACTCGCTAAGAGCGGCGGTGCGTGTCTGCTTGAAGGAGTCTCGGCTGGCTAGCGATCTTTCCTGGTTGAAGTGGTTGTACACGGAGGAATGGACGGAGGCGAATTTCTGTAGACTTCGCATGCGCCTGAAACGCTGCATCGCGCGTTCACGTCGTCGAAACGGCAGGTGCGAATTCTCAACACGGTTGTTGAGCCACCTGCCCGTCTGTTGTTTTTCGAGCGCGCCTATTTCTCTGAGCGCAGCCTT
>NZ_JBXWSO010000011.1:0-9537 GCF_059613465.1 Ruegeria sp. SAZA006
GAACGGGACAGTCCGATCACAAGCCGATGGGTGAAAGTAGACCCTGATGATCTGTCGCTATCGGCAGCCGATCCGCCCGATAGGCCGATTGCGGCGCTGCGCGTTTCTTCGTGTCGCCCCTTCACAACGTTCTACAGGTCATCGGACATGATCCGTAGATCGGGCACGTCTTCTACTACCCAGTCTTCAGGCGGGTTCAGTTGCGCCTGCCGTTTGCCGGTGTTTGAATCTTTGACGAAACGCTGCCGATTCCAAACCAACCGCCCGATACAGAGTTCGTTGTTCAAGATGCCGGTGCCACGCTGGTAGTTGCCGTAGATCGTCGATGATCCCCATGTGCCAAGGGGGCCGTGAATGCCCCCATTGTTCAGTTGAGCAGCGATGTTGCGTGGGCTTTGCCCATGGCTGTAGTCCTGAAAGATACGTTGAACGATCTGGGCTTAGCTTTCATTGATCCGCCGTTCCCCTGTGGTGATAGACCCGTCTGCGTCCATATCTAGCGCAATGTCGTAACGGTATGTGATACCACCGGTTGATTTACCTTTACGCACACGTCCTTCAAGGTCGCGATGGGTCTTTTGAGCCAGGTCTTTCAGGATCAGGCTGCTCATAGTGCCTTTGAGACCGATATGCAGTTCAGAAATTTCCCCCTCTGCCACGGTTACAATCGGGATGCCCTGAAACCGCATCTGCTTGAAAAAGGCCGCGATATGTTCCTGATCCCGGCTGAAGCGGTCGAGACCTTCGGCTACGACGACTTCGAAATTATCAAGCCGGGCGTCTTCCAAAAGCCGTTGATAGCCAGAGCGAAGATGAGATGCTCCGCTCAGTCCTCGGTCGGAAAAGGTCTGGGCCTCCTGCCAACCATTGCTATTGATCAAGCGCAGAAACAGCCGATGCTGGTCCTCAATGGAGGCGTCACTTTGAAGATCGGTGGAGTAGCCGGCGTGGATAGCGGCGCGCATGGGTCGGGCCGTTCGGCCTTAGGAGCTGGCTGGCCCAACCCATTATAGGCATGGATTGGGCCGTGTTTTGTACTTTCGATTGCAACCCGTTGCAATGAAGGATGCTTCGGTCATAGGTATTTGGCCGAACTGACGAGCGGCTTTTGGGTGCGATAACTTGTCGTTTGCGACCCAAGGTCTTCATCTTTGCCTGCAGGAGAGATTGGTAGTCGTCACAGGCTTACAGTCCGATGGCACGATTGTAATGCTTCTGAGACATGTCCAGCGTGGCATGTCCGAGGATATCCCGGATGATGTTGACATGTTCCGGGTCTGTCTCTGCGATGCTGGTCGCCGCAATGTGCCGAAAATTGTGTGTGCGCAACTTAACGCCCAGCAAGCGTTTTGCCGCTTTCGGCAGCTCACGAGACAGGCCATTGGCGATAATCGGGTCTCCATATTGGCTGATCCACAGCGCATTGGATGTCTTGGGTCCAACCAGGATCGGACGACAGATCCCCAGATAAGACACCATCGGTTGCACCAGTAATTTGGGTAGAGGAAACCAGCGCTCTTTTTTTGTCTTTGGTGTCCTCAGCCGAAAGAAGAAATTCGAAAGCAACCGGGCTTGTATCGTGCGTACCCAAAGTCCATATACACACGGCTTACGTTTTTCTTTTTCGACCTGCTGTCTCCTCAATTCGGCGTTCAGTCTCTCGATTCAGACCGACCACGCCGAGTCGCCGCAATGGTGCGGGCGACAAGCATTAGGAGACTTCCACCATGGCAAATGGCACAGTAAAATGGTTCAACTCAACCAAAGGTTTTGGCTTTATCGAGCCTGAAGATGGGAAGCGCGACGTGTTCGTGCATATTTCCGCACTTGAGCGTTCCGGCATTAGCGAATTGAAGGACGGCCAGAAGGTTACCTTCGACGTCGAAGCTGGCCGTGACGGACGCGACAGCGCTTCCAACCTGGCACTCGCATAGCCTGCAACGGGCATCCTTTTGGGGTGCCCGGTTGCTCAGAGGGTTCCCAAGATCCGTTGGAGAACAAGTCAGTTGCAACAGCAGGAATTGACCCGGGCGCTCGTTCAATACCGCGTACCCGATACGAAGCGTAGTGTTTTTGAACTGACTATTACTGTTATCCCTTTTTTCGCGCTATGGGGCGCAGCGTGGTTTGCGCTTTCCCTTGGTGTCTGGGTCGCTATTCCACTGGCAATCCTTAACGCTGCATTTCTGGTGCGTCTCTTCATCATCATGCATGATTGTGGTCACGGATCATTTTTTAAAAACCGTACCGTTTGCAATTGGACAGGCCGGGTCTTGGGTGTTCTCGCCCTCACACCTTATGACGTCTGGCGGCAAAGCCACGCGATTCACCACGCCTCAACCGGCAACCTCGATCGGCGCGGGATGGGCGATATCCCTACGTTGACTGTAGAGGAATACCTGAAGCGCAAGTGGGCCGGTCGTGCCGCTTACAGGTTAATCCGGAACCCCTTCTTCCTGTTCTGTATCGTGCCTGTCTACACGTTCTTTCTGCAAAATCGCTTACCCTTTGGTTTCATGCGGTCAGGCTGGCTGTATTGGGCAAGCGCAATGGGAACAAACGCCGCGATTGCGGTGGTCCTGGCCCTGATTTTTTGGACCGGAGGCCTGGATGTGCTGGTTTATGTATTCCTGCCAACCATGATCGTCGCCGCCTCGATTGGTATTTGGCTTTTCTATATTCAACACCAGTTTGAACACACGACATGGGAACGGGAAGAAGAGTGGAACCTTCAGGACGCCGCATTCTATGGAAGTTCTCATTATGCCTTACCAGGCATCCTGCTTTGGTTCTCTGCAAATATTGGCGTTCACCATGTTCACCACCTTGCCAGCCGCATACCGTTTTATCGGCTAAACGAAGTTTTGCGGGACCATTCCGAGTTGGAAAATTGCCAACGTATTACTCTATATGAGAGCCTTCACTGTGCACGATTGCATCTTTGGGACGAAAAAAGCCAGCGCCTGCTGACATTTTCCGAGGCTTTGTCGAACGCCAATTCCAATGGGCATTTAGTGTAGCCTGGCGCGTACCAGGTAGGCTTCGACTGTATCACCGCCCAAGGCACGAATGGCCTCTAACCGGTGAAGGCCTTCAATCAGCACGAATCTCTTGTTGTCCGAGCGTATCTGGATCGGGGTCTTCTGGCCGTTTTTCAGAATATCTTCGGCCAGCGTCAGAACTTTTTGTTGATCAAGCGTTTTTGCCCGTTTCACAGGTACATAAATCAGGTCGAGCGGATATGGTCGTTTCTCCAACATAAGCTACGTGACCAACCTTTCGTACATTTGTTCCGATTTAGAGCTCACTTCAAAAGCGGGGGCTGGAACGTGCGTCATAGAACTGAACGAACAGCGTCGCGCAGTTCCTGATGCATAATCCAAGTTGCGGGCTCGTCGTCACTTTCGATGTAAGAAAATGCCAGAACCTGTGCGGCTCCATCATTCTGTGCCGATCCGGCTTCGGGAAGATCCAGCTCCAGATATTCCGCAATCAATAGCCCGATTTTCTTGAAGACCTTGATAGAGGCTTCGCGCGATTTGTAACCGGCCGCCTGAGACAAGTTACCAATGGTCAGACCGTCCTTACCCGCGATTGTAAGTGCTTTCAGCAACCTGACCTGCGCAGGGGTGAGCCTGATCTGGCGCAATGCCTCGGCATATTCTCTTTCACTGGGAACGAGGGTTCCGGAGTTTCCCTCCAAACGGCGTTGACCGCTACGCTTCCTGTCTCGTTCTTCGAGAATTTCTTTCAAGGCTTCTATAGCCAATGCTGGTGTTTCTCCAACTGCATCGGCAATCATTGTCTGCGTTTTGGCCGGCGGTTTGGGAAATGCCCGTGCAACACTATCGCCGCTCAGAACGCCGGCCTTGATCAAGTACTTTCCAAACTCTTCCTCAATCACTCCTGATACGTCAGCGTTCCGCGACTTACGAACACTGCGGTCCTGAAATGCTCGTTGTTCCAGACCTCGAGCTGACATCTTTGAACCGGAAAGGGTAATTTGAGGGGTATTTTTGCGCATCAGAGAAACACCACTACAACTATCGCTGCGACAAACACTGCCGATGCAATAGATATCTTTATCCCATTGGACCGGCGACGCGCCTTTTCAGCCTTGATGCTCTTGCCCAGGTTTTCATCAATCGAGTCATTGTTCACGGCTTTGTCCTTCCTAATTTCTCATGCGGCATAGGTTTCCACCAACGCATTGTTATGGCACATTTTCCGTGCACGTATCGTTCTGTCTTGTGAATGGACGATTACATTCCCAACCGTCACCTCTTCGGTTCAAATGAGCGTTGGAAGGAACTTGAATCTTATCGCACCTGTTCCGGTTTGCGCGAAAACCACGTTCGCATTTCCATCCGGAAAAAGTCTCAGGGGCGAGATATGCATCCTGTGGAATTGCCACTGGTTCACAGCTGCTCTCCGCCGCCCTGTAACCTCTGAGGCACACCCATCCATCCGAGCTTCTTTTGTCGCTCAGACGACCGTTTTTTGGGACATCTATTGCAACACAATTCTGGTTCTCTTTACGAAATCCCCAGTTGCAGTGTATTTCCTGCACGCCAAACCGAGTTTCGACGTACCCATTTTGGGGCGAAATCACTTCTTCACACTCTTCTCCGGCACGCTGGAACAGCCGATTGCACGTCCACTGATCCCCGGTTGATGCCAGGTAGGCATTTTCAGGAACTCTTATTTTCTCACAGAGTTCTCCGACATTCTGAAAACCGTGATTGCATTCCCACCCGCGGCCATAGGAGCTACCCGTTAAATATGCGTTTTGGGGTACGTCTGGACTTTGGCAGGATCCGTTTCTGTTTTCGAAACCTTCGTCACAAACCGATGCACTGGCATTGCCTGCGACTTGGGCAGCAAGCTGCGTTCCTGAGAGCGACACCAAAAGTGTCGAGATCAAACAAAGTATGTAGCGCGTAAACCCAATGAGTGACTGATCCAAACGGAGCCAGAGACCTGATCTATCGGGCATCAAACACGCAATTCATGTGCCAAGTGCTGTTCATGCGGCGCCTTCTTTCCTTGGTCACGCGATGACAGGTGCATGTCCGGTGACAGTTGCAAATGCTTGCGAGGAACGAGCTCATAGCGAAGACCCCAGCGAAACCCGTTCCTATGCTGGGGCACATGCTACAGTTAGTCTGAAGGCCATTGGTTTATCGTAACCGGCAGCATCGCGGCGACGAGATACTTTCACCAATACACTTTTGTGGTTCGTGGCAGCGATAGAGTCAAGGAACTTTCCTTCGTCGCCGTGGCAGCGCCGCTAGGGCTGGTAGTATTTGAAACTGCAGGTGACCAAGTTGCCAAACAAGCCTCCGAAAGAAATTAACTGGCACCGGTCTGACGTTGTAGAGATTTCGGACTGGACCAACAGCGAATACCAACTTTGTCTCGCGTCGCCCTTATCGGGCCTGAGCGCCGCGAAAGTGCTGTACGTGATCAAGGTTTCCAGGTGTCTATAGATGATTGGCCAGACGTCATCAGGAGCAGTGCAGCGACAAAAGTGCCGCATGCCGCGCGATGCTCAAATTACAGCAATGCACATGAAGCGGGCATGGTACAGTCGCTGAGCTTCGGTCTCAATGACATTGTGAGAAACACTATTGGCCGAAATTTGAATTCAAACTCCTAACTTGGTGGTTTCCAATTGGCTTGTCTCATGGCGTAACTGAGGTCTTTGCCGTATTTCGAATCTACAAATAGCTCCTCAAAGAGCGCATCCACGCGACTGTCAGGCCACTCGCGTGACAGTTGCTCAGATAGAGTTTGTGCTTCTGCCTTATTCCCCAACATCTGATGTGACGCCATAAGGTAAGCAACGGTTACTGGTCCCACAGGGCCGCCTTTTTCAGCTACGCTTTCAAAGGCTGACACAGCGCCTTCATAGTCCTTCATATGGAACTTTGCTGACCCCATCGCGTTCTGAAAAACATAACCCCGCTCTAGCTCGATTTTTGAGAGTGCGTCCTCGCTAATTTCTACGACTTGTTCAAACGAACCGGAATAGAGCAGGACCAGCGACACGAACTCCAAAACATGTACATCGTGTGGTGCCAAACGCCGTGCTCTTTGCGCAAATTCTATGGCTTCAAGCCAGTTTCCCTTGGCAAATTTGACCCAAGCCATTGCGGCTTGGCTCCACCCCGCTTCCGGAGCCAATTCGATGGCCCTGTTGGCCTGAGTGTCCGCGTAGTTCAACATGTCCTGAGCTAGGTCGACGTCGGATGTCAGCACTGCAATTGTGGCGGCGACTTGTGCAGCGCCTGCATGGCCGCCGAAATAGCTGTCGTCGTTTTCAATTGCTCCCTGGAATATGGTTAAGGCCGCGTCAAGACGCGCAGGTTCCAAGGCCGGAAAGATCAGGTCCCGACCAGTATGGGCCAGATTTACAGCCTGAAGACGCATTGGGGATGCATCAAAAATGGCGCTGCGCTCATCACGGCTCAGCCCATCGACCGATAAGTCAGTTGGAACATCCTGCTTTGTCGAGCTCACCCAAAAAGCAATCGCACAACAGCCTAGAATTGTGATCCCGACAATCCTAACAGCTGGCCGTGCCAATGCACGAGCACTGGCTTCCAGCTCGGAGAAGTGGGGGTGAGCCATTTCGGAGCCGCTCCTCGTAATCCGAGGTGCGTAACCACCCTTTGGCAGTTCAAACACCGTTTTTTCCTCGTGCCCATCTGCAGCGTAATATTCGGCAAGCTTGCGGCGCAGGCGCCCAGCGTCCACTCGCACCACATTTTCACGGCGCGCCATCTCGGACATTGATCCGCCATAGACATCCATTGCAATCGTCTTGGCGCGAATTTCATCGGCCCTTCCATTGAGAGACTCCTCGACCACATACGCAAGAAAGTCCTGTAGTCGCTGTGACCCCTCGAAGGTTGAGGACCTCATAAGCCGCTGAAGTGCAGCCCGCACATCTTTGGCGGCAGGCACTTCACGTTCGTTCGCGATTACTGATGCGCTTTCAGATAATTCCATTTTTTCAGAAAGAAACGCCCCTCATTACACCGTATTATGCCCCGATAAACCTATTGTGAGAAGTGAATTCGTTTTTCTAATCGAAATTATGCTGATCCATCGAATGCGACATACAAGTGAAGAGTGACGCCGTTGATAGTCTGTTTCCCAACCATCAGGCCGCGATTGCGGACCTAAGGCGGGCGGACACCGTTTTCGATGAAATCTGCCGAGACTATCAGCTTCTCAGTGACGAGTACCTCTCCGTGAACACTGAGCCGGGGAGTCAGTCGTTCCCGATTGCCTGCGACATACGCGAGTCTTTGGATGGTCTTCGGGATGAAATTGCCCGGTCACTGCTCCGGGCAGGAAAGATGTAGCTCACAGTAGGGAAGGGATACCGATGAGATTTATTTTGAAACAAGCCTCGGCGTTAGTGCTGATGGCCGGTGCGAGCTATGCTCAAGAAGCGCCCATCATACACGACGGCGAGTTCGAGTTTCTCCGCGCGCAGTTCGCAGAGCAATGGGATGCTCAGGATTCGGAGATAGAAGTTAAGCTTGCCGAGATCCGTGACGCGAATGAAGGGCAACCACCCAACATCCTCTACATTCTGATTGACGATGTGAGTTTCGGTCAAATGGGCAACCGGACGATGAACTACGTCACCGGTTTCGATACGCCCAACATCAATGACTTTGCCACGGAAGGCATGTCTTTGATGAGAATGTACACTGAGCCATCTTGCACACCGACCCGAACGGCGATGTTGACCGGTCGCCACCCGGTGCGTGCAGGCGTCGAAGAGGTCAAAGTTGCGCTGGTTGGCGAAGGCCTTGCGGCCGAAGAAGTCACCATTGCCGAGATACTAAAGGAAAAAGGTTACAACACTGTGCACGTTGGGAAATGGCATCAAGGTGATATTGAGCAGGCCTATCCGCACAACCAAGGGTTTGATTGGGCCGCATTCCCCTTGCATCAGCAGGTTCAGCTCAGCCTGATGACACGTGATGCGATGGTCGCCAACAATATGCTTGGTTTCCATTCATCCGGTCAGTCCAACCAGTTCCAGTTGGATGAGCGATTCAAGCCCTATGGTCTGGTAACTGGCGTTGAAGGGGAAGCTGGCGGCCTTGCTCGTGAAGTCGACATGGCACCGGGCGAAGAATGGACCCAAGCGAAATACGAGGAAATGAACTTGCGCTATCAGCGTCAAGCATTGGAGCAGCTAGAGCGGCTGGCTTCGCAGGACGCGCCATTCTTTATGCAATACTGGCCACTCTATCCGCTGAACTTTGCTTATCCTGAGCAGGCCGTATCTCGCAATGGTGGTTTTCATGCAGACAAATTGCAAGTTTTGGACGGTTGGATCGGCGACGTTCTGGCCAAACTGGATGAAACCGGCAAGGCAGACAATACCGTCGTCATGATCATGGCCGACAATGGTTTGATGTACCACTACGAAGGTACATCCGGCCTGAACCAGCTGATATATCGCGGCGGAAAGACACAGCACCTTGAAGGCGGAGTGCGAACCGATGCATTTATCCGCTGGCCCGGCGCCATTGAGGCGGGCAGCGCGGCAGGTGACATCGTGCACGTATCTGACCTGTTCACCACCTTCGCCCGTATAGCAGGTGCGACTGACCGTATTCCACGGGACCGTGTGATTGATGGCATCGACCAGACGGCATTGTTGCTTGAGGGAGAAGGCAATTCGCGCCGTGACTACGTCTACGTGTACGAAGGGCCTGTTTTGCGCTCAGTTGTGAAGCAAGAGTTCAAGATGCATTTGCCGGCCCCCGGCCAGCCCGGCGCTGCGGCCCCCGTTTTCAATGTCTATCGAGACCCACGTGAAGAACATCCGCTTGTCGGGTACTCACTATGGTCCGGTGCATCTTTCCAAGACATGGTGAAGCGCCATCAGAAAACTATAGCAAAGCACCCGCATCTGCCACTGGGAAAGGGCGTTCCGTATGAGGGGATCGAGAACCTTCGTCCTGAAAGCGAACTGACCCGAGAAGTCTTCTCCAGTTGGCAATGATGAATGTAGACGGCGGCGCAAACCCGTCGCCGTCTAACCAGACCATTCAATTTCTCTCAGGCATATGATGCCACGCATCTTCCTGTGTTTTGTTCCCCTGATCTCTGCGCTGCTCGTGGTGGGCTATGCAGCCGAAGCTGAGGAAAACGCGTCAATTCCGTTGGCTGTGGTGAACAACACCGACATTCGATATCAGTATTTTGATTTGGGAGGGGGTACAGACCTTCAGGATGCCTTTGTCGATGGTGCATACATGCTGCGCCCTGATCTAAAACTCAAATGCAAGCTCCACTACAATTCAACGAATGCGACTGGCGAAAGGTTCAACGGGTTCGAAAAGACCAGCTTCAAGCTGATCTACTTTCCCTCACAGAAACCCTTGTCTGACACCTGGAGCAAAAAATCCGCACTTGGTTTGGAGTGGATCCTCCCCCAATGAAGTGGTCCGCCGTTATGTTTAGGAAAACGGAGGATCAGAATGGCAACGAAGAGACACAAGC
>NZ_JBXWSO010000012.1:0-2500 GCF_059613465.1 Ruegeria sp. SAZA006
TTGGTTGCGGGAGCAGGATTTGAACCTGCGACCTTCAGGTTATGAGCCTGACGAGCTACCGGGCTGCTCCATCCCGCGACACTTTGGGTTGGTCTGTTGCCTATTTGGCTGTTTGAGACCTGGTCGTGTTTTTTCATCGTTTTTGAGAGGGGGGATTTTTCTAGGTTTGGCGGTGACCTACTCTCCCGGGGCTTGAGCCCAAGTACCATTGGCGCTGCAGTGCTTAACTTCCGGGTTCGGGATGGGACCGGGTGTTTCACTTGCGCTATGACCACCAAACCGAGGAAAATCCCCACGTCGCTCTTTTTGCTTTGCAAAAAGGCGGCGCGCGGCAGGCAGCGTATTCGCGAAGCGAATGCGCGTTGCCGCACGGTTGTTGTGTCACCCCTTGCGGGGTTTCACATCAATCAACGTTGTCCAACTCAAGGTCAGTGTATGCTTTTGGTGATTTGTCTTTCTGTTACTGGATCAAATCAAGCCTATCGGGCGATTAGTACCGGTCAACTGAACGCATTGCTGCGCTTACATCTCCGGCCTATTGACGTGGTGGTCTTCCACGGCCCTCAGGGAGACCTTGTTTTGAGGGGGGCTTCCCGCTTAGATGCCTTCAGCGGTTATCCTGTCCGATCATAGCTACCCTGCACTGCTGCTGGCGCAACAACAGGTCCACCAGTGGATCGTTCACCCCGGTCCTCTCGTACTAGGGGCAACTCCTCTCAAGTCTCCTACACCCACGGCAGATAGGGACCGAACTGTCTCACGACGTTCTAAACCCAGCTCACGTACCTCTTTAAACGGCGAACAGCCGTACCCTTGGGACCTGCTCCAGCCCCAGGATGAGATGAGCCGACATCGAGGTGCCAAACACTGCCGTCGATATGGACTCTTGGGCAGTATCAGCCTGTTATCCCCGGCGTACCTTTTATCCGTTGAGCGATGGCCCTTCCACTCGGGACCACCGGATCACTATGGCCGTCTTTCGACTCTGCTCGACTTGTCAGTCTCGCAGTCAGGCTGGCTTCTGCCATTGCACTCAACGAGCGATTTCCGACCGCTCTGAGCCAACCTTCGCGCGCCTCCGTTACGCTTTAGGAGGCGACCGCCCCAGTCAAACTACCCGCCACGCAGGGTCCCGGATCCGGATAACGGACCGCGGTTAGACATCAAGAATGCAAAGGGTGGTATCTCAAGGGAGGCTCCACAGGAACTGGCGTCCCTGCTTCGAAGCCTACCACCTATCCTGCACATTGCAGTCCTGATGCCAGTGCGAAGCTGTAGTAAAGGTGCACGGGGTCTTTCCGTCTAACCGCGGGAAGCCTGCATCTTGACAGGCAATTCAATTTCGCTGAGTCGATGTTGGAGACAGCGGGGAAGTCGTTACGCCATTCGTGCAGGTCGGAACTTACCCGACAAGGAATTTCGCTACCTTAGGACCGTTATAGTTACGGCCGCCGTTTACCTGGGCTTCAATTCAAGGCTCTCACCTCTCCTTTTAACCTTCAGGCACCGGGCAGGCGTCAGACCCTATACGTCGTCTTGCGACTTCGCAGAGCCCTGTGTTTTTAATAAACAGTCGCCACCCCCTGGTTTGTGCCCCCAGCCCCTAGTTGCCTAGGAACCGGGCCTCCTTCTCGCGAACTTACGGAGGTATTTTGCCGAGTTCCTTCAACATCGTTCTCTCAAGCGCCTTGGTATGCTCTACCAGTCCACCTGTGTCGGTTTAGGGTACGGTCTGATGGAGGGCTATTTCCAGGAACCACTCAGCAGCCCAATCAATCCGATAAGATTGAACTACACCTGTGATCCGTCACATCCTCCTGGCCTAGGAATATTAACCTAGTTCCCATCGCCTACGCCTTTCGGCCTCGGCTTAGGGGCCGGCTTACCCTGCTCAGATTAGCTTTAAGCAGGAACCCTTGGACTTTCGGCGAGAGTGTCTCTCACACTCTTTGTCGCTACTCATGTCATCATTCTCACTAGTGATCTCTCCACCGGATCCCTCACAGGCCGGCTTCATCGAAAGAACTCTATCCTGCGCTACCGCCTGTTCGGCTACTTGAGCGCGGTTGCCCGCGCCGCATAACCGGCGGCAATACAGGATGAGTTCTATGTCACACTACGCTCTGCTACCATGCCTTACGGCATCCTAAGCTTCGGCTCATGGCTTGAGCCCCGTTACATCTTCGCCGCAGGACAACTTGTTTAGACCAGTGAGCTGTTACGCTATCTTTAAAGGATGGCTGCTTCTAAGCCAACCTCCTGGTTGTTTTGGTCGTCCCACCTGCTTTCCCACTTAGCCATGAATTGGGGGCCTTAGCTGTAGGTCAGGGTTGTTTCCCTCTCCACTACGGACGTTAGCATCCGCAGTGTGTCTGCCATCTAGTACTCCCGGGTATTCGGAGTTTGGTTAGGATCAGTAAGCCTGTGGGGCCCCATTACCCATCCAGTGCTCTACCCCCCGGGGTATTCGGATGACGCTCTACCTAAATAGATTTCGCAG
>NZ_JBXWSO010000013.1:0-64085 GCF_059613465.1 Ruegeria sp. SAZA006
GCGTCTCAACCGTCTTTCCAGTCCGTCAGGCCGTCTCTCCGACCCGTCAGCACCGCCTCAGCAGCGCCGGTGAAGGGGTATTTACGGATTAGGTCCGGGACCTGCAACCCCCATTTTGAAAAAACTTCGCAATTCTCGGCGGAATCTTTCCTGTGTTAATAAAAACAATAGGTTAGCTTAATAATTCCCACGATATTCCCTATTTATGCGGTTTGCGTCGGCCATTTTTCAGGGTCCCTCTACGCGGTGCGGATGGAATCGTGGCCGCGCGTCTTGGCAAGACCAAGACTCGGACACGACAAACGCCGCCACGGTTTCCCGTGGCGGCGCTGATCATGGGAGCTGGTCCGCCCTCAAGTCAGGTCGAAGCGGTCCGCGTTCATCACCTTGGTCCACGCCGAGACAAAGTCACCAACGAATTTGGCGTCGGCGTCTTTCTGGCCGTAAACCTCGGCCAGTGCCCGGAGTTGTGAGTTGGAACCGAATACCAGGTCCACCCGGGTTCCGGTCCACTTCACCTCACCCGAAGCCCGATCCCGGCCTTCATACACTCCATTGGCGTCTGCCGCCGGTTTCCATTCGGTGCCCATGTCCAGCAGGTTGACAAAGAAGTCATTGCTCAGAACCCCGACCCGGCCTGTCAGGACGCCATGCGCCGTACCACCGAAGTTCGCACCCAGAACGCGCATACCGCCGACCAGGACGGTCATCTCGGGTGCCGACAGGGTCAACAGTTGCGCCTTGTCCACCAGCAACTCTTCAGGAGAAACGCTGTACTCCTTGCGCTGGTAATTCCGGAACCCATCCGCGATCGGTTCAAGCGGGGCGAAGGATTCGGCATCGGTCTGGTCCTGCGTGGCATCCGTACGGCCGGGTGCAAAGGGAACATCGATGTCATGCCCGGCAGCCTTGGCGGCCTTTTCGATCGCCGCAACGCCGCCCAGCACGATTACATCCGCAAGCGAAACCTTCTTGTTGCCGGACTGCGCGGCATTGAACTCGGCTTGCACCGCCGCCATAGCATCCAGCGCCTTGGACAGTTTCTCGGGCTCGTTGACGTCCCAGTCCTTCTGGGGCGCAAGCCGGATGCGGGCACCGTTGGCACCACCGCGCTTGTCCGAGCCGCGGAAGGTCGAAGCCGAGGCCCATGCCGTCGCGACCAGTTCCGACACCGACAGGCCACAAGCCAGCAGCCGGGCTTTCAGGTCGGCCACGTCCGCGGCATCGATCAGATCATGGTCCACTGCCGGAACGTTGTCCTGCCAGATGAGCTCTTCGGCTGGCGCCTCGGGGCCGATGTAGCGCGCCTTTGGCCCCATATCGCGATGGGTCAGCTTGAACCACGCGCGAGCGAAGGCGTCGGCGAACTCATCGGGGTTGTCGTGGAACCGCTTCGAGATCGGCCCATAGATCGGATCCATGCGCATCGCCATGTCGGCGGTGGTCATCATCGTCTTGACCTTTTTCGACGGGTCATGCGCAGCTGGTGCCATGTCCTCTTCCTTGACGCCGACCGGCTCCCAGATCCAGGCTCCGGCCGGGCTTTTGGTCAGGTTCCAGTCATAACCGAACAGAAGGTCGAAATAGCCGTTGTCCCACTTGATCGGGTTCGCGGTCCAGGCGCCCTCGATTCCGCTGGTCGTAGTATCGTCACCCTTGCCTGTGCCGAACTTGTTGATCCAGCCAAAGCCCATCTCTTCGATCGGCGCGGCCTCGGGTTCGGGTCCGACCAGCGCCGGGTCCCCGGCACCATGCGCCTTGCCGAATGTGTGGCCACCGGCAACCAATGCGACGGTCTCTTCATCGTTCATTGCCATCCGGGCAAAGGTGTCGCGGATGTCGCGGCCCGAGGCCAGCACGTCTGGCTCTCCGTCCGGGCCTTCGGGGTTCACATAGATCAGGCCCATCTGCACGGCGGCCAGCGGATCTTCCAGATCGCGCTCGCCCGAGTAGCGGCTGTGCGGGTTTTCGGTCGGGGCCAGCCATTCGGTCTCAGCTCCCCAATAGATGTCTTCCTCGGGCGCCCAGATGTCTTCCCGGCCGCCGGCAAAGCCGAAGGTCTTGCCGCCCATCGATTCGATGGCGCAGTTGCCGGCCAGGATTATCAGGTCGGCCCACGAAATCTGGTTGCCGTATTTCTGCTTGATCGGCCACAGCAGACGACGGGCCTTGTCGAGGTTGCCGTTGTCCGGCCAGCTGTTGAGCGGCGCGAACCGCTGGTTCCCGGTCGAGGCGCCGCCCCGCCCGTCAGCCGTCCGGTAGGTGCCGGCGCTGTGCCAGGCCATGCGGATGAACAGACCGCCATAATGGCCGTAATCCGCCGGCCACCAGTCCTGCGAATCCGTCATCAGGTCATACAAGTCCTGTTTCAACGCGTCATAGTCGATCTTCTTGAACGCGTCGGCGTAGTTGAACTCGGCCCCCAGCGGATTGCCGGCCGGTTGGTTCTGGTGCAGTATCGCCAGGTTCAGCTGGTTGGGCCACCAGTCCCGGTTCGATCGGGTTCCGGCGCCGTGCATGATGGGGCATTTGCCCGTGTTGGGGTTGTCGCTTCCGTCCATCTCAATCTCCGATCCTGGCTGGTGTCAGTCTGTTTGCGAGGCAACCGTGCGTATGGCACGTCAAAAAGGGGCGGACCGCAGCCCGCTGGAATACCCAGAGTCATAGCAAATCCCAGTCATGAGAAAAAATTTTGTTTTCGGATTGATTTGATAGATATTGGTTATGGCTCAACCGGGTTCTTTCCAACCGATCCCTATCCACATGACGCCGCGTTCCCCAACGCCCAGATTGCCTTTTGCGGCCGGTGCTTCAAACTGCGGGCCGTGACGCGCGACACCGCGCGGGCCACAGGGGAGGATCGCCATGCAATTCGACTACGTCATCGTCGGCGGAGGGTCCGCGGGCTGTGTGCTGGCCAACCGTCTGAGCGCCAATCCGGGCACGCGGGTCTGCCTGCTTGAGGCGGGCGGAGGCGGGAACAGCATTCTGGTGCGGATGCCTGCCGCTGTGGTCGCCATGCTGCCGGGGCGACCCAAGATCAACAACTGGGCCTTCGAGACGGTGCCGCAACCGGGGTTGAACGGCCGCAACGGCTATCAGCCGCGCGGCCGGGCCCTGGGCGGGTCCAGCGCGATCAACGCAATGCTCTATGTGCGCGGGCAGCGGCAGGATTATGACGGCTGGGCCGATCTGGGCTGCGAGGGCTGGGACTGGGACAGCGTTCTGCCCTATTTTAAACGGTCCGAGAACAACGAACGCGGCGCGGATAACCTGCATGGTGCCGACGGCCCGCTTCAGGTGTCCGATCAGAAAGAAGAACGCCCGATCACGCGCGCCTTCGTCGAGGCCGCCGCCCAGTTGCAACACAAGGTGACCGACGATTTCAATCGCGGCGACAACGAAGGCGCGGGGCTGTACCAGGTCACCCAGTTCCATGACCCCGCCAAAAACGGCGAGCGGTGCTCGGCCGCCGCGGCCTATCTGTTTCCAGTCATGGACCGGCCCAACCTGACGGTCATCACCGGGGCGCAGGCGCGCGAGATCACCTTTGACGGCCACCGCGCCACGGGCGTGATCTATCGCCAGGGCGGCAAGGGCGCCGACCTCACCGTCACCGCCGCGCGCGAGGTTCTGGTTTGCTCGGGCGCACTGAAATCGCCGCAACTGCTGCAGCTGTCGGGCATCGGCGACCCCGAGGACCTGAGCCCACATGGAATCGCCGTCCGCCACACGCTGCCGGGCGTGGGCAAGAACCTGCAGGATCACCTGGATTTCATACTGGCCTACAAGACAAAGGACACCGACAATTTCGGCATCGGCGCCGCCGGTACGGTGGGGCTGATCAAACACCTTATGCGGTGGCGCAAGACCGGAGTGTCGATGGCTGCCACCCCCTTTGCGGAAGGCGCAGCCTTTCTGAAGACCTCTCCCGATCTGGACCGCCCCGACATCCAGCTGCATTTCACCATCGCGCTGGTGGACGACCACGCGCGCAAGCTGCATCTGGGTTATGGGTTCAGCTGCCATATCTGCAAACTGCGCCCCGAAAGCCGCGGCACCGTTTCGCTGCACAGCGCCGACCCCTTTGCCGCCCCGGCGATCGACCCGGCCTATCTGTCCGACCCGCGCGATCTGGACACGATGATCAAGGGCGCGCGGATGACGCGCGAAATCCTCGAGGCTCCGGCCCTCGCCAAATACCGCCACAAGGAGATGTTCGGCACCGACACCGCCCGGACCGACACGGATTGGGAAGGCCACATCCGCGCGCGGGCCGATACGATCTATCACCCCGTGGGCAGCTGCAAGATGGGGGTGGATGACATGGCGGTGGTCGATCCGCAGCTGCGAGTGCGCGGGCTGCAGGGCTTGCGGGTGGTCGATGCTTCGGTCATGCCGACGCTGGTCTCGGGCAACACCAACGCGCCCACGATCATGATCGCGGAAAAGGCCGCCGACATGATCCTGGCGGATGTGGTCTGATCAACTGCCCTTCAACGCCTGATCCGCGTGCAGCGCCTCAAGGCCCACGCGGTAGTTGGGGTACTTCAACGTCACGCCCAGATCGGTCTTGATCCGGTCGTTCCGAACGCGCTTGTTCTCGTTGTAGAAACTGCGGGCCATCGGCGTTAGGTCGGCCGTGTCGAAATCCACCGCAGGCGGCAGCGGCAGGCCCTGAAGCTGCGCGGCATAGCCGATCACATCCTGCGGCGGTACCGGTTCGTCATCGCAGACATTGTAGATCGCGCCCGGATCGGGACGGCGCATCGACGCCTCGAGCACCTGAGCGATGTCTTCGACATGAATGCGCGAAAACACCTGCCCCGGCTTGATGATCCGCCGCAGCCCGCCTTTCTTCAGCTTGGAAAACGGCCCCCGCCCCGGCCCGTAGATGCCCGCAAGGCGAAAGATGTGCAGCGGCAGGCCGGGGATCGCGGCCCAGTCCTGCTCGGCCTGCAACCGCCAGCGCCCGCGCTCGGCCGTCGGAGTCGCCGGCGTGGTTTCATCGACCCAGCCCCCCTGATGGTCGCCATAGACGGCGGTGGTCGACAGGTACCCGACCCAGTCGAACTGCCCGGCGCGGGCGGCGATCTCATCCCGCAGGGCGGCCAAAACCGGATCTCCCTTGGCCGTGGGCGCGGTCGAAATCAGCAGATGCGTGACCCCGTCCAGATCGGGGGCTTCGCCCGGCCAGACCAACGGTTCGGCCCCGGCGGCACGGATGGCGTCCTTCTCGGCGGCATCGCGGGTGGTTCCGACGATGCGCCAACCCTTGGGGGCCAGCCGGCGCGACAGGGCGCGGGCGGAATAGCCGTGCCCGAATGAAAAAAGCGTTCCAGTCATGGCCCCTTGATGATCGCGCCGCGGGCGGGATGCAAGCGCCGGATGGCCGCACTTGATTCGAATCCCCGCCTGCGCCTTCATGGTGTCATGAGTGATGACAAACCCAGCCTGCACGCGGCCTATGCGCTGAAAACTCCGGCAGACAACAAACGGCTCTATGCCGAATGGGCCGGAGATTACGATCGCGGATTCGCTGCGCGCGAGGATTACCAGCTGCATATCCACACCGCCCGCGCATTTGTCGGCGCCGGGGGCCAGGGTCCGGTGCTGGATGTGGGCGCGGGCACCGGCCTGTGCGGCGCGGTTCTGGCCGATCTGGGCGTGGGGCCGATCGATGCCACCGACATCAGTGCCGAAATGCTGGACAAGGCCATGCGCAAGGACATCTACCGCGACGCGATCGAGGCCGACCTGAACGAGGGCATCCCCGTTCCGCGCGACAGCTATTCGGGCATCGTGTCGTCGGGCACTTTCACCCACGGCCATCTTGGCCCCGAGGTTCTGCCCGCCCTGCTGCGGGCGGCCCGGCCCGGGGCGCAATTCGCCCTGTCGATCAACGCCAAACACTTCGAGGCGCTGGGATTTGCAACCGCCTTCGACAAGCTGCAGGCCGAGGGCCGGATCGAACATCTGACCCTAGCCCCGGTTCGTATCTACGGCGATCTGGCGGCCGGCCCCAACAAGGACGACACCGCGCTGATCGCCCTGTTCGAGAAATCCTGATCCGGCTCAGCGGCCCTTCCAGACCGGGTCACGCTTTTCGGCAAAGGCGCGGGCGCCTTCCAGATTGTCCTCGGAGCCATAGAGAACATCAACCGTCCGCAGCTGTCGTTTGGTGATGCGGTTCATGATGTCCTGAAACTTGGAATCCTCGGCCTCGCGCACGATCTCCTTGATCGCGGCGTAGACCAGCGGCGGGCCGCTCGCCAGCAGGCGCGCCAGCTCCCACGCGCGGTCCATCAGCTGATTGGCCGGGACGATCTCGTTCACCAAGCCCCAGCGATGCGCTTCTTCGGCGTCGAACCAGCGACCGGTCAGCAGAAGTTCCATCGCGATGTGATAGGGAATGCGCTTGGGCAACTTGACGCTGGCCGCGTCCGCCACCGTGCCCGAACGGATTTCCGGCAGGGCAAAGGTGGCGTGATCGGCGGCCAGGATCATGTCGGCGCTCAAAGCCAGCTCCAGCCCGCCGCCGCAGGCGATGCCGTTCACGGCCGCAATCACCGGCTTGTTCATATCCCGCAGCTCCTGCAGACCACCGAAACCGCCGACGCCGTAGTCTCCATCCACCGCATCGCCCTCGGCCGCGGCCTTCAGGTCCCAGCCGGGGCAGAAGAATTTTTCGCCGCCCCCCGTCAGGATCGCCACGCGCAGGTCGGGATCATCGCGGAAGTCGCGGAAGACCTCGCCCATGACGCGGCTGGTGGCCAGATCGATGGCATTCGCCTTGGGCCGGTCCAACGTGACCTGAAGGATTGCACCATCGCGGTGGGTTTTGATCGGGTTCATGGTCATGCCTTTCGGATCAGGGCATCAACGGCGACCACACCGTCGGCCGCGCAGATGAGAGGGTTGATTTCAACTTCGTCCACGACCGCCGCGTTGGCAATGACGTAGTTCTGCACCGCCATGACCACCCGCACGACAGCATCAATATCCACGCCGGGCTTGCCCCGATATCCGCTCAACACGGGCGCACAGGCCAGCTTGCCCAGCGCGCCACGGACTGCAAACGGCGTGGACGGGATCAGGATCGAGGTGGAGTCGCGCAGGATCTCGGTCAGAACCCCACCCGCCCCAAGGGTCAGGACGTAACCATGCGCCGGGTCGCGTGTGACGCCGATCAACAGCTCGACCACCCCGGCCGGGGCCATTTCCTCGATCAGGATCTCATCGGTGCCGATTGATCTCGCGATCTCGGCCAGCTCTTGTGCATAAACGCCCAGTCGCACCGCGCCATGTTCGGATTTGTGCGCCAAGCCAACGCCTTTCACCGCAAAGGGTCCGCTCAGACCGTCCACCGCCTTTTCAGCCCGATCCGCCTGCGCGACGACCGAGCAGGGAACCGGCACGTCGTGGGCGGCCAGTTCGGCCTTGGCCTGAGCCTCGGTAAGTATGGTTGTGGCCTCAACGGGGGCGGGCAGCAGAACCGGCTCCTGCGGCTCGGGACGCGGGCGGGCCGCAGCGCGTGTCGCCGCCAGCGCCTCGCGCAGCCCGGCAAAGGGCACGACACCGCCCGCCATCAACCGCTCGGCCACGTCCTCGGGCATCAGTTCCGGCAAGGTCGCGGCCACGGCAAAGGGACGGCCGGTTTCGCGGGCGCAAGTCAACGCCGCGCGGGTGGCGCAGTCCCAATCGGTGGCATCGGTGTGAGGGTAGTCAACGATCGAGATCGTCATCGCTACATGCGGCCCCGTCATCGCCGACCAAGCCCGCGCCATCGCGTCAGCGTCGCGCCAGATATATGTGTGGTAATCCAGCGGATTGGCCAGCGCCACCATCGGCCCCAGCGCCGCGCGCAGGCCCGAAACCTGATCCGCGGTCAGCGGCGGAAAGTGCAGGCCGGTTCCTTCGGCCATGTCGGCGGCCAGGCTGGCCTCGCCACCGGAACAGCTGATCGTTGCCACTCCGGTCCCGTCCAACGGCCCGGTGACATGCAACAGTTTCAGTGTTTCCAGAAACTCGGGCACGTCGTTCAGCCGCGCGATTCCCAGCCGGTCCAGAAACGCCTGCGCCCCGGCATCGCCCCCCGCCAGCGAGGCGGTGTGCGAAATGGTCGCCGCCTGCGCCTGTTCCGACCGGCCGACCTTGAGCGCCACGACTGGAATGCCGCGTTCTCGCGCCTTTGTCGCCAGCGCCTCCCATTTGCGCAGATCGCCGAAGCCTTCGACATGCACGCCAATCGCAGTGATCCGGTCATCATCCAACAGCGCCATGGCGATCTCGGCCTGATGGGTTTGCGCCTGATTCCCGCAGGTCAGCATGAAGGCCAGCGGCAGCGCCCGGCGCTGCATGGTCATGTTGATGGCGATGTTCGAGCTTTGCGTCAGGATCGCAACGCCCTTTTCCACCGGGCGCATCCCGTGCTGGTCGGGCCAGATCGCCACCCGGTCCAGACCGTTAACGAAGCCGTAACAGTTGGGGCCGAGGATCGGCATGTCCCCCGCCCCAGCGACCATTTGCGCCTGCAGATTGGCCCCATCGACGTCCTCGGCCCGCGCCTCGGTAAAGCCCGAGGCGAAACATACCGCCCCGCCCGCGCCAATGCGGGCCAGAACCTCGACCGCCTCGATGGTGGCGCGGCGGTTGATGCCGACAAAGGCTGCGTCGGGCGCTTGGGGCAGGTCTTCGATCGTGGCAAAGACGCGCTCGCCTGCCACCTCATCGGCCTTGGGATGCACCGGCCAGACAGGGCCGGAGAATCCCAGTTTTCGCACCTGGTGGATGACCTCGGCGCACCATGCCCCCCCGCCGATCACGGCGACCGAGGTCGGGTTCAACAACCGGTGCAACCGCGACGCGGCGCTCATGCGGTCACGCCCCCAACGCGCGCAGCAGGTCGCGGCTGATGATGTGGCGCTGAATTTCGCTGGTGCCGTCCCAGATCCTCTCCACCCGGGCATCGCGCCAGAACCGTTCCAGCGGATAGTCATCCATCAGACCCATCCCGCCATGCACCTGGATCGCCGCATCGGTCACCCGCGCCAGCATCTCCGAGGCATAGAGCTTGGCCGAGGCGATCTCGCGGTTGGCGGGCAGGCACTTGTCCAGCCGGTCGGCGGCGGCTAGCGTCAGCAGGTCGGCGGCGTCGATCTCGGTGATCATGTCGGCGATCTGAAAGCTGACGCCCTGGAACTTGCCGATCTTCTGGCCGAACTGTTCGCGCGTGGCGGCATAGTCCAGCGCATAGTCGAAAGCCCGCCGCGCGCGGCCCACGCACATGGCCGCCACAGTGATGCGGGTGGCATAGAGCCATGTGTTCATCACCTCGAACCCGCCATCGACCTCGCCCAGCACCTGCGCATCGGGCAGGCGGCAGTCGTCGAATTCCAGCACCATGTTCTTGTAGCCGCGATGACTGACCGACTTGTAGCCGTCGCGGATGGTGAAGCCCGGCGTGCCGCGATCGACCAGAAAGGCGGTGATGCGCTTTTTGGGGCCTTTCGGCGTCTGATCCTCGCCCGTGGCGATGAAGACGATGACGAAATCGGCATGTTCCGCGCCCGAGATGAAATGCTTGGTACCGTTCACCACCCAGTCGCCGCCATCACGTACGGCCGAACATTTCATGCCCCGCACATCCGAGCCCGCGCCCGGTTCGGTCATCGCCAGCGCATCCATCTTCTCGCCGCGCACGGCGGGCATCAGATAGCGTTCGATCTGATCGCCCTGACAGGCCATCAGGATGTTCTGCGGCCGCCCGAAGAAATGGTTCAGCGCCATCGAGCCGCGGCCCAGTTCCCGTTCGACCAGCGCGAATTCCAGATGGTTCAGCCCCGCGCAGCCGACGCTTTCAGGGAAGTTGCAGGCATAGAATCCCAGCTCGATCGTCTTGCGCTTGATCTCGTCGGCGATCTCTTTCGGCACCTCGCCGGTGCGTTCGACCAGCTCTTCGTGGGGATAGATCTCTTTTTCCACAAAGCTGCGGACGGTCGAGACGATCATCTCCTGCTCGTCGGTCAGGCCATATTGCATCGCGGGTCTCCGGTTTCTGGGCGTGCGATAATCCTGACGCAGCTTGAGGTATCAATAGTGCAGAACTAGACTTCAATCATGCAGAAATGGACCAAATCACCCGCCGCACTGCAGCGATTCGGGGTACTTCTGTTCGACGGGTTCTCGAACCATTGCCTGGCCAACACGGTCGAGCCGCTGCGCGCGGCCAACACGTTGTCGGGGCAGCGACTGTATGACTGGCAATTCCTGTCACTGGATCCGAGGCCGGTCACGTCATCCTCAGGGTTGCAGGTGGCACCCCATGCGGCACTTACGGATGCGGATGGGGATATGCTGCTGGTGATGCCCTCCTACGGGTTTCAGGCACATGGTGGTTGGCGCACCCAGGCGGGGTTGCGTGCGGCGACGCGGCGCTTTCGCACCTTTGTTGGGCTGGACACCGGCAGTTGGCTGTTGGCCCAGGCCGGATTGCTGAACGGCCACCGCGCCACGATCCATTGGGAGGAGTTGACTGCGTTCACCGAGCGATTCCCCGAAGTCGAGACCTGCCGCGAGCGCTATGTCATCGACGGTGACCGCATCACTTGCTCGGGCGCCATGGCTGCCTTTGATCTGGTGATGCACCTGATCGGCCAGGATCACGGTCAGGCGCTGGCACTGGAAGTCGCGCAGCTTTTCATGACGCGCGACTCCGCCCGGTCACATTCCGGCGGCGCAGGCTCGGCCAGCTCGCATGTCAACAAGGCGCTGGCGCTGATGCAGGAAAATCTCGAGACCCCTCTGACGATCCCCGAGATCGCCCGGCGCGTGGGACGGTCGCAAAAAGCGCTGGAATCCCGGATGCGGACGGACCTGGGGGCCGGGCCGGCCAAGGTCTATCGTCGGATGCGTCTGAACCTTGCGCGCAAGCTGGCCGCGGAAACCGACCTGAGTATCGCCGAAATCGCTCTGCGCGCGGGCTATGAGGACCCCAGCGCGCTGACCCGTGCCTTTCGGGCCGAGTTCGGTCTCAGTCCGCGTGCCCTGCGCAGCCGGGCCCGCTAGGTATACATTTGTTTCTTGTAGGCCCGCGTCCGCGTCGTCGCCTCGGCCGATCCGTCATGGTAGGTGCCGAACCACTTGTCGAAGGGGATCTCGGACGTGCCGTAGTTGCACTCGAAATACCGGTGGTGCAGCTGGTGAAAGAAATCGCCGGCCCGTGCGGCGTCCGTATCCCCCGCTTTCAGCTTCTCGAACCCCGAATGGGACAGGACCGGGCTGATCTGCTGGAAATAGACATGGAACAGCAGGTGCAGCGGGTTTGAGGGCACGATCAGGTGGATGAAATAGGTCGTGAAGTACAGCAGGTTCTCGTACCAGTGGTTCGAGATGCCCGACCACGGCCCAACATTGACGTTGCGGTGATGTACCGCGTGCACATGCTTGTACAGTTTCGGATGATGCTCCAGCCGATGCACCCAATAGAAATGCAGACCCGACCACATCGGGATGAACAGCATCCAGACCACGCACCAGACCGGCGCGCTGGCCCAAGTGACCGTTGGCGCATACCCGTTGGCCATCGCCCAGTAGATCACCCATTGATAGACCGTCGCCACCGTCATGGCGCTGCCCAGGGTCCACCAGATGTTGTCCCAAACCTGATTGCGGAAGGTGAAGGTTCCGTTGTCGCGGGTCAGGTCGCGGCGATCGAACTTTTTGTACATACCCTGCCCCTTGCGCATGTAGAGCCACCAATGCAGCCCACCTGCAACAAGGATCTGAGGCACCATGTTCAGCAGCCAGATGCGGAACATCCAGCCCAGTGCAAAGCTCTGCATCGCTTCGAGCGGCGGCAGGAACAGCACATAAGCCGTCAGCGCCAACCCCATGCACAGGGTCAGCGCTGTGATCTGCAACCACGCACCGCTGTACCATTTCACAACCGCCATTGGTCTGGGCGGCCAGCTGAACAAAGGGTTCAACGCCACAGGGTCAGACGGCCGGTAGTGCCAGCGGGCGGCTTCGGGATCATGCGAGGCATCGGTCATGGCAAAACCCTCTAGGTGGCGTAGTCCGAGCCTTCGGCATCCAAAACGGCCTTGATCTCGCGCAGATGGGCAGCGGCCTGATCGGGATAGTCATCCAGCTCCTGCGCGGTCTTTTCGGCGATCTCGTCTGACAGCACCCGCAATGGCTGGCCCGTCTGAAGAGCGCGGATATAGGTCTCGGCGGCGCGCTCGAAATAATAGAGTCTATTGAAGGCATCTGCCGCATCGCTGCCGATCACCAGCACACCGTGGTTGCCCATGATCATGACTTTCTTGGCCGGGTCCTGCAGCATTGTCGCGCAACGCTCGCCCTCGCTTTCAAAGGCCAAACCGCCGAATTCGTCATCAATGACATATCGGTTGTAAAAGGTCGCAGTGTTCTGGTCGATCGGCGGCAAGTTACTGTCGGCCAAGGAGGCCAGAACGGTGGCAAAGATCGAATGCACATGCATCACGCAACGCGCGTGCGGGCATTTCCGGTGAATCGAACCATGCAGACCCCATGCGGTGGGGTCCGGTGCGCCGGGCTTGTTCATCGTGTCGGGATCGTTGGCGTCCAGCAGCAGCAGGTCCGAGGCGCGGATGCGCGCGAAATGCATCTGGTTCGGATTCATCAGGAACTGCGTGCCATCCTCGTTCACGGCAAGGCTGAAGTGGTTGGCCACCCCTTCATGCATGTTCAACCGCTCGGTCCAACGGAAGGCGGCGGCCATGTCCACGCGCTCCTGCCAATGGTCGATATTCGGTTTCTGACTGGTGACGGTCATCCGGGGGCTCCATTCGGCTTGGGCAGGTGGCTGGTGAAAACCGTGCCGGGCCGCGGCGCAATTGACCAACGAAAAAATTGGCGGTTTGGCATAAGCCCAGCTTATGGCAGGGTTATGCGATGAGAAACCCGCTTCCCCCCCTCGGTTGGCTGCGCACGTTCGAGGCCGCGGCCCGCCACCTGTCGTTCACCGGCGCAGCGCGTGATCTGAACATGACGCAAAGCGCCGTCAGCCAGCAGATCAAATCGCTCGAAGGCTATCTGGGCCAACCTCTGTTTCACCGGCGCCCCCGCGCATTGGAGCTGACCGAGGCCGGAATCACCTATCTGCCCGTCGTACGCGAGGCGTTCCGGACGCTGGTGCGTGGCACCCAGGCCGTGACCGGGCAGCAGGAAAATACCGTTCAGGTGCAGTGCAACATCACCTTCTCGGTGAACTGGCTGGCCCCCCGCCTGCCCGCCTTCCGCGTACTGCACCCCGATGTCCGCCTGAACATCTTCACCGAGTTGTGGGAGCCGCGCGAGATGGCCGAAGGCGCGGCGGTGGAAATCCGTTATTCCCTGCGCCCGGCCGACACGGTCCGAACCGAGCTTTTGCGCAGCGATCACTATTACCCGGTCTGCGCCCCCGGTTTCCCGGTCACGCTGGAGACCCTTCAGCGGCAACCGCTCTACGATTGCTCAAACCTGCTGTCGAACTGGGCCAGTTGGGCCGAAGATCAGGGTCTAAACTGGGAGAATCCGCCGATTACCTATGCCACGACCTATATGGTCGGCCTGTCCGTCGCGATGGCCGGAGGCGGGCTGTGTCTGGCCCATGACACAATCGCCAGACGCCTTCTGGACGATGGCCGCCTGATCGCGCCGTTCGAGCATCGCGCACCGATGCCCGAGGCCTATTACCTGCTGCTGTCGCCCCAGGCCGAGGAGACCCCGGGTGCCGTGGCCATTGCCGAGTGGATCAGGGCGGAAATCGCGGCCGAGCAACACCGCGCCTGACTTTCAACCGTCCATGGGGCGGCTGGCGACCCAGGCATAGCCGTTCTCGCACAGGATATAGGTCTCGCGCAGACCATGGGGCTTGTCGGTCGGCTCCTGCAGGACGACTGCACCAGCGGACCTGGCGCGCTCCGCCGCCTCGTCCGGGTCGGTGTCGTACAGGTGGATCTCGATCCCGCCACCGCGTGGGGGCGTTTCGGGAACCAGCCCCAGCAGCGGGTTGGAATGATAGGTGCCGTCCGAATGCAACTGAAACACCTGATCGCCATAGGTGACGATGGCAAAATCCGCCGTCACCTGATGGGATTTCAGGCCAAAAACAGTCTCTAAAAACGCGCATTCCGCTGGAACGTCGCGCACCAGCAGGTTCAGCCCGATCCCGCGCAGGCTGCGGCCGAAACTGTCCGCATCTATGGTTTCATAATCCATGTCTCTACCAGACCCCGCATCGCGGCGCGGATCAAGCATTTGCTGCCCCGCAATCGGTCGGATGACGGTTTCATGAAGGTGGCACAGCAGGGGTTGCACCTTCCGGTGCATTCAGGAAAGTTGTGCCATGGAATACGCACCCTTCCCCTCTTGGCCCGACGTCGCCCCCCGCCTGATCGCCGTTGCCGCCGGCCGCGAAGCCGCCGACATGGTCATTCGCGGCGGGATCTGGATCAACGTGCACAGCCGCGAGGCGCTGCCCGATCACTCCATCGCCATCGCCGCCGGACGCGTGGCTTATGTCGGCCCCGATGCCACCCATTGCATCGGCCCCGACACCCAAATCATCGAGGCCGATGGCCGCTACATGATCCCCGGCCTGTGCGACGCGCATATGCACATCGAATCCGGCATGCTGACCCCGGCCGAGTTCGCCCGCGCGGTGATCCCGCATGGCACCACGTCGATGTTCACCGATCCGCATGAGATCGCCAACGTGCTGGGGCTGGACGGCGTGCGGATGATGCATGACGAGGCGCTGATGCAGCCGGTCAACATCTTCGCCCAGATGCCGTCCTGCGCGCCCTCCGCGCCGGGGCTGGAAACCACGGGCTACGAGATCACCGCCGAAGACGTGGCCGAGGCGATGACCTGGCCCGGCATCATCGGGCTGGGCGAGATGATGAACTTTCCCGGTGTGATCCATGCCGACCCCAAGATGCTGGCCGAAATCGCCGCCACCCAGCGCGCGGGCAAGACCGTGGGCGGGCACTATGCATCCCCTGATTTAGGGCCTGATTTTGCCGCCTATGTCGCCGGCGGCCCGGCGGATGACCACGAAGGCACCTGCGAGGCCGACGCCATTGCCCGCGTGCGGCAGGGGATGCGGTCGATGATGCGGCTGGGCTCGGCTTGGTACGACGTTGAAAGCCAGATCACCGCCGTCACCGAAAAGGGGCTGGACCCGCGCAATTTCATCCTGTGCACCGATGACTGCCACTCGGGCACGCTGGTGAACGAGGGTCACATGAACCGCGTCGTGCGCCATGCCATCGCCTGTGGCTGCGACCCGCTGATCGCCCTGCAGATGGCCACGATCAACACCGCCACCCATTTCGGGCTTGAGCGCGAGATCGGCTCGATCACGCCGGGCCGCCGGGCGGACGTGATCCTCAGTTCGGACCTGACCGAACTGCCGATCGAGATGGTCATCGCGCGCGGACAGGTGGTGGCCGAGAACGGCGCGATCAAGGTGGATTGCCCGCATTACGACTGGCCCGACCGGGCGCGCAACACGGTGCATCTGGGCCATGCCCTGACCGCCGCCGATTTCGAGATCCCCGCGCCCAACGGCGCCAACCGCGTGCGCGCCAACGTGATCGGCGTGGTCGAGAACCAGGCCCCCACCCAGGCGCTGAAGGCCGAGCTGCCGATCATCGGCGGGCTGGTCGAGGGCGAAGGCGATGTCTGCCAGATCGCGCTGGTCGAGCGGCACCGGGCCACGGGCGGCGTCACCAACGCTTTTGTCGCGGGCTTCGGCTATCAGGGCCGGATGGCCATGGCTTCGACTGTGGCACATGACAGCCACCACATGATCGTGGTCGGTACCGACCGCGATCAGATGGCGCTGGCCGCCAATCGTCTGGCCGAAGTAGGCGGCGGCATAACCATCTTCCGTGATGGCGAAGAGCTGGCGCTGGTCGAACTACCCATCGCCGGCCTGATGTCCGACAGCCCGGCCTCCGACGTCGCGGCCAAGGCGCAGAAGATGGTCGAGGCGATGCAGGCCTGCGGCTGTCAGTTGAACAACGCCTACATGCAGCACTCGCTGCTGGCCCTTGTCGTCATCCCCGAACTGCGGATATCCGATCTGGGACTGGTGGATGTCCGCACATTCGAAAAAATTGACCTTCTGGAACCCCTCGCATGACAAAAATAACAACGCCCGACCCACGGGACCCCGAGATTTTCACCGATGCCGCCGCGGCCGTTGCCCGGCTGGAAGAGCTGTACAATGAGGCCACCGCCTTTCTGTGCGACAGCTTTGCCGAGGCCATGGAAAGCGGCACGCCCAAGGTCCGTTACAGAGCCTATTACCCGGAAATTCGTATCCGTACGGCGTCTTACGCGCATGTGGACAGCCGCCTGAGCTTTGGTCACGTGTCCGAGCCGGGGGTACATGCCACTACCGTGACCCGGCCGGATCTGTTCCGGTCCTACCTCACGCAGCAGATCGCGCTGCTGATCAAGAACCACAACCAGCCGGTGACCATCGGCCCCTCGACCACGCCGATGCCGGTGCATTTCGCCGTGGCCGGCAACCCCGATCTGGTGGTCCCTCATCAGGGTGCTGCCGGGTTCACCCTGCGCGACGTGTTCGACGTGCCCGATCTGACCACAACCAATGACGACATTGTCAACGGTGTGCACGAACCGCAGGATGGCGTCGGCCCACTGGCCTTGTTCACCGCCCAGCGCATCGACTATTCTCTGGCCCGGCTGGCCCACTATACCGCCACCGACCCGGACCATTTTCAGAACCACGTTCTGTTCACCAACTACCAGTTCTACGTCTCGGAATTCGAGAACTATGCCCGCGCGCAACTGGCCGACTCCGACAGCGGCTATACCAGTTTCGTCTCGACCGGGAATGTCGAAATCACCGACCCCGACGCGCCGCTGCAACAACCGCTGAAACTGCCACAGATGCCGACCTATCACCTGAAACGCTCAGACGGGTCGGGGATCACGCTGGTCAATATCGGCGTCGGGCCATCCAACGCCAAAACCGCCACCGATCACATCGCGGTGCTGCGCCCACATGCCTGGCTGATGGTCGGCCACTGCGCGGGGCTGCGCAACACGCAGGCTCTGGGGGACTTCGTGCTGGCCCATGCCTATCTGCGCGAAGACAAGGTGCTGGACGACGATCTGCCCGTCTGGGTGCCGATCCCGCCGCTGGCCGAAGTTCAGGTTGCGCTGGAACGCGCCGTCGCCGAAGTGACCGAGCTGGAAGGCTATGAGCTGAAACGGATTATGCGCACCGGCACGGTGGCCTCGGTCGACAACCGCAACTGGGAACTGCGCGACCAATCCGGCCCGGTGCAGCGCCTCAGCCAGTCGCGCGCCATCGCGCTGGATATGGAAAGCGCCACGATCGCCGCCAACGGCTATCGGTTCCGCGTACCCTACGGCACCTTGCTGTGCGTATCCGACAAACCGCTGCATGGCGAATTGAAGTTGCCGGGCATGGCGTCCGAGTTCTATACGACCCAGGTCAGCCGCCATCTGGCGATCGGAATCCGGGCGATGGAACACCTGCGAGGGATGCCGCTGGAACGTTTGCACAGCCGGAAATTGCGCTCGTTCGACGAAACGGCCTTCCTCTGACGCAAAAAAGCAACGAAATCCCCATATTTTTTGGGGTTTCAGTGCTACTATTCGTTGTGTTCGCCCACAATATCCCGTTACAGTTACGCGGTGAGGCCCAATAGATCGGGCACGTTAAGGAGACCAAGAAATGGCAAAGCCTATGACGAAGACTCAGCTGGTTGCTGCTCTCGCTGAGGAAATGGGAACCGACAAGAAATCCGCGAACGCGGCGCTGGAGGCGATCACTGGCCTGATCACCCGCGAAGTTTCGGCCGGTGGCGCTGTGACCCTGCCGGGCGTCGGCAAGATCTACTGCCGCGAGCGCCCCGAGCGTCAGGTGCGCAACCCGGCCACTGGTGAGACCTTCACCAAAGAAGCCGACAAGGTTGTGAAGATGACCATCGCCAAGGCCCTGAAGGACAGCGTCAACAGCTGATCCGCGCCTTAGTGAAAACGATCAAGGGCCGCGATTTCGCGGCCCTTTTTCTATGGTATATGTTTACCGGGTCCGTTGGGCCGGACCCGGTTTTGTCGTTGGCCGAGGTCAGTGAACAGTCTCGACCTTGTGGAAATCCAGATCCCGACCTTCGGGCATGGAGTCGATGCTCATCACCTCTTTGCGCTTGGCGATCAGGATATAGACCACGCAGGCGAGGTAGAGGCCAACCACCACGGCGCCGATCCACTGAATCTGCAGCCACTGGCTTTGGAACAGAAGCGTCAGCACAAACAGAAGCCCCACGTTGCCGGCAACATAGGCCGTCTTGCCGAAGCGTTCGACCGTCATGTTCAGGTTGTCGGTATAGAGCCTGATCAACGAGTCCAGTGAGTTGATCACGAAGGTCACGCCGACGATCACCATCGCGATGTTGGTGATTCCTGCGGTGCTGATGCCGTTCAGGTGATAGTAGTAAAGCACGCTGAACCAGATCGCCAAGGGGATCGACGGAAAGATCAGCAGCGCCGCCAGCAATTGCCAGGTGGTCAGCCCTCCGACAAAGCGCGAGGTGAACTGACCGATCATGATCGACCAGGCAAACCACCAGAACAGGTAGAAGGCGTGATAGTCGGTTAGAGGCAGTATGAACTTGTGGATATTGGCGAAATACGCCCCGATATTGCTGCTGGTTTCCACGAAACCCGCAACGCCCATACCGGCCGCGGCCCACATGCCAAGGATCAGCGCCAGAAACAGAAACGTCGAGCCGACGGAAAGAATCCGCACGTATTTCAGGTCAGTCGAGGAATAGGCCGCGGCCAGAATGACGACAAATACGATGATGTAAAACGTGGTCACCACGGACTCGCCATCACCAACTTCGGGCAGGTATCCGGGCAGGTAGATCAGGAACAGGCTGGCGGTGAAAGCGCAGGTCCCGATGATCACCACGTTGTTGATCAGCTTGACCACCGGGATTTCAAAGAACTGCACTCGGGGCTCGATGACGCAGAAATAGAAGGCCGTCAGGAAATAGAAGGCCCAGATCAGGAATCCCCAGAACCCGAACTCGATCGCCAGCGGGTTTGCGAACGCATAGGCCGGATCTTCGGCATAGCCTCCGAATTCGGTGAGCGGGAACATGATCAGCCCGACATCCAGGCCGGATGTGAACAGGATCGCGATGAAAGTGAACAGATGTACAGGTGTCACGCCCACGCACCGCAGGTTCCACCATTTCACGACGAAGAACGCTACCAGCCCAAGAGCAAGCAAGACCCCGAATGACAGGATGTATTCCAATAGCACCGACAAACCTCCCTTTAGATTTCAGATTACCGAGCGGATATCTTTAATTGGCTGGTCAATCAATAAAACCGCCATCTAGGGAAAACTTGCGTGCACCATGTGTCTTTTTTGACGCTCGGGCGCTTGTGGCCTGCGGGAAAATCGGAAACAGTCGCCGCACATTCAAACAGGAGCGGTCATGGATCTGCGCGCCATCGCCATGGGGCTGGCCTTTGCCTTCATCTGGTCGTCGGCCTTTACCTCGGCGCGGATCATCGTCGCGGATGCTTCGCCGCTGTTTTCACTGGCGGTTCGCTTCCTGATTTCCGGCATCCTTGGTGTCGCAATCGCCCGGGCCATGGGCCAGAGCTGGCGCCTGACGCGGTCGCAATGGTACGCGACCATCCTGTTCGGAATCTGCCAGAATGCCCTGTATTTGGGTCTGAATTTCTATGCGATGCAAACGGTCGAGGCCTCGGTCGCGGCGATCATCGCCTCGACCATGCCGCTCTTGGTGGCGCTGGCCGGTTGGCTGCTGTTCGGGGAACGCTTACGCCCGCTGGGTGTTCTGGGTCTGCTGGCCGGGTTCGCCGGCGTGGCCCTGATCATGAGCAGCCGGATCAGCGCCGGGATCGACCTGTTCGGCGTTGCCCTCTGCGGGCTGGGCGCGCTGGCGCTGACCTTCGCCACGCTGGCCGTGCGCGGGGCGACCTCGGGCGGGAATTTCATGATGGTCGTCGGTTTGCAGATGTTCGTTGGCTCGGCAGTTCTGTTCGTCGCCGCCCCGTTGTTCGAGACGATCCATATCCGTCCAACCTGGCCGCTGGCGTTGGCCTTCACCTACACGACCCTGTTCCCCGGCCTGCTGGCCACGCTGATCTGGTTCCTGCTGCTCAACCGGATCGGTCCGATCCGCGCGGCGACCTTCCATTTCCTCAACCCGGTGTTCGGGGTCACGATCGCCGCGATTCTGCTGGGTGAGCGGTTGGGCGCAATGGATGCCGTCGGCGTTGCGGTCACCACGCTGGGCATTCTGGCCGTGCAGTTGTCACGCCAGCCGGTTCAGCGCAGCAGCGCCTCGACCTGACTGCGCAGCTTGCGGGAGTCAGGCCGGGTCGTCGACCCAAAGGTCGCCACGACCTCGCCTTCGGGGCTCAGCAGGATCTTGTTGAAATTCCAGTTGGGCACAAACCCAGTCTCGGCGGCGACCGCCTTGAAGAACGGGTGGGCCTGCGCGCCGGTGACCGGGGTGATGTCGGTCATGGGCAGAGTCAGGTCATAGTTCAACTCACAGAATTCCTTGACCTCACCGGCGGTTTCCAGTTCCTGGTTGAAGGAATCCGACGGGACTGCCAGAACCACCAAACCCTTGGGTCCATAGGTGTCCTGCAGCTTTTGCAGCCCGGAATACTGCCCGGTAAACCCGCATTGCGAGGCAGTGTTGACCACCAGAACCGGCTGGCCGCGCCAGTCCGACAACGACAGCGTGCCGCCATCGATCGATGGGAACTCTCCGGACACGGGCGCGGCCTGTACCGTTCGACCGATCAACAACAAGGCAGACAACAGCAACATTCTGAACATGGCGTGACCTCCTCTTTGATATTGATACGCGCGAAGCACGGCGGCAGATCACCCGCACGATCGCGCGAGCCGGGTGAAACAGGGCTTTGCTTTTGTCGCGGCGCACCCCAAATATCTCGGCAACGTATGAAACGCCGGAGGACCCATGCCCAAGTATACCAAAGATCCATCGGTTGTCGCGGCCCTGTCGCCCGAGGAATTCCACGTCACCCAGCGCAACGGGACCGAACGCCCCGGCACCGGAAAACATCTGAACAACAAGGAACCCGGCATCTATGTGGATATCGTATCGGGCGAGCCGCTATTCGCCTCGACCCACAAATACGAGTCGGGCTGCGGCTGGCCCAGTTTCACCAAACCCATCGTGCATGACCACGTCACCGAGCTTGAGGACCGCTCGCTGGGGATGATCCGGACCGAGGTCCGCTCGAAACACGGCGACAGCCACCTGGGCCATGTGTTTCCCGATGGTCCGCTGGACCAGGGTGGGCTACGCTATTGCATCAACTCCGCCGCGCTGCGGTTCATCCATCGTGACGACATGGAGGCCGAGGGCTATGGCGAATACCTCGATCAAGTGGAGGACCCGAAATGACCGAACACCGCGCCGTTCTGGCCGGAGGCTGCTTCTGGGGCATGCAGGACCTGATCCGCAAGCTGCCCGGCGTTCTGCGCACCCGCGTTGGATATACCGGCGGCGACGTGCCCAACGCGACCTATCGCAACCACGGCACCCATGCCGAAGGGATCGAGATCTGGTTCGACCCCACGCAGATCACATATCGCGATCTGCTCGAGTTCTTCTTCCAGATCCACGACCCGACCACCGTGAACCGCCAGGGCAATGACATCGGAATGAGCTATCGCTCGGCAATCTATTACTGCGACGAGACACAGAAACAGATCGCGCTGGATACGATCGCCGATGTGGATGCCAGCGGGCTGTGGCCCGGCAAGGTCGTCACCGAGGTCGAACCCGTCGGCGATTTCTGGGAGGCCGAGCCCGAGCATCAGGACTACCTTCAGCGTATCCCAAACGGCTATACCTGCCACTTCCCGCGCCCGGACTGGGTTCTGCCCAAACGCAGCAACGCCGCCGAATAACGCTCAGCCGACGGCCACCCGCGGGCGGCCGCTGGCTTCGACAGTCAGCATCGCCTCGACGAAGACATCCTTGCCCTCGATCCTGGCGGTGCGGATGTCACGGTTGACGACCACGCGGATATCCTCGGCCCCAGCCTCGCGCACGGCGCTTTCGGTCTCGCGCCGGAGTTCGGCCTCCAGCAGGTCCAGCGCGGGTTCGGGCGTGGGGAAATCCTGCGGCCCGTCGTTCAGATGCACTCGGTACCGGCCTTCGGACGGGGCGGTCACTGTGCCCGCCCGCCGCATGGTCAAGCGCCCCACGACGGCCCCGATCGCATTGGCCACCCCGGCATGGTCGGGCAGCACCATGGTACAGCGCAGCCGCTCACCGACCGCCGGGTAATAGCTTGGCGCCGAGGCCCCCAGCCCGACCACACCCACGTTCAGCTTCGTATCCAGCGCCAGCAGACCGCGATGCCCGCGCAAGCCCCGCCGCGTCAGCACATGGCGCGCCAGATCCTCGGGCGGCAGGCCGAACGCCTCGGCTTCTTCGGCAAAAGCAGTCTCTAACAAGGTCAAAACGGTCTGTTCGGTCAACTGATCCACGATCATGCCGGCCAGTTCATCGGCCGAGCCCGCCAGCCGGTCGCCCGACCCCACACGCCGGCGCGCAATCAGCTCCAGCGCCTTGCGCGCGGCACCCTCATCCCAATCGGACAGGCGTCCCAGAACGTGGCTGGCATCCGACGGCGTCACCCCCGAGACCTGAACCATCCCGCGATCCACCAGCCGGGTCAGAGCTCCGTTTTCCATCCGGGTGCGCAAAAGGGCGCTCAGGGGCAGAACCCTATCTCCCAGCCGCTCCAACAGCCCCGCCTCGCGCGGGCCCAGACCCTCGGCGTGGATGCCGGGCACGCGGCGGGCGAAACGGGTATCGTGCTCGCCCACCGTGGTCGCGCGCAACTGCTCGTCCAGCGCGGCATGGACCACTTCGGGCGCTTCGGCCGCGATCAGCGACACCGGCAGCACCCGGCGCGGGCCCAGGAACACGCCGCCGCGCAGGCCCTCGGTCACCACATGCACCTGGCTGTCACCGCCCAGACCATGAGTGCGCATCGCCACCGCCTCGACCATGGTGCGGAACCCGCCGACACGGGCGCCCGCCGGGTCGATCGCCGGTTTGCCATCGCGGATCAGCGCCACATCGGTCGTCGTCCCTCCGATATCCGAAACCAGCGCGTCCTGAACTCCGGTCAGCCAGCGCGCCCCCACGATCGAGGCCGCCGGACCGCTGAGAATGGTTTCGATCGGTCGCTCCCGCGCCTGCTCGGCGCTCATCAAGGCGCCATCCCCACGCACCACCATCATCGGCGCGTCGATGCCCAGCTCGAGCAACACATCCTGCGCCCGGCCGATCAGACGGTCGATCATTCCGATCAGGCGCGCGTTCAGCACCGCCGTCACCGCACGTTTCGGCCCGTTCAGCTTGGCCGACAACTGATGCGAGCAGGTCACCGGCGCGCCGGTCTTTTCGGTGATGATCCGCGCGACCTCAAGCTCGTGCGCGGGGTTGCGCGTGGCGAACTGGGCCGCTACCGCGAACCCGGAAATCCCGGACTGCTGGTCCAGAAATTCGCGCAACGCCCCTGTATCCAACGGCGCGGCCTCAGCCCCGGCATGGCTGTGCCCGCCCGCAATCGCCAGCGCCGGGTCACCCTTCAGCGCATCGCGCAGCCCATGCCTGTCCAGATCGCCATCCCGAAACCCGACATAGATCAGCGCAACGCGCCCGCCCTGCCCCTCGACCAGCGCGTTCGTGGCCAGCGTCGTCGACAGCGACGCCATCGAGATCTGGTCGGGTGCGACCTGCGCCTGGTCCAGCACCGCCCGGATCGCCCGCCCGACGCCGATCGCCAGATCCTCGCGCGTGGTCAGGGACTTGGCCGAGGCGATCACCTCTTCCTCGTCCCGGATCAGCACCGCATCGGTGTAGGTTCCACCGGTATCCACGCCCAAAGCCAACGCCATCGGGGTCTCCATCCTGTTCGCAGTCACGGGTGTAGCGGTTTGAACCGACGCGTCCAGCCTGTTTGCGGCATTCACGACAGTTGTTCGACCGCCCAGCGCGCCGCGTCCGCCACCGTGGGGTCGGGATCCTCGGTCAGCGCCTGCGCGACCAGAATCAACTCCGACAACCCGGAATTGCCGATGGCATACAGAACGTTGCGCACGAAGCGGTCGCGCCCGATCCGCTTGATCGGAGAACCCGAGAATCTGGCCCGGAACGCCGCATCGTCCAACCCGGCCAGTTCCGCCAGCGGCGGCGCCATCAGGTCTTGGCGCGCGACATAGCGGATGTCGCTGGCCGCCACCGCGAACTTGTTCCACGGGCAGGCGGCCAGACAATCATCACAACCATAGATGCGGTTGCCCAGCTTGCCGCGCAACTCCTGATCCACCGGCCCCTTGTGCTCGATGGTCAGATAGGAAATGCAACGCCGCGCATCCAGCTGATAGGGCGCCGGGAAGGCATCCGTAGGGCAGGCATCCAGACAGGCCCGACACGACCCGCAATGATCCACTTCCGGAGGATCCGCTGGCAGGTTCAGAGTAGTGAAAACAGACCCTAAAAAGGCCCAATTGCCCCAATCCCGGCTGACCAGATTGGTATGTTTGCCCTGCCACCCCAACCCGGCTGCGTGGCCCAAGGCCTTCTCGGGCACCGGCGCGGTATCGACGAACACCTTCACCTCGCCCCCGGCCTCGGCAATCAGCCACCGGGCCAGCCGCTTCAGCCGCTTCTTGACCAGATCGTGGTAATCCCTGTTCTGCGCATAGACCGAGATCGCCCCGCGATCGGGTCGCCCCAGAACCTCGGTCGGATCATGATCCGGCGTGTAACTCTCGGCCAGCATGATGACCGAGCGCGCCTCGGGCCACAGCTGCGCCGGATCCCCCCGCCAATGGGTCCGTTCGGCCATCCAGCCCATCTGCCCGTGATAGCCCGCCGCCAGAAAGGCCTCCAACCGCGTAGGCACTTCCGGCACGTCCCAGGGTCGGCAGATCCGGCACGCCACGAACCCTTCGGCCCGGGCCTGCGCCACCAACCTGTCCTTCAATGCCGTCGCGCTGTTCATCTGGCCCAAAATATCCTCGGGGGTGAATTGGCCGAACGGGCCAAGAGGGGGCGGACAGCCCCCTGCCCCAACCTATCAGAAATCCAGGTCGGCGTAATGGGCGGGCGGGCGGAAGCCTGGCACCTGATCCGCCAGGATCGACCGGAAGGCCGGGCGTGACTTGATCTTGGCGTACCAGTCCTTGACCACCTGGCTGCGATTCCAGTCCACGTCCGAAATGTAATCCAGCGACGACAAGTGCGCGGCAGCGGCAAAATCGGCCAATGTCATCTGATCTCCGGCCAGCCAGCGCCGCTGATCCAGCAGCCAAGCCATGTAGTCCAGATGGAATTTGATCGCCCGCGCACCTTCCTTGACGTTCTTGCTGTCGGGATATCCCTGACCGGTCACTTTCTTGTTTACCCGCTCGTACAGCAGCTTGGATGTCACCTCGTGGTGGAATTTGTCATCAAACCAACTGACCAGACGGCGCACCTCGAACCGCGCTTCCGGAGTTTTCGGCATCAATGCGGGTTCCGGCCGCGTTTCTTCGATGTATTCGCAGATCGCCGCGCTTTCTGACATCACCCGGCCATCCAGCCGCAGAACCGGGACCTTGGCCGCAGGGTTTCTGCGCAAGAAGTCCGGGGATTTTTCCCAGTACTTTTCCTCGACCAATTCGACTTCGATCTTCTTTTCCGCCAAGGACAGGCGGACTTTTCGACAAAAGGGGGACAGGGGAACGTGAAACAAACGCGCCATGTGGATCCATTCGAACCAATTGAGTACCGCTCAGCAATAGCCGCTGACGGGCAGAAGTTTCAATCCTCGAAGCAATCTGCGCGACCATCTGCGCGGATGGTGGCCGCTCCATCGCGGATCGCGGCGGCTCGTCTGCGGGTGTAAACCGACGGGTCCGTGACCGAACGGTTGCGCGGTGACGGAAGGATTGCCGCCAGACGCGCCGCCTGCACCGGGCTGAGTTGGGCGGAACTGACACCAAAATTCTTCCGGGCGGCCGCCTCGATCCCGAACAGGCCCTCACCGGTCTCAGCCACGTTCAGATACACCTCGAGTATGCGCTTCTTGCTCCAGAAGATTTCGACGACCGGGGTCATGGAGGTCTCAAGCGCCTTGCGCACCCAACTGCGCCCCTGCCACAGAAAGACATTCTTGACCACCTGCTGAGAAATGGTCGACGCCCCGCGGTTGCCACCATCTTCAAGCGCTTCGCGGATCGCGTTCACGTCAAAACCCCAATGCAGGCAGAAATTCGCATCCTCGGCCGCAACGACCGACCGGGCCATGTGCGGAGACATATCCTCGATCGCGACCCATTCCCGGTCCACCTTGCCCAGGCGGCGCCACTCGGACCAGATCGTATGGGTGATCGGCGGGTTGACCACGGTGTAAAGCAATACAAGCGCCACGAACGCCGCGGCCAGGGCACCGATGACAAGCAGTACCCACCGCCGAATCCGAACGATGAGCGTTTCCGTTTTCCGAGACCGGGTTGCCTTTTTGGACTTACCGCGGGATTTGCGCGCTGCTTTCTTCGCCATGTTCCTGCTATACGCCGCAGCACCGGTATTTGGAACGGAATTATGACGCGATCAGCCGTCCTTCGCGCGGGCGCACCACCGGACGGGCGGTTTTCGGACCACCATCTTCCACCACTCCCAATTGCGGGAACAGACGCAACAGCTCGGCCTGGGTTTGCCGGTCAGATCGCGTAACGGCGTGGCCGGGATAGTAGCTTTCGCTTTTGGCGCCGTTGGCGATGACGATCTCGTGCTGGTCGAACAACAGGTGGAAATACTCGACCTCGCCGCCTTCGACCCTGGTCACCGTCGTGCCGTTGACCAGGGAATGTGCGGCAATCAAAACCTCGGGGTGGCCGTAGAAATAAGCCGCGCGCCAATCGTCGATCAGCATCCGGTGTTGCGGCGAGAACAGAGTGTCGCGGTCCAGCCCCAGAACCCCTGCGGCAAAGCGGATGGGTGCGGCGTTGCCCTCGGCCGCAACGGTGGTTCTCCCGACCCAGATCAAAGCCCGCGCGCCATTGTCGACGGTCGTGACCAGGTCACCGGCCTGCAGATCCTCGACGCGGCGCAATCCATCGGGTGTCTTTATCATCGTTCCGGCGGTAAAACACGGCGGCCCAAGCTCATCCGGAACCACCAGGGGACCCTCGGTATTGACGAAAGTCGTCGAGACAAGCGTTCCCTCTTGCAGCACCTGACCGTCCGTCGGGGTGAATACCCGACTGCCATCAGCCAGATAGAATGTGATTCCCGTGTAGGTGACGTTGCCCACACCGGACACGTTGATCGTCACCGTATCGCCCGGCCAGGATCGGGTGACATCGATGCCGTTGACCGAGTCATTGTCGAAACTGTCAATATCGCCATCGTCGTTCTGGTCGACCAGATTGTACTTCTCAACCGTCAGAAGGGTCCCCGTTGCCGGCGGGCTGGCCGGATCCATGGCAAAGAACTGGTCAAGATAGGTCGTGGGCATGCGACGACTCCCAGGCGTAATTGGTGGCAAGCGGAAGCATTGGCGAAATTTCCAAACTTTCCGTGTACAGGCCTAGCGACACGCAATGTTTTTTCAAGAAATCCGGAAACGGGGGGACACAAAACGAAAACCCCGCGTGTCTTTTCAAACACGCGGGGCAGGTTTCACAGGCAGTCTTACTCGGCCGGAACCGCCGCTGCCTCGTGGCTCAGCGGGTGGCTGAGCTTGTTCAGCATTTCCTTCGGACAGACCTGCAGGAAGTTCGACAGCTCGACATCCCAGTGCTGCAGGATGTCGGCGGCCTTGCGGCTGCCGGTTTCCGCTGCGTGACGTTCTATCAGCGATTTCAGCTGGGTCTCCCAATGCTCGACCGTTACGGGGCAGGTCACCAGGGTTTCCATGTTCATCAGCAGCTGCGCCTTGCCTTCGGGGTCGTACAGATAGGCCATGCCGCCCGTCATCCCCGCGCCAAAGTTCGCGCCGATGTCACCCAGGATCACCGCAACGCCGCCGGTCATGTACTCACACCCGTTCGAGCCGCAGCCTTCGACCACCACGGTGGCACCCGAGTTGCGCACGGCGAACCGCTCACCCGCACGGCCGGCCGCGAACAGGTACCCGTCGGTCGCGCCGTACAGGACCGTGTTGCCGATGATTGTATTCCGGTCGGCCTGCAGCGGGCTGACCTGCGGCGGGCGTACGACGATGGTGCCGCCCGACAGGCCCTTGCCCACATAGTCGTTGGCGTCACCCGACACTTCCAGTTTGAGCCCCGGCGCGGCGAAGGCGCCCAGCGACTGACCGGCCGAGCCCTGCAGTTTCACATGCAGGTGGTCCGGCTGGAACGTGTTGCGCATGCCAAAGTTCTGCACGATGTGGCTGGACACGCGGGTGCCCACCGTCCGGTGCGTGTTCTGCACGGCATAAGACAACTGCATCTTCTCGCCATCTTTCAGGAACCGCGCCGCGTCGCGCACGATTTCAGAGTCCAGCGTATCGGGCACCGCGTTGCGCGGCTTGTCACGGTCATAGACAATGTTCTGTGCGCCATCGACGGTGATCAGCAGCGGATTCAGGTCCAGATCGTCCAGATGCGCCGACCCGCGGCTGACCTGCGCCAGCAGATCGGCCCGGCCGATGATCTCGTCCAGCGACCGCGCGCCGATGCTGGCCAGAATCTCGCGCACTTCCTGCGCATAGAAAGTGATCAGGTTCACCACCTTGTCGGCATTGCCGGTGAACTTGGCGCGCAGGCTCTCGTCCTGCGTACACACGCCCACCGGGCAGGTGTTCGATTGGCACTGGCGCACCATGATGCAGCCCATCGCGATCAGGGCGGCGGTGCCGATGCCGTATTCCTCGGCCCCCATCATCGCCGCCATGACGATATCGCGCCCGGTGCGTAAACCGCCATCGGTGCGCAGGGTCACCCGCTCGCGCAGGTTGTTCATCGCCAGAACCTGGTGCGCCTCGGTCAGGCCCATCTCCCACGGCAGGCCGGCATATTTGATGCTGGTCGCGGGGGATGCCCCGGTGCCGCCATTGTGGCCCGAGATCAGGATGATGTCGGCCTTGGCCTTGGCCACCCCGGCGGCGATCGTGCCGACGCCCGAGGACGCCACCAGTTTCACCGTCACCTTGGCGCGCGGGTTGATCTGTTTCAGGTCATAGATCAGCTGCGCCAGATCCTCGATCGAGTAGATGTCGTGGTGCGGCGGCGGCGAGATCAGCGTCACGCCCTTGGTCGAGTGACGCAGGCGCGCGATCAGATCGGTGACCTTCATGCCGGGCAGCTGGCCGCCCTCGCCGGGCTTGGCGCCCTGGGCCACCTTGATTTCCAGCTCTTCGCACTGGTTGAGGTATTCGGCGGTCACACCGAACCGGCCCGAGGCCACCTGCTTGATCTTGGCCGAGGGGTTGTCGCCATTCGGCTCGGGCACGAAGTGAGCGGGATCTTCCCCACCTTCACCCGAGTCGGATTTGGCGCCGATCCGGTTCATCGCTACGTTCAGCGTCTTGTGCGCCTCGGGGCTGAGCGCGCCCAGCGACATGCCCGGCGTGACGAACCGTTTGCGGATCGAGGTGATCGACTCGACCTCCTCGATCGGGATCGGCTTGCCCAGCGGTTTGAAATCCATCAGGTCGCGCAGATGAATCGGCGGGTTGGCCTGCATCTTGGCCGAATACTGCTTCCACAGCTCGTAAGAGGCGCGGTTGCAGGCCATCTGCATCATGTGCATCGAGGTCGCTTCCCACGCATGGGTCTCACCCGATTTGCGGGCCTTGTAGAAGCCACCGATGGGCAGAACGTCCAGGCCACTCTCCCAGCCTTTGGCATGGATTCCTTCGGCTTTGGACTGAATGCCGGTGACGCCGATGCCCGAGATCCGGCTGGTCATGCCGGGGAAATATTCGGCCACCATGGCGCGGCTCAGGCCCACGGCCTCGAAATTCAGGCCGCCGCGATAGGACGAGATCACCGAAATGCCCATCTTGGCCATGATCTTCAGCAGGCCCTGGTCGATCGCCTCGCGGTAGCGCGCGACGTTTTCGGTCAGGCTGCCTTCGAGCAAGCTGCGTTCGATCCGGTCGGCCAGCGAATCCTCGGCCAGATAGGCGTTGACCACGGTCGCGCCACAGCCGATCAGCACCGCGAAATAATGCGGGTCGATGCATTCCGCCGAACGCACGTTGAGCGAGCAGAAGGTCCGCAGACCCTGACGGATCAGGTGCGAATGCACCGCGCTGGTGGCCAGGATCATCGGCATCGCCACTTTGCCGGGGCCGGAATACTGGTCGGTCAACACCAGGTGACCCGCGCCAGAACGCACGGCCTCCTCCGCCTCCGAGCGGATGCGCGCCAGCGCGGCGCTCAGCGCGCCGGTGCCGGGTTCGAAGGTACAGTCGATCTCGGCCAGCGGCGCATCGAAATTCGCCACCAGTTCTTCCCACTGGGCGTTGCCGACAAAGGGGCTTTCCAGCACAACGATCTCGGTCTGGCTGCTGTCCTCGTCAAGCACGTTCTTGAGGTTGCCGAACCGCGTCTTCAGCGACATCACGCGGTATTCGCGCAGGCTGTCGATGGGCGGGTTGGTCACCTGGCTGAAGTTCTGGCGGAAGAAATGGCTGAGCGGCCGGTACTGTTTGGACAGAACCGCCGAAGGCGTGTCGTCGCCCATCGAAGCGATCGCCTCTTTGCCATCCTCGGCCATCGGTGCAAGGATCTGCTCCAGCTCTTCGACCGTGTAGCCCGCCGCGATCTGGCGCTTGCGCAGCTCTTCACCCGAGAACAGCGGCTTTTCAGTCACCTTGGCCAGCTTTTCGTCCAGATCGTTGATCTTGCTGACCCAGTCCCCGAACGGCAGCGTCGCGGCCAGCTTGTCCTTGATCTGCTTGTCGCGATACAGCTTGCCCTTCTTCATGTCGACGGCCAGCATCTGGCCGGGGCCCAGCGCGCCTTTCTCGACAACGCTGGCCTCGTCGATCGGAACCATGCCCGCCTCGGACCCGGCGATCACCAGTCCGTCGCCGGTGACCACATAGCGCATCGGACGCAGGCCGTTGCGGTCCAGCCCGGCGCAGACCCAGCGCCCATCCGTCATGGCCAGCGCGGCAGGGCCGTCCCACGGCTCCATCACCGAGTTGCAGTAGGAATACATGTCGCGCCAGGCTTGCGGCAGTTCCACCGCCTGTTTCGACCAGCTTTCCGGCACCAGCATCGTCTTGGCCATCGGGGCCGAGCGGCCCGCGCGCACCAGAACCTCGAACACCGAATCCAGCGCCGCCGAATCCGACGATCCGCCCGCGATGATCGGTTTGATGTCTTCGGCATAGTCGCCAAAGGTCGCCGAGGCCATGCGGATCTCGTGGCTTTTCATCCAGTTGATGTTGCCCTTCAGCGTGTTGATCTCGCCATTATGGGCCAGCATGCGGAACGGCTGCGCCAGCCACCATTGCGGGAAGGTGTTGGTGGAATAGCGCTGGTGATAGATCGCAAAGGCCGACTCAAAACGGTCGTCCATCAGGTCGGGGTAGAACACGGCGACCTGCTCGGCCAGCATCATGCCCTTGTAGATGATCGACCGGCAGCTGAGCGAGGCCAGGTACAGCCCCGAAATCCCTGCGGCGGCGGCGGCTTTCTCGATCCGGCGGCGGATGACGTACAGCTCGCGCTCGAACGTGTCCTCGTCGACGCCCTTGGAATTCGAGATCAGGATCTGCTCGATCTCGGGCCGGGTCGCGTTGGCCTTTTCGCCCAGGCAGGTGACATCCACCGGCACATGGCGCCAGCCATAGATATAGTAACCCATCCGCAGAACTTCGGTTTCCACGATGGTCCGGCAGCGCTCCTGCGCGCCGAAATCGGTGCGCGGCAGGAACACCTGCCCCACGGCGATCAGCTGGTCCATCTTGGGTTCGTGCCCGGTGCGGCGGATCTGGTCATAGAAGAACGGGGCCGGGATCTGCACATGGATGCCCGCGCCGTCGCCGGTCTTGCCGTCGGCATCCACCGCACCGCGGTGCCAGATCGCCTTGAGCGCATTGATCCCGGCCTCGACCACCTTGCGGCTTTTCTTGCCGTCAACCGAAACCACCAGGCCGACCCCGCACGAGGAATGCTCTTCCTGCTCGGAATACAGGCCATTTTCGGCCATCCACTTGCGCTTGGCTTCCTCGGCCCGGACCCAATCGGCATCATATTTCGTCATTGGTTGTCTCCTTCTTCCGACGGGGCGTACATGGCCATGACCTCGGCTTCGGTCATCTGGCGCCGTTCACCTGCGAACGCGTAACCCTCGGGCTTCTTGTCGATGTAAAGTTCAAGTTTCAGCGTGTTGCCGGCCGCGTTGTCGAACAGGCCTGCCGCGATCTGTGTCTGGCCGTGCATCTCGCCCGGCAGGGTGATCCGGTACCACAGTGCCGAGCCGCATTCTTCGCAGAAGGCACGTTCGGCCCAGTCGGACGAGGTGAAGGTCTTGACCGGCCCCAGCGCCGCATAGCCCGGCTGGGCCGGAAAGGTGACCGGCGCGCTGCTGGTCCAGCGGCGGCACATGTCGCAATGGCAGGCGCCCAGCGCGTCGCGGGCGGGGGTCGCGGTCACGGTGACCGCGCCGCACATGCATTGGCCTTGCAATTCGGGCATCCTGTCCCTCCTGTCGCTGGGCTGCGGGGTCACTCGGCCGCAAGCGCGGCCTTGCTGTTGAACCGGTCGATGATGGCCTGCGCGCAGTCACGCCCGTCGCGAATCGCCCAGACCACCAGCGAAGCACCGCGCACGATGTCACCGATGGCATAGACGCCGTCCATCTCGGTCTCGCCGGTTTCGAACGCGGCCTTGATGGTGCCCCAGCGGGTCACGGGCAGGTCGGGCTGGCCGAACAGGGTGGGCAGGTCCTCGGGCTCGAAGCCCAGCGCTTTGATGACCAGATCGGCCTCTTCGACGTAATCCGCGCCTTCAATCACTTCGGGGGCCTGGCGGCCGGTGGCATCGGGCTGGCCCAGGCGCATCTTCTGCACCATCACGCCGGTGACCCGCTCATCGCCCACGAACCCCTTGGGCGCGCTGAGCCATTCAAAGATCACGCCCTCTTCTTCGGCGTTCTGGGTTTCGCGCTGTGAACCTGGCATGTTCGCCCGGTCGCGGCGATACAGACATTTGACCGAAGTCGCACCCTGACGAATCGAGGTTCGTACGCAATCCATCGCAGTATCGCCGCCACCGATCACGACCACTTTCTTGCCCTTGGCGTTCAGACGGCCATCGTCGAACTCGGGAACCTCGTCACCAAAGCTTTTGCGGTTCGAAGCAGTCAGGAAATCGATTGCCTTTTCGATGCCGGGCAGGCCGCTGCCAGGCATGGACAGATCCCGCGACTTGTAGACTCCCGTCGCAATGATCACGGCGTCATGTTTTGCGTGGATTTCGGCGAACTTGGCCGCGTCGACGTTGCAGTTCAGTTCAAAAGCGACGCCGCCCTCGGCCAACAGGTCGTTGCGGCGTTGAACCACGTCCTTTTCCAGCTTGAAGCCCGGAATGCCGTACATCAGAAGCCCGCCCGCGCGGTCATAGCGGTCATAGACCGTGACCTGAATCCCGGCCCGGCGCAGCATGTCCGCCGCCGCCAGGCCACCAGGCCCGCCCCCGATGATGCCCACGCTTTCGGGGCGCTCGGCGGTTGGAGCGACAGGTTTGACCCAGCCTTCCTCCCACGCGGTGTCGGTGATGTATTTCTCGACGGCACCGATGGTGACAGTGCCATGGCCCGATTGCTCGATCACGCAGTTGCCTTCGCACAAGCGGTCCTGCGGGCAGATACGGCCGCAGATCTCGGGGAAGGTATTGGTGGCCTGGCTGGTCTGATAGGCTTCTTCCAGCCGTCCGGTAGCGGTCAGGCGCAGCCAGTCCGGGATGTTGTTGTGCAGCGGACAGTGCGACTGACAGTACGGCACACCACACTGGCTGCAACGGCTGGCCTGCTCGGCGGCTTTTTCGGCAGCGTATTCGGCATAGATTTCATGAAAGTCCGCTCTGCGATCGGTTGCGGCGCGCTTTTCAGGCATGTCACGATCGATCTGCACAAATTTCAGCATCGGTTGCTTGGCCACGGTCAGACTCCATGAATTGGCTTGGTCGGATTTCTTTATGCGAAGCCAATTCGGATGAAAAGTCAATTGTACTGACCTAAATTGGAAAAAATCGGAAAGATCGATCTCTTTCGGCGACTTTCTGTTCGTTTTTAGGGCCGCTTCGGACCTAAATCCTGACTTTCCTTTTGCTGATCGCGCTTATACGCCTTGAATGCAAAGAACACGGGCGCAGACACGGGCGGGCAGATGAGTCTTTTTCAGCTGATTCTGGTGGCGATCATCCAGGGGATCACCGAGTTTCTACCGATTTCGTCATCAGGCCACCTGATCCTGCTGCCCAGCCTCACCGGAATGGATGACCAGGGCCTCGCCATCGACGTCGCGGTGCATGTGGGCACATTGGGCGCGGTGGTTCTTTATTTCTGGAGCGACGTGAAACTGGCCCTTGCGGGCCTGCCAAGTGCGTTGCGCGGGCGCATCGACACCCCACAGTCCCGACTGGCCCTGGCGTTGATCGTGGCCACCATCCCGACCGTCATCGTCGGCGCGATCCTGCACCTGACCGGCCTCAGCAGCGCGATGCGGTCCGTGGCAGTGATCGGGTGGACGATGCTGGGCTTCGGATTGCTGCTGTATTGGATGGACCAGAAAGGCCCCCAGACCAAAGAGGCCGCCGATTGGGGGCTGCGCGACGCGGCTATTTTGGGTCTGTGGCAGGTCCTGGCGCTGATTCCCGGCACCTCGCGGTCGGGGATCTGCATAACTGGCGCGCGGCACTTGGGATATACCCGCGAGGACGGCGCGCGCATTGCGATGTTGATGTCGATCCCCACAATCATCGCCTCGGGTGCGTTGCTGTCGCTGGACGTGATCGGGCAGGCCAACGCTCAGCTGGCCAAGGACAGCGCCATTGCGGCCGTGTTCGCCTTTGTTTCGGCCCTGTTGGCACTGAGCCTGATGATGCGTCTGCTGCGTAGCATCAGCTTCACGCCATATGTGATCTATCGCGTGATCCTGGGTACGATCCTGCTGATTGTCGCTTACAGCTGATCAGATGCGCAGGTTCCGGGCCGAGTTCTGGATGTCGTCGTACTGACCCGACGGGCGGAATTTCCACAGGTATTCCGGCAGAACCGATTCCAGCGAGGCAGGTTCAATTCCCAGATCGGCGAAACCTTTCGCTCCTTCGGACACCACATTGTCTCGGCGCAGGTTCTTCAACTGGTCGCGGGTCAGGATGTTGTTCGGAAACAGCTGAAAGCTGACGAATTTCAGCATGTCCAGAACCCCGGCCATGATCCGCCCAACCCAGAACGGCAGACCGATGATGATGCGGCGGCGGTAGATCACCTCGAGCATCTGCTGCATCAGTTCGCGGAAGGTCTTGGCCTCGGGTCCACCCAATTCGTAGACGCCCGTTGCGGCCTGGCCCAACACACCCTTGACCGCGGCCTGCGCCACGTCATCCACAAACACCGGCTGGAACCGGGTGTCGGCGCCAAAGATCGGAAGGAAGGGCGAGATACGGGTCATGCCGGCGAAACGGTTGAAGAACTGATCCTCGGTCCCGAAGATCACCGAGGGCCTCAGGATCACGGCATCGGGCATATGGGTCAGTACAGCAGCTTCGCCCGCAGCCTTGGTGCGTGCGTATTCGCTGTCGGAATTCGCGTCAGCACCGATGGCCGAAATATGGACCATACGGGAAATGCCTTGCTCGGCCGCCAGACGGGCGATGCGGCCCGCGCCTTCGGCTTGCACGGCGCCAAATCCATTCTTGCCCAGTTCGTTCAGAACGCCCACGCAGTTGACGACCGCATCGGCACCATGCATCGCACTGGCCACCGAGGCATCGTCGCGGATATTGCACAGAATTGGCTCGACCTGGCCGACGACGCCATAGGTCTTGACGAAGATCGCCTCGTTCGGACGGCGGACCGCCACCCGTACACGCCACCCTTCGTTGGCCATGCGTCGCGCGATATAGCGGCCGACGAATCCCGATCCACCGTAAATCGTGACCAGTTTGGACATGGTTGGGCTCCTGCTGTGTAGGTCTTGTTCCGATCTACCGCTCCAAAGCCCGGCAAACAAGGCGCAATAACGCCGCGCATCAGGCAAAAAACACTGCCGGAACCTGCGGGATCGCGCCGCGGGAAGATGGCTGAAAAAAAACTTTCGAAACTCCGTTCGAATCCTGTTGACGCCCTCGGCGAGTAGGCTTAAATGCCCCTCCACGACACCTGCCCAGGTGGCGGAATTGGTAGACGCGCTAGCTTCAGGTGCTAGTGTCCGTATGGACGTGGAGGTTCGAGTCCTCTCCTGGGCACCATATCTTAGGTCTAATCCTTTGATATCTTTGATATTTCCAATTTTACTGTCGACCTTATCCACCCCGCAAACCACCCTTTTGTGTTCGCCGCGTGTGCGGTTTGCCGCTTATTGAGGAACAGTAAGGTTGGTAAATGTTGGTGTTGCAAATGTTGAATTGGGGGAAAACGCATAAGCCGACCCGTTCGGTTGCCAACCAACGGTAGCCCGAACTTTTGCCTACCCCCACCAAAGATAGCGGTATCTGTTTTTAGGCTATCGGCAGTACCCTGCGCGTATTAGTCGTGACTTGGCTGCTGGAGTCTCCAAGTGTCCGTACCTGCCGCCCGAGTAACGCGCGCAATCCAGGGCGTGACCTGCGGCGATTACTGCAGCACCTATGTCTTGTCCATTAGCAAAACACACACCAACCCAACGGTCATATGTTCGTTCCCCGTTTAGGTCACATCTAACGGACTTCCCGCGCAGGAAGTTGACCATCCAGCGCTTTGCGTCTTGCCCCGATCTGGAACCAAGTTCCGGATCGTCAACTCCGTTTAGGCGCACAGGGGTACCGTCAACCACAATCGTATCAGCGTCCCGAACATAGATTGACCCAGCAAGAACCTGATGGCCAGAAATTAGGGTTAGAGCGAGAAAGAGACTGAAAATCCAAAGGTGCTTCAGTTCACCTTCTGCAGCGGTCTTTTGATTCACATTGCACCCCGTGCGATGGCAATAACCTCGTTGATTCCGTGAAGAATGTCCTTGATCCATTTTCGCTTCACACGCCGTTCAATCTGTTCCTTAAGCGAGTTGACTGCTGTTGTGGTGCCTTCGGTATCGGCCTCAGCGTCCTGACCTGTTCCACTGGATTCGTCTGTGGCTTGCTGAAGCAATACCATTTCTTCTGCAATCGCCCCCCGCCTGACGCCCTCAATAAAGTCATGCACGGCTTCCAAGTCACCTTGTTCCAGTTTTTCGAATAGAAAATCCGCTAGTTCTTGGAGTAATGCTTGGACCCGATGGTCATAAATATTCAAAAAAACGAGATACCTACTGCCGGATTTTGATTGCTCCAAACGACTGAGCGAAATCAATCGAAGAAGTTCAAATAGTGCTGTAGCTGCCATAAGGTAGAGCTCTACCGCTTGACTTAGGACTTGCCGATCCTGGGGCAGGCCTTCAGGTTCTGGGTAGTCCCTGAGAAATCCATCGAAGCTCCGAAATGCGTCCGTTTGAAATCCATATGCCATAAAAGTAACTCCCGAAAATATGGAGTCATTATCCACGACCGTGCAGCCCGAAACAACCGTTCTGAAGTCTGGCGTTCGTCGCCCAGCTTTCGCTAGTTGAGCCAAGCAAGAGGTAAGTCGCTACCGACCCATTTGCCTATGGCTAGATATATATGTGTCCGGGTTTCGTTGACGCCATTTGGGCCAATTTTCAGTCTGGCGTCACAGAATTTATGACGGCTCGAAGAAAAAAGGCTCCAATCTCGCTCCAGTGTCACAATCACAGTGACGTGTTGTCCAGAATTATGTGCGGGGGTTTTGCTTTCCGTTGTGCATTCGAAGCAAACTCGAATGTCCAAAGAGCTCACTACTCTTCGAGTACCAACAAGTGGTTCGCACACAGTGTTGTGGGCCCAGGGCGACTGACAGGAATGAGTCCGTCAACTCGCCCTGAAAACTCTTTCTAGGCTGTAAACCTTAGTGTTCGTTCATGATGCTTCGATCCAAATGCAGATCTGAACCAAAGCCTTGAAAGATAGCGGCTTATGCCTGCTCGATAAGCGACTCGGTTACAGTCTTCAGGGGAATATGGCCACAATCCCACTGAAATCTGGTCGCGACCTGTTCCTTCCGATCCAAGTACAATTGGTGAGGATCCGATAAGGCGATAGATCCGAATCATGCGTGCGTCGAATACGCCAGCTATATGGGTCAAACCAAAGCCTTCCATTACTTCACCCCCGCTTAGCATGATAGCGCCCGCGACGTGCGGCGTGGAGTTTCGTGCAAGGCAAAAGCGCGTAACCTCCCAAATTAGCGGGCTTTGGATCAATCGCCCATCAGTGAGGTGTCCAAACGCGTCGTTGACCATTACTGGACCTGTGGTCGGCAAAATGCGCATAGAGCCACCGTGACTGCCATCCGCTTCTTCCCAGATGACATAGAGCGGGTTTAGTTCATCATACTGGTCTCGCTCTTCCCCGTTCTCGTCAACAGTGACATCCCATCCCAGACGGGTCTTGAACTGATCGGCCCGGTCCCGAAACATCCCCTCTGCTAGCTGTGGAAACCTGTGAAGTTCATCTGCAAATACATATCTCAGCACATCCATTCCCCTCAGACTTAGTGCGGATGGGCAGAGTGTGAGATTGTGGTTAATTGTCTGTTGTTCAGGCTAGAGAGCAGTAACTAGTTGTTAGTTTTTCCTGGCAGCTTGTTGAGAGAATGAAGCGGCGCTTCGGCCAGCAGAGTTCTTTAGGTTAAGTAATTGTTTAGTTGAAACACCTTATCATAGAACAACCTTAAGTGGAGTTTTGAAATGATCTGCACGACAACTACACCGTTTCAACTTGAAGACATTACGTCGGTCGTCTGTAAGTCAACGGAGCTAGTTGCGAAGTCTTGGCAAATACTTAGGCCCCACTTTGGCGTGCAGATCGCCTATGGATGCGGGAGGTTGGAAGCCCTAGCAAATTTTTTCGACGTCGTAGCGATTAGCGTACTTGCCACCCTTCTGGAAGCAGATTTCGAAGCTCAACAGGCTGTAGAATTGGCAATCGGGGTTGCGGAGGAAATTTCGCTTAGCGTAGAAGAATTGAATGTGGACGACATATCCGATTTGGGTTGCCAGCATATAATTCTTAACGACGTGATTCAGTTCCTAAAATTTGAAGAAAAGTGTTTTAATTCAAAGAGGTTGCGACAAGTGCAGGAAAAAGTATCTTTGTCGATATTTCTGACTATGGCTAGAATATTCGAAACCACGAAGGTTCGCTCAATAAAACAACAACAAGCATGAAATGCTGCGTATTTATGGGGAAATACTCAAACAAAATCGAAAGTATTCCCGAGAAGAATGGAAGTCATATCCAATTCAAATGTATTATCGTGCACTTGAACGGTGCTACTAGTTTCGTAGGTGACATTGTTTCTATCCACGCCGGAGAAGTCTTGACCCGCCCTGATAAACAGCCATTCGAAATCCTTGTCTTCTGGAGGCGCAACGGCCAGATTCAGAATCTGTAGTGCATCATTAGCAGTAATTGCGCCATCTCTGTCGATATCAGCGGCAAAATAGAACTCAAGATCTGGCTCGCCCCATGTCGGGTCTAGGCCGACCGCAACACGCAGAACTTCCAGGGCATCTCGCGCGTCAATTCTGTTGCTATCCGTCTTGTAGGAAAGGCTAATTTCCAGATCAATACTCTCGTTCTGATCGGTCGGCTGCAATTCAAATCTTCCATCCTTGTCAGCTTGAATTGTATATTGATCTCCGTTCTCCCGCGTAACGTCGATGGTAGCATAGCTCAAACCAGGATTCTCCGAGCTAGGGGATATGGTAAAATCCCCTTTCACCCCAGGAAGGCTGGTGCCAACATTTGACAGCGGTTGAATCACTATTTCAGCGACTTCGTAAGGGTCAAACTCCAGCTGGACATCGGACAAGTATTCGAAAAAGTATTGCGTTACTTCAACCACAACATCAACTTCGGTTGCAAAGTAGTAATCGTCGAGGCTCGTGGCGGTCTCGGGCGTCTTCCCTGGTTTCAGCAAGATAGTCGAAGGATCGGGGATATATGTGCGGTAGGTCCCATCTCCGTTGTCTCCGATGTAAAATCGATCGAAAAGCCCGTTTTCAAGAATATTGCTAAACTTTTCCTCAATGGCCAACTTCTCAGCTTCATCAATTTTTCTCAGGGCGTTACGGGAGCCGGTGACAAAGGTACCGTCCTCCAAGAAGGCGGCGCGGTCACTCAACCCATCAGCAGATCCTTCAAGGATTCCCATCTTCCTAACTGAGATGTGAGCAGGGTAATTGACCAAGCCCGATAGGTCGAAGTTAGCTTGTACGTCAAAATCGTTGGTGCGTGTAGAAACGTAAAGTACGGTTTTATCATCCCCAGAAAAAGCATTCACCTCGACAGGTCGATTTTCGGCAGGAAGCCCTTCCAGACCCATCAAGCACAAACCTCTTCCATCCTCCCCGACAAGGCTTTCGCGCATCCAAATGAAGGCTTGACCCGCCGGAGAAGGATGAATGGGATTCTCTTCCATTATTCCTCCGGCCAGTGAGTTGTAGTTCTTGTTTCTTACCGACCAAACGTCTGCCGCATCGACCCCCGCTATCAGCATATTCTCGAACTGCTCCAAGACGACCGATGCCGCTTTCAGGCCCTGCTGATCGAACCGGCTATTTTGCACGTTCCACTCAGTTATGTTGTAGTCGAGTTCTTGCACAAAATACTCGTTCCACATCTCCGCTCTAGGCCCAATCTGCCGAAGCTCATGGTATCCATGGGAGAATGTATTGTCGTCGCCGTGGTCGTTATTGTAGTAGTAGTGCGATACGATGCCATCCAACGCCTCACTTGCAACCGTTGCCTGAAGGCCGTCCGATAGATCGTTATTCGCGTCAAAATGCTGAATTATCTCTTTGTTCTTCTCGTCCATTGTGCTGGACCCCACATGCCAAGGGGGTGCCGTCTGAACCAAGAACTTCGGATCAACTTGAACGCCGACGTGAGTTTCGTTGAACTCGTCGATGGCATGTTTGAGATATGTCACGGCCTTGGACGCATCTTCACCGTAGCTGTCCGCGCTTTGGAAAGACCAGTATTCGTTTCCTACTTCAAAAGAGGTGAGAAGATGACTGTTGGGACCCAGTGCGTCATATACCGCTCTCACAAACTCGTTCATTTGCGGTTGCGTCGCGAGAGATTCCCCGACCGGGATGCTTAGTGAAAAAGGCCTCTCATGTTTCACAGCCCAGTCCAAGAATTCGGCCAGCTTTGAGTTAAGCCCACCATTCACCATTTGGGTGATGTTTTCTTGCTGCGCCTGACCAGCCGGATAACGCAGATGCGTAACACCCAGCATATCAAATGCTGCATCAATCTTTGGAAACATCTCGCGGAAGTTTGCGCCAAAGTGTGCTTCATTGACAGAGTTGGAGGTCTCGCCGGGCGTCAATTGGTAGGTATATGTGGGCATATTTCACACCAGGATTTCAACGAGTATCCCAGCATTGCGGCGACTGTACCCTCTGGTCAAAACTATTGTGCGTCTAGTTTTTTTATAACGAAAATAAATATTTATCGGTTTTCGCGTGTCGCGTTAATGTATCGGATACGAATGAATTGGCTGCACACATGGTAGCGGGGTTCCAAAAGTGTTTTTACTGTTGCTGTCGGCTGAAATTGCATGAGGCCTGGGAAATGAATCGGGGTCATATCGACTATCGTTCCGACCTAGACTTCTTGTATCTTGGATTTGCCCGCCAAGACATGAACTGCTTCGTTGCAGGTTTGCCGTTGCGAGTTGGCAGTTCATCCAAAGCCCAGACAGACGCTTTGCCGATGCCAGACGGGCCGAGGTGCGGGGGTTGGGTCATCGTGATAAAGCCGCGCTCCTGAAGCTCCCGAAACCACGGGCCAACCGTGTTGCGATGGACGTTCAATGCCGCTGCCGCGTTACGATGGCTTAGATAGATATCGCCGTTGTTCGATCCGTTGTAGCGGCGTTTGATTTCGATGTAGAGCGCTCTTGGCCCAGGTGGCAGGGTTGCCCACGCTTCGGACGCTTGCAGCCATTCAGGAAGCTGGACATGCCGCCCAGCCCCCCTTTTGTATCGCTTGTAGGGCTTCGCCATCACTTGCGCCCTTTCTGTACCAGCAGGGCCAGCCAGACGCGCACTGCTACAACCTGATCGGAGCAACCGCCTAGGGATATCCAAGCGGCTTCTGTGGCAGCTCCTGCGCTCTTGCGGGCCATGATTTGCCATGTCTTGCCTTTACGGGTCAGCTTGAAATTATCCGACATCACCGTGCCTCCCCGTAGGCAAGAGCTGCTACCAAACGTGCTTGGGCTTCAGACAGACCGAAACGGCGGCGAAGGTGAATGATGCGCAACCGGTCCATCATGCGGCCTCTCCATTGCCGAGACTGCGCGCGGATCTGGGAAAGCGCAGGGCCGTCCTGTCAAAGCCCGGTTTCATCGAGTAGTAGGCGACGTTCTCCGGCCCCCGGTATTCGGCTTGGATCGGCCAGTCATATTCGGACTTCAGGCTGTGGACGATTGCGCCCAGCCGCCAACCGCGCACTTCGCGGATTTCGGTTTTGTGTGAGATTGTGCGCCCGTCTAGAAGTGCCTTGCACGTCCAGAAAACTTGGCTCCGATTTGAAAACCATTGATTATTGCTCATGGCCTTTGCTCCTTTTCACAGTTGAGCAAACAAGGCGCTGGGCGTATGGTGCAGACGTTCCCGCAAAGAACATTCCCGCCCCACGCCCAGACGCCAAGTCTGGGTGGGGTGGGTCTTATTGCCCATGTGCCGCGATTGCGGCGTCGATCTCGGCTTCGGCCCAATACAGGCGCGAACCGATTTTCACGGGCTTGGGCAAGCGGCCCAATTCCACGTCACGTTAGATGGTGGTGCGGCCTCGGCCACCGAGTTTTTCTTGTAGGTCGCGGAAGGTGAGATAGCGCATATTGGCTCCATAGTTACCTGTGGAGCCAATATGCTGCGTTTTTCGCCTTTGGTCATGTTGACTAAGGGTGTGACTTTTTCGTTGTTTTTTTTCAACGTGTTCCGTGGATTTTAGTCAAGATTTCGCGCAAGCCTCTTGTAGGGGAAGGAGTACTTATCAGTACGGCTTGGTCACCGTTCTCAAAACGCAGAAACGTTTCGACCTCGTCTCGTAGATTCTTTTTCTTTGGATGCACACAAAAGTCCTTTAGTTGGGTGTAGGTTACTCTTTCACCACAATTTTTCATTGCCTCGGCCACAGCATCGCAGGCACTGCCCCCGTCCGTGGCATCGTTCCGGGTCAAAGGTAGTCCGTGTAAAACTGCCGCTGTCACCAGCATCTGATAGGTCACAACGCTCTTATCAAAATCGGAACGTCGTTCGCGATGTGCTGGGGTCGGTCGTTTTATCTCGCCATCCAGAACTCGTGTGCTGAAAAAGCGTAGCGCCAAGGGTAGAGGTGCGCCATTGATGATATTTGCCGTGCAGATGTGAATGCAGTAGTCAAAAAGGATGGGTCGTCTTTGCGCATATACGACAAAGGCCTCTGCTTCCGGTTCTGGAATATCGTATACGATGCAATTTCTATCTTGTAGGCAAATTTCGGTCATCGAAATCTTGAAAACCTTTTCCGCCATAACTCTATCAAATGTATTGAAGAACGATCCTCTTTGGAAATCGATATCAAGTGATTTTGAGTAGTACTCTGTAAGCTCTTGAACGATTTCTGAGCAGTCTTTCAGGTCGTATTCTTTAAAATAGTCGGTCATCAGCTTTGGTCGCCCAGAGTTTTTCCTACCATAATTCACTTCCGAGATGCGGCAAATACAGCCCACTGTTGTAACAAGTGCCTGCGTCCCTCAAGAAAATCAGTCCGCCGATAGCTTCGCTCCACAGCGCCGCCAACGGTATGACCCAGCGCCGTCTCTGCCACATCGTGTGGGGTATTGGTCGCCTCGGCAACCCAATCGCGGAAGCTGGACCGAAACCCGTGCGGACGCTCCACCAAGCCGCGCCGCTCCATAAGCTTGCTCATGGTCATGTCGGATATCACGCCCTTTCGGACGCCCGGAAACAGATAGCCGTCTCTCGCAAACGGAGTGGCCTCAGCAATCACTCTTTGGGCTTCTTGCGACAAACGGCACCCGGAAATCACTTGTCGCGCCCTTACGGCCTTTCATGGCCTCTGCGGGGATTGTCCAGATATCGCCGTCGATCTGGTCCAGGTGTAGGTGGCGCAAGGGATAGCTGCGTACAGCCGTCAATATCAGAAGGCGCAGCGCCAGTTCAGCGGTCGTGCCGCCATCCAAGGATTGATAGAACGCAGGCACATCCTGCCACGGCATGGCCGGGATGTTGGTCGCCTTGTGCCGCTGCTTGCCCAATAGGGCTTTGGCCTTTTCCGTCGCCTGTAGATCCACATCCAGGCCCAGCGCCGCCGCATGGCGCATACAGATGGACAGACGGTTCATGGCTTTGCGCGCCGTATCGGCCTTGGTGTGCCAGATCGGAGCAAGGGTGTCGCGTATGTCGCGCTGGTCAATCTGCGATACAGGCATTTTGCCCAGCTTCGGCAAGACGTGCAGTTCCAAGGGGCTGAACCACCGCCCAGCCTTCCCGTCGCCTTTCAGCTCGGCCTTGCGGCTTTCAAAGGCGTCCTTGGCGATATCCGCCAGAATGTTCAAGTTGCGTTCCGCTTCACGGCCCTGGCGTTCCCGCTCCTTGATGGCGTCTTTGCCATCCCGAACCACCGCCTGCCATTTCTCGGCTTCTTGCCGCGCCGCTTTCAACGAAACCGCCGGGAAGCTGCCAAGCCCCATTTCATGCCGCCGCCCGAACAGGGTGTAGCGTAGAAACCATTGCGCGCCGCCATCGTGCCGCTTGTGAAACCATAGACCGCCACCGTCCGAATACTTGCCTGGGGCTTTGGCCTTGAGTTCGGCGCTAGAAAGCTTGTGCTTGGGCCGTGCCATTTCCTGTCCACCTCTCTATCCACCCCTAGATATGGGGTATGGTGGTACAAAATGGAATAGATTGAAACAGTCGGACTTATATTTTTCAGTAGCTTAATGAAAATAAAATATCGTTTGGTATGCCTTGAAACAGCTATTGGATGCCTCTCCTGGGCACCATATCCCCGAACAGATATGACGACCGCGCAAACCATCCTCGAACGGGTGGTCGGCTCTCATTCCGTCTTCTGCAATTCCTCCATCTCGCGGCGACGGATCTTTGCTTGAGACCGCACCCGCTTGGTGAATTGCTGGGGAAGGTCCGGTCCGCGCAGCGCCGCGTAGGCCTTGCTGGTCGGGTCGCCGATCAGCTCGGCGTATTTGACCCATGTGCAGAAGGCAAAGACATCGCGCAGGCTGACATGCTCACGGGTGTTGCTGTCCCGGGCTTGTGCCGGAAGCTTGATCGACCTGAAATAGGCCTTTTCGATAGCAGGCCATTGCGGATCGGGAACGAACTCGGGCGCGTCATCGGTTTCCGGAAATTTGAATGCCGGATACTTCTGCCCGTATTCCGAACATCCGTGCGAGATCTTGCTGCTGATTCCTTCAATCCCATGCTTGGCCTGAAGATCGCGGAACGCCTGCAGGCAGGCGCGCACGTCATCAACGGTGTCGCAATAGATATAGGCCTTGTACGGGAATTTGATCCCGTCGCGCAGCTCGATCATGCATTTGCGGGCATTGTCATTGGGTAGATCCAGCTTAAGCAGCAGGGCATAGGTCTGGAACATTGCACGCAGGTCATGCGGCAAAATCTGCACCTTGTAGCAGTCATTGCATAGCGCCGGGATGGCGCCGGTCTCTTTGAAGAAGTCCAGAAAAACGCCGCAATAGGCGTTCTGCCCGCGTACCTTGAGGACGCGCCCGGAAAAGACCTGCCCGATCGGCACCGCTTGCGAAACGCCGCGGCTTCGCAATGCGGCCAGCCATGCGCGGTACTGTTCGACCATGTGCTCGGGCTCAAAAAGATCCGCCTGCCAATCGGCGCCCAGCGAGGTAACGATGTCCGCTTGCGCGGCAGAAAAACGCCCAGCCGAACCCGGAGCCTTGGGCGCATGTTCCAGCCGTGTGACCAGCTGACGAATCGACTTGAGGTCACCGGGCTTCATCACCAGCCAATTCTCAAGTTCGGCAATTTTCGAGGTGGGGGGCACCACTGTCTCCTGCTGCATCAGCGCCAAACGCTATGCAGGTGCATACCCCGCTCACGCAATTCGTCAACTGGAACGGCGCCGGGCGTCTGCCTCAGGCAGCGGTTTGCGCGGCAACGACCTCGCCGAACCGGGTGAAGAACTTGCCCGAGAGTTTCTTGGCCGTCCCGGCAATCAGACGACTGCCCAACTGGGCGATCTTGCCCCCGACATCAACCTTGGCGGTATAGGTCAGAACGGTCTCGTCACCATCCTCGGTCAGCGTTACGTCCGCACCACCCTTGGCAAAGCCTGCGGCTCCGCCCTTGCCCTCGCCCACCAGCGAAAACCCGTCGGGGGCGTTGGTCTGGTCCAGTGTCACCTCGCCAGCGAACCGCGCCTTCACCGGACCGATTTTCAGCACCACCTTGGCCTCAAGCTCGTTGGGGGCGGTCTGGGTCAGCTCTTCGCAACCGGGGATGCATTCACGCAGAACCTCGGGATCGTTCAGCGCGCGATAAACCGCGTCCCGGGGGGCCGCAATGCGAATTTCGTCAGTCAGTTCCATTGGGTATTCCTCTGCTCAGCAACATCTGGGAAAGACGCGCAGCGCCTGTTCCGCGGCATCCTCGGGGGTTTGGGCGGGTCGGGGCGGCCATAGCCGCGCAACCCAGCTACGCAAGTTTTTCATCATGAGTTGTCTCCTCGGCGGTGTCCGCATTTCGCCAGCGCACGATCTCGGCCAGAATCGACAAGGCGATTTCGTGCGGATCAATAGCCCCGATATCCAGCCCGGCAGGCGACTTCAGGCGCGCAACCTTCTCGGTGTCCATACCCTGCAATACCAACCTGTCCGTCAGAACCTTCGCCTTGCGCTGGCTGGCCACCATCGACACCCGCCTTGCCGGCGTACCGAGCGCCGAGGCCAACGCTGCCCGGTCGTTCTGGCCTTGCGAGGCGACGACCACAAAATCGCGGGGCTCAACCCCCAACGCATCCACGCCGTCTGGGTCGAAACATGATTGCGCAGCCGCGTCGCTGGTCTCAAACGAAGCGAATACGCGCAACCCGGCCAGTGCGGCATGTGCCGCAAGGGCTTGGGCTATCGGGGTGTCGCCAAAGATCACCAGGCGCGGCGCGTGTTGATAGGGTTCGACCAGCAGGTCGACCGTACCGCCGGATGGGCAGCCACTCTTGAAGGTCTGAACGCCATCCGGATCGGTCATTGCCACCACCTTGTCCGAGGGTTTCACGCGGATCATCCGCGACGCACCGCTGGCCAGCGCTTCCTGTGCCGAGGCGCGCACCGCCCGCTGGACACAGGCTCCACCCAGATGGCCAAGGATCCTCCCGTCCCGGGTGATCGCCGCCTTGGCGCCCGCCTTGGCCGAGGTCGCATCTGCCGTCCGCACCACCGTTGCGACGCAGAACGCTTCGCCGCTGCTGCGCAACTGGTCAATCGTGTCGAAAATGTCGAAACCAGGCATGGTCGGTTCCTCTCACAACTTTTGAAACTCGGGCTCCAACGCGGACAGCGCGTCGAGCGTATTTGCCGGAAGGTGCGCATCCAGATGGGGCAAGGCGGCCTGCATGGCGGCGGCGACGGGCTGATAGTTCTCCCAACCTTTCAGAGGGTTCAGCCAGACGATCCGGCGCGCCTTGCGTCGGATCCTCGCCAAAGCCGCACCCAGCGCCTGCGGGTCAGAGCTGCAATAGCCATCCGAAAGGATCAGCACGATGGTGCGCCCATTCAGCGCTCGCGCGCCGTATCCGTCCAGAAATCTTTCGAGACTGCCGGAGATGTCCGTGCCGCCACCAAAACCTTCGGCCATCAGCGACAACCGCCCAGCGGCGCGCAGTGTGTCGTGGTCCCGCAACGCATCGGTGACCCGCATCAACCGCGTGTGAAACAGATAGGCATCCGCATCCGTTCCGCTGGCCACAAGGCCCTTGAGAAAGGCCAGAAATACACGCGAATAGACGGTCATGGACCCGCTGACATCGCACAGCGCGACGATCCGCATCGGGCGTGGCGGTCGGGCACGGCGAAACAGCTCCAAAGGCTCGCCCCCGCGCGCAAGGCTCGCCCGCTGAATGCGACGCATGTCCAGCGCCGGACCCCGCCGGGCCTGTTTGCGCCTGCGCGAACGTCGATCCCGGATCGCCCGCGCCAGGGCGAGCGCCGCGGCTTCGGCCCGGCGCAGAGACTGCTCATCCATCAACTCGCGCAGATCCCGGCGTGACAGGTTGTCGGTCCGGGTTGCGATCAGCTTGCCGTCCGTTCCTTCGGCCTGTCCATCCCCGGAATCCGGGGTGCTGGCATCCTGCGCATCGGGGGAAGCGTCCGCGGAATCTCCGCGATCTTCGGGCTGCCAGATCATCGGCTTGGCCGACTGGACCCTGACATGGGTGTTCTGTGCCACGCCGCTCCGCTGCTTGCCCGCGTTGAACCAATAGGCATCGAACAAATCGTCAAAGCGCCGCCAAGCCTCGGCATCCCCGGACATCACGGCACACAAGGCATTCCGCGCCTGCCCGACATCGGTGGCCTCGACCGAGGTCAGTGCGGCCAGCGCATCTCCGGTCTCCCGCGGTCCGACCCGCAAACCGTTCCCGCGCAGATGCGCAACGAATCCCGCCATCCGATCGGCCAATCCATGCGCCCGCGATGGAAACCGTGTCACCTGCATCACGCGACCTTTCCGATCAGGCGATCCATCACCTCGGGTGGAACGGCATCGTAATCCGCGGCGGTCTTCAGCAGACAAACCAGTGTGGCCTGTACGGCCTCGGGTGATTGGGACAGATCGTTGACGCCAAGACCCGAGAGGGCCGCGGCCCAATCCAGCATTTCGGCAATGCCGGGTGTCTTTTCCAGATCTTCCTTGCGCAGGTTCTGAACCACTCCGATGATCTGGCGCGCCAACAGCCCTTCGACTTCGGGCATCCGTGCCCGCAGGATGGCCATTTCGGTCTCGCCAGACGGATAGTTCAAAAAGCTGTACAGACACCGCCGCCGCAGCGCATCCGAAAGATCGCGCGTGCCGTTTGCAGTTAGAATGACGATGGGTCGCGTTTTGGCGGAAATCGTGCCCAGTTCCGGGATCGTGATCTGAAAGTCCGACAGGATTTCAAGCAGATAGGCCTCAAATTCTTCATCCGCCCGGTCAATCTCATCGATCAGAAGAACGGGCGGATCATCGGCGCTGATCGCCTCCAACAACGGCCGCTTCAGCAGATAGTCATCGGAAAACAGCTGGGCCTCGCTGGTTCCGCCACGCGCCTCGGAGGCTCGGATGGCCAGCAGCTGCCGCTGGTAGTTCCACTCATAGATCGCGTGGCTGGCGTCCAGCCCTTCGTAACACTGCAAGCGGATCAAACGGGCGTCGCGCCACGCCGCCAGCGCCTTGGCCACTTCGGTCTTGCCGACACCGGCCGGACCCTCCAGCAGCAGAGGTCGTCCCAGAGTCTGGGCCAAATGCAACGCCATCGCCAATCGGTCGTCGGCAACATAGCCCTGCTGGGCCAAACCGTTCTGAACGTCACTCAGTGTCACACCAGGGTCCAATCTTCGTTTGACCAAAATATCCCGAGGGGGTCGGAGGGGGTCAGCACTCCCTCCGTTCGGTCGGACCGGGCCCAGCCGGTCCGAAACCGATTACCCGTGCATCCCCAAGCCGTTGGCGATCTTCCAGATCCGCCAATGGTCATGCGGCATGTGGCTCTGAACCAGGCCAAACGGCCGGAACGCATCGTGCACCGCATTCGAGAACGCCGGCACGCCGCCCACATTCGGGCTTTCGCCGACACCCTTTGCGCCGATCGGATGATGCGGCGAGGGGGTCACCGTGTGATCCGTCGTATAGTTGGGCGTTTCCCACGCGGTCGGCAGGAAGAAGTCCATCAGCGTGCCGGTCTTGACGTTGCCCATCTCATCATAGGCAATCTCTTGACCCATCGCGATGGCCAGCGCCTCGGTCACACCGCCATGAACCTGACCTTCGATGATCATCGGATTGATCCGGGTTCCGCAATCGTCCAGCGCATAGAACTGCCGGACTTCCCATTCACCGGTATCCACATCGATCTCCATGACACAGATATAGGCGCCGAACGGATAGGTCATGTTGGGCGGGTCATAGTAGCTGACGGCTTCCAGACCCGGCTCCAACCCCGGGATGGCCTGGTTGTAGGCGGCAAAGGCGATCTCTTTCATCGTCTTGAACCGCTCGGGCGCGCCTTTGACCGCGAACCGGTCCACGTCCCATTCGACATCGTCGTCGTGAACCTCAAGCAGATAGGCCGCGATCATCTGCGCCTTGGCGCGGATCTTGCGTGCAGCCATGGCTGTTGCAGCCCCCGCAACCGGCGTGGACCGAGAGCCATAGGTGCCCAAGCCATAGGGCGCAGTGTCGGTGTCCCCTTCCTCCAGCGTGATGTCGTCGGCTGGAAGACCGATCTCGCTGGCGATGATCTGGGCAAAGGTCGTGGCGTGACCCTGACCCTGAGAGATCGTGCCCAACCGCGCGATGGCTGACCCGGTCGGGTGGATGCGGATTTCGCAGCTGTCGAACATCCCCAAACCCAGAATATCGCAGTTCTTCACAGGCCCTGCCCCGACGATTTCGGTGAAATGCGTCAGACCAATCCCCAGAAGCTTGCGCGTCTTGCCGGCTTTGAAATCCTCGATCCGCTGGGCCTGCTCGGCGCGCAGGCCGTCGTAGTCGACCGCTTTCAGCGCCTTGTCCCAGGCGGTGTGGTAATCGCCCGAGTCATATTCCCATCCCAGCGCCGACTGATAGGGGAACTGATCGGCCTTGATGAAGTTGATCCGGCGCAGCTCGGCCGCGTCCATGTTCAACTTGATGGCCAGGACCTCTATCATCCGCTCGATGAAATAGGCGGCTTCGGTCACGCGGAAGGAACAGCGATAGGCCACGCCACCCGGCGCCTTGTTGGTATAGACGCCGTCCACGGCCAGATAGGCGGTCGGGATGTCGTAAGACCCGGTGCAGATGTTCATGAACCCGGCCGGGAACTTGGTCGGGTCGGCGCAGGCGTCGAACCCCCCGTGGTCCGCGGTTGTATGACACCACAGGCCCGTGATCTTGCCGTCTTTGGTGGCGGCGATTTTGCCCTGCATCCAGTAGTCGCGGGCAAAGGCGGTGGACATCAGGTTTTCCATCCGGTTCTCGACCCATTTCACCGGCTTGCCAGTGACGATCGAGGCCACGACCGAACAGACATAGCCTGCATATGCGCCCACCTTGTTGCCGAAGCCGCCGCCGATATCGGGGCTGATGACCCGGATGTTGTGCTCGGCGAGGCCCGAAATCAGGGACACGACAGTGCGGATCGCATGCGGCGCCTGGAAGGTGCCGTACAGCGTCAGCTTGCCGGTCACCTTGTCCATGCTGGCCACGCAGCCGCAGGTCTCAAGCGGACAGGGGTGGGTGCGGTGGTAGTAGACCATTTCCTCGGCCACCACATAGGCTTCGGCCAGAACCGCTTCGGTCGCGTCCTTGTCGCCCTGTTCCCAGGTGAAGATGTGGTTGTGATGCTTGCGCGGCCCGTGGGCGCCTTCTGTCTGACCCTCGAGATCCTCACGCAGCACTACGTCGGACTTCAGCGCCTCGAACGGGTCGGTCAGAACCGGCAGTTCCTCGTATTCGACTTCGACCAGTTCGACAGCATCCGCGGCGACATAGCGGTCTTCGGCAACCACATAGGCCACCTCCTGGCCCTGGAACAGGACCTTTCCATCGGCCAGCACCATCTGCTTGTCGCCAGCAAGCGTGGGCATCCAGTGCAGACCCAGCGGCGCCAAGTCCTCGGCCGTCAGAACGGCCACGACACCTGGCACGGCCAGAGCGGCCTCTTTGTTGACGCTGACAACCCGGGCATGGGCATAGGGTGAACGGACAAAGGCGCCGAACAGCATTCCGTCCAGCTTGATGTCATCGACGTAGTTTCCCTTGCCTTGGGTAAAGCGCACGTCCTCGACGCGTTTGCGCGAGCTGCCCATCCCCTTGAGGTTGGCGGCGCGTTCTTCGGGGGTCATGGTCTGGTCGTTCATTCCGCGGCCTCCTTCTGCGCGTTCAGCATGTCAGCCGAGGCCGAGATCGCCTTGACGATGTTCTGGTACCCGGTGCAGCGGCAGAGATTGCCGGCCATGCCAAAGCGGATTTCTTCTTCGGTCGGGTTGGGGTTTTCCTGCAGCAGGCGATGCGCACGGGTGATCATGCCCGGCGTGCAGAAGCCGCACTGAAGCCCGTGATGCTCGCGGAACATTTCCTGCAACACGCCAAGGCTGCCATCGTCATTGGTCAGCCCTTCAACGGTGGTGATATCGGCCCCGTTCACCTGCGCCACGAAGGTCGTGCAGGATTTGACGGATTTGCCATCGATATCCACGGTACAGGCTCCGCAATGGCTGGTTTCGCAACCGATATGCGGGCCGGTGATTTTCAGATCCTCCCGCAGGAAGTGGATCAGCAACGTACGCGGCTCGGCCAGGCCCTCGACCTGCTTGCCGTTCACGGTGAGTTTGACATGCATCTTCGACATCTGTGTTCCTCCCCTCAGCCCGCGCGGCTCTGCGCACGGTCGATGGCGCGGCGCAGCATCACGGCGGCCACGTGTTTCTTGAATTCGACGGGGCCGCGGTTGTCGGCCACCGGGTCGATCGCCTCGAGCATCGCGGCCACGCAGCCGTCGACATCGCCCGAAGCCAGTGCCGCGCTGGCCGCGTCAGACCAGACGGGCGTGTCGGACAGGTTTGTCATCGCCACCGATGCCTGACCGTTGCCGACCATCACTGCGGCGGCCGCGGTTGCGTAATCGCCGATCTTGCGTTTCTGCTTTTCATAGGCCTGCCCGACACCGGGGCCGGGAACAGGGATGGAAATCCGTGTCAGGATCTCCTCGTCCTCGCGGGCGGTAAAATAGGCCGCCTCGTAGAAATCACGGGCCGGGACGCTGCGGCTGCCGTCAGGGCCGGACAGTTCGAACGACGCGTTCAGGCACTGCATCAGACCCGGCATGTCATTGCCCGGATCCCCGTTGGCCACGTTCCCGCCGACCGTTCCCATGTAACGCACCTGCGGATCCGCGATCTGCAGCGCCGCCTCGCGGATCAGCGGGATCGCGTCGGCCAGACCGTCGTGGGTGATCAATTCGTGCTGCGTGACCATCGCGCCCAAGGTCACGGTATCAGACCCGACTTCGATGCCTTTGAGTTCCTCGATGGCCTGCAGGTCGACCAGATGGCCCATCTCGGCCATGCGCAGTTTCATCATCGGGATCAGACTGTGCCCGCCTGCGATCACGCGCGCTTCATCCCCGTGTTCCTGCAGAATGCCGATGGCCGAAGCGACGTCGCCTGGCCGGTGATACTCGAAACCGGCTGGTATCATGTTTTCCTCCCTTGGCCCGTTCACGTCGGGGCCTTGGGAATAAGGAAAGTCCTGAGGGCGTGCGCAGGCTATCGCTCAGGAACGGGGGGCGCGGGTTGTTTCACGAAATGCGAATGGGCTGCACGAGTTGCGATCAGAGGCCCAGCGCCTCGCGGATGTCCGTCAGGCGGGATCGGCTGACCGGCACCTTGCTGAGCGCATCGACCTGGTCGAAATAACAGGTGCCGTTGTCCTTGTGCCGCTCAAACCGGGAAACGTGTCTGGGGTTCACGAGGTAACTTCGGTGGGCCCGCAAAAAGCCGTCTGGTTTCAGGCGGGTTTCGGCCTCGGTGATCGACCATGGGCAGAACAGTTTCTCGGCGCCCATGTACAAAACGGTGTAGTGCCCCTCGGCCCGAATGGCGGCGATGCGCGCCGGTTCGGTGAAAAAGGTCTGGCCCTCGCGCTCAAACGGGACGCCGGCGCGCAGAGCCGGCTGCGGCGCTTCGGCCGCTGGCTCGGGCCCGATAAAGGTAATCCCGGTCAGCAGGAATGCCCCGCAAATCAGGAACACCGCAACGGTCACGCCCATCGCAAGAATCTGGTTGTTCAAAGCCGGGCCCGCGCCACCTGCATTGTCACTGGCGGTAAAATCGGTCAGGCCCGTGGCGACGAAGTGCATGGTGAACACAGCCAGGCCGAAACAGACGGTGCCCAGCAGGATATTGCGCTGGGTGCGATTGTCGTAGGCAACCCAGATCGCCAGCACTGACAGCACCACCGAAGCCACGGTCGCGATCGCAACGTCTGATGCGGTGTAGACGGGGCGGCACAGCTCCATCCCGGCCATGCCGATATAGTGCATCACCACGATACCAAGACCCACGATCACACCCGCGCCGACAATCGTGCCCGGGCTACGCGCGCGGAAGTGCAACAGCAGCAACGCCAGCCCGACCATCAGAATGGCGACCAGGGCCGAGATCAGGGTGATCAACGCGTCATAATAAAAAAGGATCGGCAGTTGCAGGCCCAGCATGGCCACGAAATGCATCGACCAGATGCCCCCGCCCAAAATGACTGCGGCCAAGGCGACAACGAACTTCCGCTTCTGGTCATCCAGCTTTGAGGCGCCATGCGTCAGATACAGGCCCGTGAACCCGGCCATGAGTGCAACGGCCAACGAGGCCGCCACGAGCCAAGCGTTATGCGAGTAATCCAGCATTTCGGTTTGCACGCCCTCCCCGACGCGAGAGTGACGTTAGCAAAGCGACGTGTCTGGGACAATCGGCAGGCGGACCCTGCGGGTCACGGGCTGGCAAAAGATCCGCCGCCCGACCATTTCGGCGGGCGGCGGGCAGGCAGATCAATCGCTGATCGCGCCTTCTTCGTCACGACGCTGGTGCATCTTGGCCTTGACCCGGGCGCCCACGATCAGGGGCAGGACAAAGCCGATGATCGCGATTGTCCACAACCCGATGGACAGCGGGCTGTCGATCAGCGTCCACCAGTTGCCATTGTCGATGGTCACGGCGCGACGCAGGTTGTTCTCCATCGCGTTGCCCAGCAGGGTACCCAGAATGATCGGCACCAGCGGCACGTCCAGCTTGCGCAGGACCCAGCCCATCACGCCGAACCCGATCATCACCAGTAGGTCAAAGCTGGACCCGGAAATGCCGTAGATGCCGACAAAGCTGACCATGGCCACGATCGGCATCAGGATGCGCGACGGGATCATCAGCACGCGGGTGAACAGGCCCACCATGGGGATGTTCATGGCCAGCAGCATGAAGTTGGCGATGAACAGCGCCGCGATCAGGCCCCAGACCACATCCGGGTTCTGCGTGAACAGCAGCGGCCCGGGCGTGATGTTCAGCGCCAGCAGCACCGCCAGCAGCACCGCCGTGGTACCGGATCCCGGAACGCCCAGCGCCAGCATCGGTACCAATGCGCCTCCGGCGGCGGCGTTGTTGCCAGCCTCGGGCGCGGCCACGCCGCGCGGATCACCGGTGCCAAAGGTGTTTTTCTTGTCCACCAGCCGCTTTTCCATCGAGTACGAAATGAACGACCCCAGTGATGCCCCGGCCCCGGGAAGAACCCCGGCGATGAAGCCCAGGAACGAGGTGCGCAGCATCGTCGGCGTGCAGCTCTTGATCATCGACATCGGAGGGTAGAGCTTGCCGATTTTCAGCTTGCTGCCCTCGGCGTCAGACCCGCCATGCCGGTGTTCGAGGAAAATGAACACCTCGGACAGGGCAAACAGGCCGACGATGGCCACCAGGAAATCGATCCCGTCGTACAGATGCACTTCGCCATAGGTAAAGCGCGGCACGCCCGTTTGGGTATCGACGCCGATGGTCGCCAGCCCAAGCCCCAGCGCGGCGGCAAAAGCCGATTTGGCCTGGTTGGTCGACGACACACCGCCCAGCGTCATGAACGCTAGCGCGAAAAGGGCAAAATATTCGGCCGGGCCGAACAGCAATGCCACTTTGACCAGCTGAGGCGCCAGCAGGATCAGGCCCCAGGTCGCCAGGAACGCGCCGACGAACGAGGCGATACCGGACAGCGAAAGAGCCTCACCCGCCAGGCCTTTCTTGGCCATGGGATGCCCATCCAGACAGGTCATCATCGCAGGCTCGTCGCCGGGGATGTTCAGCAGGATCGACGAGATCCGCCCCCCGTACATCGCCCCGTAATAGACACTGGTCAGCAGGATCAGCGACGGTGTCGCGCCCAGCCCCAACGTGAAGGCCAGCGGGATCAGGATGGCCACGCCGTTCGACGGGCCCAGCCCCGGCAGCGCGCCCATGACCGTGCCCAGAAAGCAGCCCAACAGGGCCAGCATCAGGTTCTGCCAAGTCAGCGCGATGGCGAACCCATCGGCCAAGGATGCAAAAGTTTCCATGATCGCCCCCTAGAAACCCAGCGGCCCTTTGGCCAGCGACAGGCCCAGAACCAGATGGAAAATGACGTAGATGCCAACCGAGGTGCCCACGCCGACCAGAACGCTTTCGACCGGGCCGGACCCCAATCGCCAGGCCAGGTAGGCCGCGGCAAAGGCCGTTGCGATGACGAAGCCCAGCTCGGGCAGCAATTCGGCATACAGGATCATGACCACCACCGCGGCGGCGATCTCGACCAGACGGCCAAGGGCCGGCCATTCCGGCTCGGCGTCCGGGCGCAGGGCGATCACCGCGCTGGACACGCCCAGAATGGCGGCGATGATCAAAGGAAAGGCCTTGGGCCCAACGGCATCGGACAGAAAGCTTTCTTCGATCGCCAGCGCGGATATCGCGAAACCAATGGCAAGAAGAAGTCCGACAACCCCGAAGATGCGGTCACTCATCGGTGTCTCCTGTTGTTCGGGTAGAAAAAGTGCGGGCGCCACGCTGTCGCGGCACCCGCCTGCACGTGAGTGGTGCGGTTACTTGATGATCCCGATCTCTTTCGAGATGGTCTGGATCTGACCGACGGACTCGGCAACGAAGTTCTGGAAGTCCTCGCCCTGCAGGTCCAGCGGAGCCAGACCGTTGGCGGCCATCACTTCCTTCCACTCGTCCGACGCATACAGGTCACCGATTTTTGCGACCCAGTCGTTGTAGGCCTCGTCCGACATGCCGCCGGGGGCATAGAAGCCGCGCCAGTTGGCGCCGATGGCGTCGACACCCTGTTCCTTGGCGGTCGGGAAATCGGCGAATTCGCCGGGCAGACGCTCGGGCGCCAGAACCGCGATCACCTTGATGTCGCCGGAATCCACGAAACCCTTGGCCTCGGAAATGTCGCCGGTAAAGGCCTGGACCGAGCCGGCCAGCAGCTGGGTCACCGCCTCGCCGCCGCCGTCAAAGGCGATGTACTTGACCGAGCGGACATCGTCGATGCCATAGGCGTTGGCCGCGATCAGCACCTTCAGGTGGTCCCAGCCGCCCACGGCCGAACCGCCGGCAACCGAGACCGAAGCCGGGTCGGCTTTGATCTGGTCCAGCAGCTCGGGCAGGGTGTTGACCGGGCTGTCGGCAGCCACGGCGATCACTCCATAGTCGGCGCCGATCGCGGCCAGCCAACGGACCTGATCCATAGTGTTGCCCGGATAGGCGCCCTGGGCCAGACGGGTTGCAGTTGCGGCACTTGCGGCGACAATCAGGTTGTTGTCGTCATTGCGCTTGTTCACCACCTCGGCAAAGGCCACGCCACCGCCGCCACCGGCCAGGTTCACGACCTGCATGGTCTGGTCGATCAGGCCCAGATCCTGCAGCGACTTGCCCACCTGACGGCAGGTAAAGTCCCAACCACCACCGGGGTTGGCCGGTGCAATGCATTCCTGAGCGCTGGCGGCAAAGCCGGTCAGGGCGAATACGGCAGCGGCTACGACGCCGCCGGTTCCAAACAGTTTCATTTGGTTCTCCTCCTAGGGTCTTCTTGGCCTGCTGTTACGCAGACGAAACCGGTCCCTGCAGGGAGCCGGGCGCGCAGCCCTTCCTTGCAGGTTGTTTTTCTTTAACGAATAATGCTGTCACGAACCTGTCATGTTGCGACGGGCGTTCGGGGGGATAATGCGTGTATTGATGATCGAAGATGCCGAGGATCTGGCCGAGGGCGTCGTGGCCCATCTGGGCCGGTCCGGTGTGGTGTGCGATCTGGCGACCTCGGTCGAGGCCGCGCGCGATTTCCGCGCGGTCCAAGGCTATGACGCGATACTGCTGGACATCAACCTGCCCGACGGGTCGGGCCTGGGCTTTCTGGATGAAATCCGTGGCGGGGGTGACCGCATTCCAGTCTTGATGCTGACCGCGCTGACCGCGGTCGAGGACCGGGTCGCCGCGCTGGACAAAGGGGCCGACGATTACCTGGGCAAACCCTTCGACCAGCGCGAGCTCGAGGCGCGGTTGCGCGCGCTGGTGCGCCGAGATGCCGACCGCAAGAGCGAGCAGATCACGCTGGGCCCGCTGGTCTATGCCCCCAAGGACCGCAGCGCCACGCTGGGCGGCAAACGCCTGAACCTGACCGCGCGCGAGGCCGCCGTGCTGGACGCCCTGATCCGGCACGAGGGGCAGTTCCTGTCCAAGGCGCGGCTGTACGACTCGCTTTACGGGTTCGAGGATGCCGATGTGGGTGTGAACGCGATCGAGCTGTATATCGCCCGGCTGCGCAAAAAATTCTCGGGCAGCGGCGTGGCCATCACAACCCAGCGCGGGGTCGGGTACCGGATCGGCCTGCATGGTTAAGCCAACCCTGCCCCACAGCCTGACCGCCCGGGTGCTGAGCGCGGTGATGCTGATCCTTATTCTGGGCGGCGTGCTGGTCGGCCTGTCGATCTGGGCCAACGGGCGGCTGGCGGCCCGTCAGGCCTATGACCGGCTGCTGCTGGGCGCCGCCAGCGACATCGCCGAATCCGTGCGCATCCAGGACGGCCAGCCCATCGTCGACCTGCCGGTTTCGGCCTTTGAGCTTCTGGCCCAGGCCCCGGATGACCGGATCTATTACGCGGTGCGCGGGCCCGACGGGCGCTTTATCACCGGGCTGGACCCGGACACTGTGATCGCGCCCCCGCAGCCCTTCAGCCAGTCGGCCCAGTATTTCGCGGCAGACCTGAACGGGGAACCAGCCCGGTTCGTCCGTGTGCCCCGCCTGTTCGCCGAGCGCGACTTTTCCGGCGAAGTCGAAATCGTGGTCGGCCAGACCTTGTTGGCACGGCGCGCGATGACCGCCGGGCTGATGCTGGATGCCCTGCTGCCGATGGCGGTTGCCGGCGCGTTGCTACTGATCATGTCGTGGTTCGTCACCCGTTCGGCGCTGCGCCCGCTCGAGGCGATGTCGGATGACCTGATCCGCCGTGACCCCTATGACCTGACGCCCGTGGCCAGCGACGGTCTGCCGCGCGAATTGCAGGTCATGATCGCGGCGATGAACCGATTCATGGGGCGGCTGGACAGGCAGGTTCTGTCGATGCGCAACCTGATCGCCGACACCGCGCATCAGTTGCGCACCCCTGTCGCGGCCATCCGGGTGCAGGCCGAAATCGCGCAGGCGGACCCCGACAGCCCCGCCGGGCGCCGCGCGCTGGACCGGCTGCTGAACCGTACGCGGTCGCTCGGGAAACTTCTGGATCAGCTTTTGTCGCGCGCGATGGTCATCCACCGCATCGACAGCGCCCCGCGCCTCCCGGTCGATCTGCGCGAAGTGGCGCTCGAGGCGCTGGAGCAGAGCGACCACGAGGTGATCGCCCCCGGCGTCGAGGTGCATCTGAAAATCGGTGAAAACCCGGTCTGGGTGCAGGGCGATGCGTTTTCGCTGGGCGAGGCCACCAAGAACCTGCTGGGCAACGCGCTGCGCCACGGCAAGGCCCCGATCAGCATCGGCGCCAGCCTGGACGGTGGCCGCGCCGTTCTGTGGGTGCGCGACAGCGGCCCGGGGCCGGAAACGTCGGTCTCTGCCCGGCTGGGCGACCGGTTCAACCGCAACGCAGGGTCGGGCGAGGACAGCAGCGGGCTGGGCCTGTCGATCGTCAAATCCACCGCCGAGGCCTTTGACGGCACCGTCGAGATGACCCGCACAGATGACGGGTTTCGCGTATCGCTGAACTTTCCGGCCGCCACCGAAGGAACAGGCGCATGATACGGTTTCTGATCTCGCTGACCCTGTTTCTGCTGATGCCCGCTTCCCGCAGTGCTGCGCAGGAGGCGGTGACCGAATTCGGCACCGGGCCCGACCCCCTGCTGGTGCGCTCAACGACGGATATCGGAATCATTCGGCCGGTGATGGAGCAGTTCGCGGCGCAAAACCCCGACCTGACCATCACCTATGAACAATGGGGCTCGAACGCGCTGTTCCAGCACAGCAAGACGGCCTGCAAGACCGGCGACAGCCCGGCCGATGCGGTGTTCTCCTCGGCGGTCCAGCAGATGGTTTGGTTGGTGAATGCCGCCTGCGCCCACCGCTACAGCTCGGCCCTGACGCAGGCCCTGCCCCCAGCCCGGCGCTGGCGGGACGAGCTGTGGGGAATCACCACCGAACCCGCCGTCATCGTCTACAACAAGGATCGTCTGGACGATCTGGAGGTGCCGCGCAGCCGCTTTGCCCTGCTGGACGCGATGCGCACCCGCCCCGACCTGCTGCGCGGCCGCGTGGCGACCTACGACATCGCGGCCTCGGGGCTGGGGTATCTGTTTGCCTATGGAGACAGTCTCGAGGCCACCACCTTCGGGTCACTGATCGAAGGTTTCGCGCGCATAGATGCCATCGCCACCTGTTGTTCCGCCGAGATCATTCGCGACGTTGCCGAGGGCCGGTTCCTGATCGCCTATAACGTGCTTGGCTCTTATGTCGCGAATGCCCGGGACCCCGCGGTTGGGGTGATCCTGCCCGAGGACTACACCCTCGTCCTGTCCCGCGCCTTTCTGATCCCGAAGAATGCAGGCAACAGTGCCGCCGCAGCCCGTTTGCTGGATTTCCTGCTCTCTGCCCGGGCGCAGGACTTGCTCGCAACCTCGGGGCTTGTGTCCCGGATAGACTCGGCCGAGACCGGACTGACGCCCAGCGCACGACGGTTCATCCCTCTGTCGCCTGCCCTGCTGGTGGCCAGCGACCCGAACCGACGGGCGGAGTTGTTCAAACTGTGGAACGACGCGTTTGACGTCGAAACCGCCCGCTAGGCGGGTTTTGGTCCGGCGTCTTCGGTCTCAGGCTCTTCGGGGGCCTGATCAGCCATGCTGGCATCGACAATCTCAGGTTCGGGGGTATCCTCGATCTCGGCGTCCTCGGCCATATCCGAGCGGTCTTCCAACGCCCCCACGATCAGAGGAAGCATGTGAACACCTGTCGCCGTGGCGATCTCGGGGGTTTTGGGGGTCTGCCAGCTGAGCGTGTCAAAGCTGTGACAGTTGGGGCAGACCGGCGCCCATTCAGCCTGGATGTCATGGCAGTTGTCGCAGACCCATTGCGGCCCGCGCGGCGCATTCAACGCTTTGGCCAGCCAGCCCTGAACCACCGCGTCCGAGGCCCCTTCGCCGCGCTCGATGGCAGCCATCAGGGTATAGGCTCGGGCATCGGCACCTTTCTCGACCACATCTCCAAGCGCCCGGCGGGCCTCGGGAAAATCTTCGGCGACGATGTTCAGCTCGGCCAGGATCAGGCGGGTTTCCAGATGTTCGGGATGGATGCGCGTCAATGCCGTAAAGCGCTTGACCCGCTCCTCGGCGGTTTCGTCGGGCACGATCTCGGCAAAGGCATGGGCCAGATCCGGATGCGGCTGCGCCTCCCATGCCTTTTTGAGAATCTTTGTCGCAGCGCGCGGCTTGCCCTTGGCGATGTAGGCCCGTGCGGCCATGGCGGCCGCCGGCACCAGGTCGGGTGAGAGGCGGTTCGCCTCGATCGCGCGCTCCTGCTGTTCGACACTGGCGGTTTCATCCAGAATTCCTTTGGCCTCGGACAGGGCCAGAACAGCGTCGCGCCGCTTGAACACATCACGCGGCAGCGCGCCGGACTTCAACTTGGCGGTCAGGGTCGACCGTGCGCCGGCCCAGTCCTGTGCCTTGGTCTGCAGTTTCAGAAGCACATCCTGCGTTTCCTGATGCCGCGGCTTCAGCGCCAGTGCCTTTTCGGCGAGTTTGCGCGCGGTTTCATCGTCGCCCTCGGCCAACTTCTGTTTCATGATTCCGCGCACGCCGACGAACCGTGTGGCCTGATCCGTCACCAGTTTCTTATAGGTTTCCGAGGCCTTCTTGGTGTCACCGACCATTTCCGCTGCCTGGGCCACCAGAAGGTTCGTCAGTTCCGGCTTGTTCAGCAGCCGTTCTGCCTTGTGCGCCATCGTCATGGCCGTCCGCCCCTCGCCCGAGGCCAGTGCCATCAACCCGTCAGCCAGCGCCTGATAGCCCCGTTTCTCGCGGCTGCGGTCGAAATAGCGCGAAAGGGCAGTCTCATCACCGTTGAGGAATTTCAGGGTCGCAATCAGCAGGTTGAGCAGCTTGAAAAACAGCCAAACCGCCAGGACCAGCAGGCCCAGCGCAATCACCGACTGCAGCGGGCTGAGCGTGACCTCGGTTCCCATCGCGGTGATCTGGATGCCACCGCTGGTTTCCATCAGAACGCCTGCCCCCATGGCCAGAAGGCCGACGATCGCGACAAAAACCAGGATCTTCAACAATGACCAGAGCATGGCAGGCCCCTCAGTTCGAGTTCACGCTTGTCACAAGCGCATTGGCGGCTTCGACCGCGGATTGGCGGGATTTGGCAGCCGCGATCCATTCGGCCATAGCTGGCTGCGCCGCTTCCGGAAGCGCGCCCAGCTCGGTCAAAGCCGTGCTGATGTCACCTTTGCCCAACGCAGCCTCCGCTCGTGACAGGATAGCGTCGGGATCATTGCCATCTTTTGGCGAGACGGACCGGGCACCGGTCTGCCGCTGGAGAAAGGCGACAAGGCCCGTTCCCTTGTCGGCTTCGCGCGCATCGGCCAGTGCAGTTCGGGCGGCAGGCGCAAAACTCTCGCGCAGATCCGTCAGTGTTGGCACACCTTCGCCAGCCAGAGCGGACAGGGCTTCTGGCACCTGCACACCGCCGGTCTGCAACTGGGCCACCAGATCGGCATAGGGTGCGCCGGCATCCAATTGACCCTGGATCTTGGACAGCACGGCCAGGTTCTCTGCCGCCTGTGCCCTGGCCTGGGCTTGCGCATCCAGGGTTTGCGCTTCGGCGACCATCTTTTCGACTTCGGCACGCTGGGCGGCCAGTGAGTCCTGCAGCTTTTTCAGCTCGGCCTCGACGGCCGCAACGGTCTCGGGCGAGGCCGCATCGGTCAACGGACGCGCCTCAAGCTGTGCGACGCGTTGCGCTAGGGGGTCAACCTTGCCGGACAGATCGTCGACATTGGATTTGAGCGCGGAAAGGTCACCTTCGATCGGCGTCAGCTTCGCGCTCAGCGCCGCGATTTCAGCGGACGTGTCGGGAACTGCAGACAATTGCTTGCTCAGGTCAGCCAGTTGCTGAGCCTGGTCGGACACCTTGGTCTCAAGCGCCGCAATCGCCTCGGACGGATCGGACCCTGCCGGCCAAAGCAGATCGCTGCGTCCCGCGGCGAACCCCAGCGCCGCCGCGATGACGCCACCAATCAGCGCCGGCATGAACCCGCTTCGCTTGGCCTCAGATTGCTGATCGGTTGCCGTAACCCGATCGGCTTCGGCTTCGGCTTCGGCTTCGGCTTCGGCTTCGGCTTCGGCTTCGGCTTCGGCTTCGGCTTCGGCTTCGGC